>NZ_JAESPJ010000025.1:0-85919 GCF_016806945.1 Capnocytophaga genosp. AHN8471
AAAATCACCAATGAGAAAATCAGCAAGGATATGGAAATTGCTGCCGAACGATTAAAAAACTTAAAGATAGGATAACTAAAAAATTCCTTCTTAGAATTAAAATCCATTGATAACATTTCAAAAAGAGATGTGTCAATGGATTTTTTTGTTGCCTTACAGAAAGCCATTAGAAGAAAAAAAGACTTCAACAAATAAGGAAAAGGGTATTCGTTTGTCACAAATAGAAATACGTCATTAAGACTTACCTATTTTCCCTGTTTTAAACACTTAAGGCACGTAATGGCGGTTCGTTGTTCGAGTGCAAAGGTATTTCTGTGTTCTTAACGCTTCTTGCAAGGTCAAGCCCGATGGGTTTTCAAAAAAATCTCCAGCCCTTGTCCGTTGTCCTGCGGGTAGTATTTTTTTGAAAAACCTTGCAGAAGCTAAACACAGACCTTTTATGGCACTCGAAACGAAACCAGCTCATTCCGACCTTTAAGCGAATAAAAAAAATGTCAAATATGAGAAAAATGCCGCTTCTTACAGATTGTTTTTTGAAACGAATACCGCTTTTCCTCCCATTGTCGAATAAAAAATTTCAAAAAGACAACCCAAAAGTCGAAAATCGTGCGTATCGTGTCCAAACAAGCCGTAAAGCTGCATAAAACTCCTAAAATGCAACAAGATGAAAAAAGAACCCTGTATCGCAACTAAATTCGTTTCTCACGAAATAAGCCCCTTAGAACATCTGAAAGACTGCCAAGTCTATCAGCTCCGTGTAAAGCTCAATAGCGGTGAGAAACTCACCCGAACAGAGAAAAATTGGATTACCCAAGCGGTCAATAGTAACTGCTTTTTTAGGAATGCTATCCCCTTATTGGGCTACCGATTTGATTTTTCCGATGTACTAAAAAAGTTCATTGTAAAGCAGTATAATACTTGGTATGAATACTATGCTATCGACCGCACCAGCCTCCGTGCCTATCTTTATGGGCGCATAGACCAAATAGTAGAAATTTAGTAACCTAATAACAAATAGAACGCTTATGAATATCGTAGGAAGACTTACCGAAAATGCACAAGTGCAAACCCTATCAAATGGCAAACAAGTCGTTAATTTCTCTGTAGCAGTGAACGACAACTACCGAAACAAAGCAGGTGAAAACGTACAACAGACCTCCTTTTTTGACTGTGCTTATTGGCTCAGTACGGGAGTTGCTCCGTACCTTACCAAAGGTACATTGGTTGAATTGGAAGGACGAGTATCGGCACGAGCGTGGCTCAATCGTGAGGGAGAACCTCAAGCAGGCTTGAACTTTCACACCTCCAAAATCAAATTCCACTTTAGCAAGAAAGCAGAAGTAACACCTAATACCTCTGCAAGTGAGACAAATAACGCAAATGCCATAACACCTTTGCCAAAGCCCCAAGTTACAGCAGGGCAAGTAGCAGAGGAAGACGAGGACGATTTGCCTTTTTAAATGTATAACCCTTTAAAATTGAACAGAAAATGAATATCAGCAAAACACCTACAACACACCTATTGGTGTGTGCCTATACCAATAGCGAATGGGATAGTTGCGACTTTGCCCTTATCACCCTTACCGAGCAATGGTTTGAGAAAGTGAAAAAAGTAGCCCAACAAGTGGCTACCCTAAAGAGCAACCCCGATTTTGTGAACCTTAGTTTCTATGAAACAAGAACCGACTTTTATACCCTCAGCGATGAGGAACAGCCCGATTTATCCTTTTTGGAAGAACGTACTTGGGCTTTTGTGGAACTCACTGAGGAGGAATTAGCCTCTTTCAATACGCCTGAAAGCCGTTTAGATATTTACCGAAGCGTATTTACTCGATACGATGATTTCTATATAAAAGCCTATGGAAAATACTCCTCCGATGAGTATTGGACGGACGACATCCGTTTTGATGAACTTTTTAAAACCTTTGAAAAATGATAATAACAGACCTCAATGGTGCACCTATAGAGGTAACCGACCTTGATAAAGCCTTAGCGCAAGCCGATAGCTTTAGAGGCTATAAGCATACCAACAACACCCACAAGGCGTTAGACAAGAGGCTAAAAGCCTATTGGCAGAACTTATATATTAAACTAAAGCAACTCAAAGAAGCCCAAAACTAAACCCTTAATAAAACCTAACAGCCTATGGAAAGCGTTTACTTAGTCTATAAAACCGACAGCTGGCACTATATGAGTAGCCGTGTCCTTATGCAAGTATGCACAAGCAAGTACAAAGCAATCGAAGTGATAAAAGCCTATTGCAAGCGGTACAAGCTACCCTTTACCCAAGACGACCTAACCAACTTGCAATGGTACGACCAAACCCAATGTAGCAAAAGAAGCATTGAGTTTGAGATAGAACCCCAAGAAGTAGTTTAACCTAAAAAAGAGTATCCCAATGAAACCACTCAAACAACCCTTAGCAACCGACACCCAAGCCCTGTCCTATATAGGGATAATCATCCGAACTTTTGAGCCACTGCACTTTATAAACCTTAGCGACCAAGACCGAGAGGCAACCCTCAAAGCCCGACAAGCCTTAGAAGCTATCGTAAAGGCAAACGGCTACACAGTGAGTTATCGCACTGAAAACACTATTAAAAAAGTCCCTTAAAAGATAAGGATATAAAAACAGAAGTATTAATTTAAAAACGAAGTAATGAAGACACTTAACATAAATGTATTCCCCTATAGTGAGTTATCTATAACCTCTCAAAGAAAAGCCGTAGAACACTTTAGATACATCAATGTAGATAATGTAGATTGGTGGGAGGGTGATTTTATTGATTTTGTAGCATTATGCACCTATATCGGTATTGATGTACACCCTAAACAAATCTTTTTTAATGGCTTTTATTCTCAAAGTGATGGAAGCTGTTTTTTCTCTTACATAGATATTCCTAAAATGATAGATGGAATTTCTAAAAAGCGTTGGAGAGAAATTGCCCCTAACTTGCTCTTAGAGTTTGACAATTGCCCTATCCCTAAAAGAATTGTCAAATTAATAGAAGTTGGTGCTATTGACTACTATGCACTTACTAACATTCCTAAACAAGGTTATTATATAGATTTGGAAATCCAATTCTTTTTAGGCGATAAAACCTACAAACGTATAGAAGAAGCCTTAAACACTCTAAAGGAATGGTTACAAGAGAGTTTAGAAAATATCAATCACCACCTATTTTGTAGTTTGCGAAATAGTTATGAAACACTTATCGGTGACGAAGCTATTGCTAATAGCCTTATTACAAATGAATATCTATTTACCAAAGACGGATATTACAGCGACTACCTAATGCAAAAAATCAATATAACAGAAGTATCAATTTAAAAACGAAGTATCCAATGGAAACCCTTTTTTTCAATCAAATTGCTCAGTTAGCCATACAAGGCAAACTACACTTAGTCATAACTCAAGAAGCAAATAGCCAGCTTGTTGTATCAATATTGCTTGAGAATGAACATTGTTCAGACCCTGCTAAGCACCTTTTGCCTCCCTTAGTACTTAGAGGCACTGCCGAAGAATTAGACGCAGGCTTTTTTCAAAGCATCACCCAACCCTTAGAAGAAACCTCCTCTCTGCTTGTGAATATGGAGCAGTACATTGAGGCGCAAAAGCAAGCCCAAAGGCAATCAGCTATGGAAAAAGAAAAAGCCGAGAAACAACAAAAGAAATACGATGAGGCTATGAAAAAAGTAGCTGATTTAGAAGCGCAGGGCAAGTACCGAGAAGCGTGGTCAAAACTACCTCCTCCCGATGAGTTCCCTAACTATGCCGATAAAATCCGCAAAAAAAGGTCAGAACTATCCACACACTTTGCCCCTACCTTGTTTGAAGAATAAGTATTAACCCCTAAAAAAAGTATTGTTATGCTCATAGCTACCCAACTGAAAAGAATGTTTGTCTTTGAAGAAAACCGACAAACTATTCATCTTGCCGACCCTAATCCATCGTGGTCAGTAGAGCAAGTCAAGAATTTTTACAGCACCCATTACCCCCTGCTCACCAATGCCAAAGCAGGCACACCTTACGTAGAGGGAGACAGCGTTGTCTATCCCCTACAAATCACAATGGGTACGAAAGGCTAAATCTCTATTAATTCTAAAGCTATGAGCCTTGTAAAACAGCTTAAAACAAGGCTTATAGCTAAAATTACAAACATTATCAAAAACTAAAAACAAACTAAAAATGTATGCCACAGCAATCCCAACAAAACCTCGCACCTATACAAAGCGAAGCACAGAGAGAACTCTACCGCAGGTTAAGAGAGTTTTCCAAAGCAGTCCAACGCCCCAAAGACCGCTCACAGATACATCAAGAACAGCAACAAGTAGCCCCGAAAACTCTTTTGCCAATGGTTTTCTAAAAACGACCTTTCCTCCTAAAGTGTATCATTCAAGCAAGCACATCATTTTTAGTGGAGAGGAGCAGGCACAGCTAAAAACCACTCTCAAGTGTTCCCTTGCTCAAATGGCAGACCATTACGGCTTTACTCCCTTTCCCATAGAGCAGTACGACCTTTCTTGCGGGATTGCCTTAGCCCTTTCTTACAGCCAAGAGCAAATCAAAAAGAGAGATACCAAAGGTACTTTCTGTGAACTAAAAGTATTGAAAGCCCGCAATGGTAATGCTTTTTTCTCTTGCGAAGAACGTTTTTATTTGCCCAACGAAGTGTTTTTTGTTCCTCTGCAACCGCTTTATAAACTTCTGAAAGTACATAAAAACAAACCACTTTATGAACTATTTTTATCGGTATATGCCTACCTAAACCAACGTGCTTTTATAGCGAACTATGTACAAGAAGATTGTTTTGTGGCTTATGCCTATGAAATGTTGCAGGATTGTATTAGCCAAGACTATGAAGAAATAGCAGAAAAAGACCACCTCCTGCACCTTTTAAAGCAGGCACAACAAATAGGTGCTATTCTTTCCAAAAAGATACGAAACCCTTGCCATTTAGACTTTTTTCAAAGGCGTATAGACCGATTTATTCCTAAGAATGATTTAGAAGCCGAATGCCTTGCCCTTTCACAAGCCTTTTATACCTTGTGGCAGGATTTTCCTAATCACTCTATCTATACCCATTTGCACAGAGCAGAGGACTATGGGCAAGGTGAAGAGGAACTTTTTGAGGTAGAGAAATATCTATCTTTTGTCTATGAAGACCAAAGCGACCTATTCCATACCTATCTTTTAGATTGGCTCAATGGAGAATACTCCCAATGTAGTGAGATAGAACTCCCTACCATTTACAAACATTTTAACGGCACAACACCCCTTGCTAACTTTGATTTTGAACAGCGTTTCTTTCCTCTCTTAACCAAACTTATAACCCTTTTAAACCGCATTTAAAATGAAATATACAGACCTCTCCCCAGAAGTAGGGGAAGTATATCGCCCTACATCGGCACTTGTTTTTTACGAAGACAGTAACCGCTACAACCCACAGAGTTATGTAGAGTACTTACACCTTGATAGCAATGGTAACCCTACAAGCGCACAACCGCTTACCCTCGACCAAGCGCAAGCACTTGCCAAAACGCTCACCTGCCAAAAAGAGCAAGCAAAAGCCTTTCTAATACCCAAAGGTATTATCCCCCGCAGGGTGCTCCATCTATCCCATAAAGGTGAGGGGCAGGCTGTTTGGTACTCTAAAGCACAAAAAAAGCAGTTATTTTTTGCCTCCTCCCTCGCTATAGAAAGCAAAGAAGTAAATCTACCTCCTCTGTTGTGGAAAGCTACCCCCAAGAGCCTTTGGATATATGCTCTGCCGAAAAACCAAAAGCCACACCTTAATACACCTCTATGCTATGCGCCTTTTTTTAACGTTTATGAAAATGGCAATGTGTGTATGGGGTCAGTGCAGGTAGATGAGCGTAAAGCCTCTTGCTTAGAAGATTTTATCACCCAATGGGAAGATTATTTTTTCAATAGCTATTTTTCTCATCAATTAGGCTCATACCCTATAACCAAAATACCCTTAATAACCCTTTGGCAGGAACTCACTCAAAGTAATAAGCCTTTTCCTTGCGAACTGCTCAATCCCAATCATCTCACCTTACAACAAATCCTATAACAATGAAACAGAATACAAACATTCTCAACCCTTTCAATACCTCTGTCCAAGCACACAAAGAGCGGGTACATTTTACTGATACTGCTTTGCTCAACGCTACCAATCCTATTAAAGTACATCTGATAGGAGCAGGAGGCACAGGCTCGCAAGTAGCCACTGCTTTAGCACGTATCAACCACGCTTTGGTTGCTTTAGGACACGCAGGGTTATCGGTAACCCTTTGGGACAATGACTTTGTAAGCCCTGCCAATCTCGGCAGACAACTTTTTTCGGCTTGTGAGTTAGGAATGTATAAATCTACTGCCCTAATAAGCCGTATCAATCGCTTTTTTGGTACAGATTGGAGAGCGCAAACACAGCTATTTAGCACTGAGACCTTTTCCTCTGAAGAAGAAACAATGAGAGGAAGTATTTACCTTTCGTGTGTAGATAGCGCAAAGGCACGCTTTAACATTGGGGAAGTACTCACTCATTTAGAACGAGCTCACCACTACCACAACAACCCTAAGTATTGGTTAGATTTTGGTAACAGCACTCATTCAGGGCAAGTGATTTTAGGTACTTTACAAGCCATTGAGCAACCTCATAGTGATACCTTTATCCCTATAGACACCCTGCCTACTATTACCCAAGCCTTTGGAGAACTATTAACGCAATCCGAGCATAATGACAATACCCCAAGTTGCTCCCTTGCTGAAGCCTTAACCAAGCAAGATTTGTTCATTAACGCCACTCTCTCACAAATGGGAAGCACCCTACTTTGGAACTTGTTCAGAGAAGGACTCACTCCTTACAGAGGTTTTTTCCTCAACCTCAAAGACTTTCGTACACAACCCTTATTGGTTTAATTCTTAATAAAAACACCTCTTAGAGTATTTCTAAGAGGTGTTTTTATAACTGCTTGTCAGTGCTACTGACTGCCTGCTGGTGCTACCAGCCTTCTTTTCTTTGAGAAAGAAAAGAAGCAAAAGAAAGACCTTACAGATAGATTTTTTGTTAGTTTAGGATAAAGAGAAGCCTTATAAGATAGCTATTAAAGATAAAAAGAGGAGCTATTTCTTATAGTTAGCCTCCAAAATCTTTAGAATATCACTTTGTTTAAAGAGAATTTTACCACCAATTTGGATATAAGGAAAGAGCCCATCATCACGGTATTGCTGTAGGGTTCTTTTGGTGATATGTAGCAGCTCACAGACCTCCTTCCCTGATAAAAATACTTCGCCGTCAAATACAGGACGGAAGTTTTTAAGGATAAAGTCCATTTGTTCTTTTAGGTTTTCAAGCTGACTTAGGTAAGAGCCTAGTTCCTGGTGTGTTTCTGTGAGTAAGTTCATCGAGTTTGAAGGTTAGAGGTTAAAAGCTGTTCTACATCACTACGCTTAAAATAGTTCTTGCGGTGGATACACGAGAAAGGCAAGAGTTTTTGGTCTTTATAATACTGCAGAGCACGCTTACTAATGCCCAAAAGCAGACAAACCTCCTGAGAATCCAACCACTTTTCTTTTTGCCAAATACCTTTGTAAGTATCCATTACCACTTGCAGAGAATTGTTGAGTTGCTGTACATCTTTTTGTATCTGTTCAAAAACAGATTTTTCTATAACTACTACTTCCATTTGCATTATTTTGCGCAAAGGTAAAACAAAACAAGCCCACTTTTAGAAGTAGGCTTGTTTTGGAAGAGAAAGGAGGATTTTGGCTTTTACAAGGGTTCTAAATCAGATAATTTATTTTCAGTTCCTAATTCTTCAAATTCATTATTAATATTTATTTGGATAATTTTTCTATCCGATTTAAATTTTATATGCCCCACAAAAAGTAATCCCAATAGGATTTGTAATTTATTTTCTTTCTGATAATAGTTTATATCATCAATCCATTTTTCTTTTATAGCTTCATTTTCTGGAAGATTGATATCTATTACTGTACCATATATATTCCATTTGTCACTAATCTTTTTCACTTGTAGTTCTTGTTTGACTTCCTCTGAAATATCTGATTTTTCTATTTTAGGTAAATTAGATTTTTCTAAAATGAAAATAGTGTTTTTGAAATCTATTGCAGGTAAATAAATGATATTCTCTTTATATTTACTATTTTCTATTTTCTGAGTAGTTTCATATCCTCCACTAAACACTATTATTACAATATCTTCTTTGTCCTGAATAACTCTATCCATTCCTTCTAATAGATTATTATTGTTTAATAGATAGCGATTAGTTTTTGCAATTAAAAAACTATTAGAAATATCTCTTGGAATAGAATAACTTGAAATAAAATCAGCTAAACTACTATCAAAACCCATACAAGGGATATCATCATCTACAAAAAAAGATTTATTAGATAATGTTCTTTGTCCTAAAAAAGTAACCTTAAAATCAGTATCAAAATCTTCTGGATTATTAATTGGGAGATACTCTTCCAAACAATTCTCTAAGATTTTTTTCGATGATGCGTAAAATTGTTTTATTTTCTCTTGAGATAATTCAGCTCTTTTCTTTTTATCTGATATACGTTCGTCAATAGATTGTTCAAGTTCAATTATAAATTTATCTATTTCTGAATATTTTAGTTCATAGGTATTCCACAATTCAAGTTGTTCTAAGGCTTCTTTATCTTCTAAAACCTTATTCAAACAGAACTTAAAATAAGTAATTGATTCTTTCCAATTATACAATTCCATTAAAGATAAATCATATAAATATGGTTGATTTGTAGTATTAGAATAGTATAGAGTTTTTAGCAATTTATATTGCCTAATAAACAACACACATAAATAACGACAAATCCAAAAAACAACTTGTCTATTTGTTCCTGCACTATCCAAATTTGGAAACTGATATCTAGTAAAACCTATAATGAATATTGGGATTCGTTTATATTCATTTCTGAAAAATTCTATCCATTCAAATATTTGCTTCATATTATAAGGCAAAAGTTTATAATCAGGAGTAGATTGTTGAGAATAAGAAAAAATGTACTTCAATGCTTCATAGTTCTTAGAATAGAGCAATAAACCTCCTACAGCATAATGAAATTCTAAGAACCTTTTACGTTCTTCCTCTCTTTCTATAAATTCCTTTTCATTAGACCTGTCAAAATTTAGTGCAATTTCTTTTAGTCCCGTCCAAAAATATTGATTAGAATATGCCCAAAACTTACTTATATAATAAGTATTATTCCTAATTAATGTGATATTATACCATAGGTTATTATAAGTATTCTCTGATATTTTGATATCTTGAGTATCATAAGGTATTAATAGTTCCCCATTAATAGCACTATACCTAAGAGGCAATAGGTCTTTATAATTATTCTCGACACACTCATCAATTATACGACGAATCAATCCCGAAAACTCTTCATCATAGTTTAATTCTTTATCAGTATTGTTATATTCCTTTCTATACTTGATAACATAGTTAAAATAAAACTTTAATAATTTACTTTGTAAATCAATGTCTTTTGTGTTAACAGCATATATAGCTATATCATTAATAGACATAAAAGCATATTCTTTAGTTTTTCCATTAGAACTTTCATATCTTTTAATGATATAATCAAGTAAGTTATCTATATTGCTATTATATATAGAAATTTTTTTTATCCATTTGGAAAAGATAAATAGTAATAAAGCAGTTACTAAAAAAACTAATATGTTTGCAGAATTATTAATAAACCAATTATCCCAACCAAATAAAGGTTCAAATTTAAATATAAGGAGAAATAGAAGAAATAAAGAAAGGTACAATATCCATTGAAAAGAACTTTGGTTATAAAATCTCTCTTGTTTAAATAAAGCTATAATGTATTTTGAATGATACTTTTCTCCTATATTAGAAATATTGTTTAGAATTATAGGATATGCTGTTCCTAACAATATGATTATTAAAGGAACACAAATTTCTACAATGTTATTTACTGAGGGTTGCATCTTATTTTGTTTTATTTAAGACTGCAAAACTACAAAAAAAATCCCGAATTAACGGGATTTTTCTTTTTACTCTTTCTTCACATTAAACTCAAAATCAAGTTTTTGTTCATTGCCGAAGGAGTCGCTTATCCAAACGGAGAAAGACTGGTTAGCTTCTGAGGCAGAAGTGTAGTAAAGCCTAAACGCTTCTTTGGAGACAAGAGGATAGACATCATTAACAAGTAAGACTTCTCCTTGTGGAGAGGTACGCAAACTACCTTTTCCCTCATACTGAAAGTAACGAATAAAATAGCGGTTCTCATCGTACTGGTAGGGAGAGCGCAACTCACAGCGTATTTCTACCGTATCGGTTTTACCTATGCTTTTAGGTACAGGCAATACCTTTACCTCAAAAGGAAAGTTTTGTTGTACGTCTAACTCTTTTTTACAAGAGGTGAATAGGCTCACACATAGCATTGCAATAAGTCCTATTACAATTTTTTGATTTATTTTCTTCATTGTATTGTCTTTTAAAGGTTAAAACATATAACGCAGTCCTACAGTAGCACAGGAATGCAGTAGCTCAAAGGAACTTCCCCACAAAGCCGCTACCTTGCCAGAGCAAAGTACTAAAAAATGATCACTTAGGTAAGTCTCTATCTGCAAACCTACCTGTGCACCATAGAGAAAATGGTTTTCATTCTTTAGCAAAGCTCCATCAGGAAGGAGGCTTTTGCTATGATTGACTACCTCATAGCCCAAAAGAGCTTCTGCTCCTAAGTTCAAAGCTACCGTTTTACTGCTGTCACTGACTAAGGCAAAACTATACCCTCCTGCGCCTATATACCTCTCAACGGGTATATTCAGACTCTTGTAAGGGTACAATCGCCTTTGATATTCAAGGGCAAAATGCTTGTAGTTACCCCTTTTAGTATTGATACTATAGCCCAACTGTACCCCAAAATCATCAGAAAAGGAGGAAGTAAAAGCCTCTGCAGGTGCAACCCAAGAGAGCGAGATACCTTTTTGCTTGGGTAACAATCGCTGTGCCTGGGCAATGGAGCCTCCTAAAAAGCACAGACAAATACAAGTGATAATTCTTACCATTGGCATTAAAATTTAAGGTTAAACTGTTCAATAGGGCGAGCGGCTATAATCTCCTCGTTGGTGATAAGGAACGATTGGTAACGAGAGCCGTTCTTTTCAAAGATTTCTACCCGCAAAACCTTGTCATCAGAGAGGGTGAGTTGGTCTAACATATACACCGAGCGGGCTTCTTTATGCGCCTTTAGTAGCGATATAGGTTGGTATACGCGCAAGGGATCAACGGGCACTTCTTGTACAATGCTCTTTTTGGTGGTCTTCTTATCAATGATTTTAAAAGTGATAAAATCTACTTCAAAAGGCAGGTTAGAGCGATTGGACAATTGCACATCTACATAGAGTTTGCTATTGTGTACATAGATGCCTTTTAGTAGCCACTGTATACCTGCATTCTCTGAACCTATATGCTTGATGTAATTCTTCTTCTGATGATAGATAGATGACATAATAATTTGTGCTACCGCAGGTGATTCCCAGCCTGTATCGGAGAAGAGAATATCCGATTTCACATTGTTGCCTTGGGGCATTCCTCTGCCAAAATCAATGGTAAGAGGCTGTGGCGTGGTGTGATAACTTACCTCAAAGCTATAAAAGCCTCCGTCTTGAGTGATGACCGATAGGTTGGTGCTATCGGTAAAGTCTGTTTTAGCTGCCTTTACCCTTAGTACATTCTCGGCATCTTTCACCTTGTCAGCTACTAAGTTTTCACTGCCTAAATCCACATAGCGGATAGAAGCAGGAAAGATAAGATGAGTTGTTTGGTCATAAGCTACCTGCAAAGGATACGGCACTACCTTTCCTGATTGAGCTAAAAGTTCCTTTTTCTCAGTACTGAGGGCTGTGTTTTCCTTTGCCTCATTCTGGGCTTGCACGGTAACAGTAAGCATTGTTACCGATAAAAATAAGTGTAATTTACGCATAAATAAAATGATATTAAGTGTGTTTAATAGGTTGAAAAATAAATAATTGTGTTGTTTTGTGCTTTGTTGTATGTTTATGGGTTTGTCTGAAAGGCTATTTTTTAGAGATGAGTAGGAGCTGATAACCTGCTTTAACTCTTATGGAAGGCTGTGCAATCTTTTTAGAAAGATAAGACGTACCTCCTTGCACGACCCCTTTGCTCAGCTCAGAGACAATTTGGTCTTTGGCTGAAGAGCTAAAGGTAAAGCTACTCCCTGAACTTTTGCTCATTCCTGCTGCTATCTCTCTAAAGGCATTGGCATCGGAAGAAGCGGGCAGGTATAATCCTTGTTGCCCATCGATGTCGTAGGCAGCTATAGAGACAGGAATCACTTTGCCCTTGTACTCTAAGGATTTTACGGTGAGTAACAATCTATCACCACTCACTTTAGCAGAGGCTGTAAGCAGTTCTCCTTTAGGAATGAGTATGCCTGCTACTCGTATAGGCTCTAAAAGTCTTAGTTGCACCCTTGAGTTTTCTCCTAATAGCTGTTCAATATGCGTACAAGCGCGAATGCTATTCTTTAGGATACTACCTTGTGGCTTAAAGCTCTCGCCATTGAAAAAAGCGGTCTGTTGCTCCTTTACCCATTCTTGCAGAGCCTCCTTCTCGGACTGCTTGCGGGGCAAACGACTGACTACCTTTTCCTCTGGGGTATAGACAGGAGCGATGTTTTTACTCTGTTCTGCATTATCAGCTTCGCTACTATTGTTTCCCTCGCCCTCTTGCGAGCCTGCACCACCCATCATTGAGGGGTTTTGTTGTCCTTTAGGCAAATATCTTGAAGCCATTTCATAAGACTTTTCCATCAATGCCATTTGGGCATCTATAGAGGTAGGATCTTGCTTGTTGGAGAGTTGAGACTTGAGTGAGGCTATCTCTTCTTTGAGTCGTTGTTGCTCCTCGTAAGCACTATTGTCTTGGTAGAAACTGCCTAAAGTCTGGTGAATATCGCGATAAGACTGGGCAGAACGCTCAAAGGCATTAGGGGTAGCCTTGCGATAACGTGGGGAGGGTTCTTCTTCCTCCTCGATAGCTTCAGGATACTCCTCGCCTTCATCTTCCTGCCAATAGTCTGACAGCGCATTGAGAGAGGCTTTTTTATCAGCTTCTTTTTCTTCTAAGAGGGCTTCTTCGTAGGCTTTTTCCTTATCAGAAGGCAAGAGTGTCTCGGTAGCTTGTGGTATTGCCTCATTGATGCCTACTTGTGTTTGCTCTTGCTCACTTCCGCCACCAAAAAGCAGATACATACAAGCGAGGAAGATTATCCCCATTAGGGCATAGATGACAATTTTCTTGAGTTGTTGTTTTTTAGCAAGGGCTTTTTCCTCATTGCGCTCTTGGAGGGCTTTTTCCTCTTCTTCACTGACCAAGAAACTCGGTGTAGAAGAAGAAGCGTTAGCCTTATCTGAGACAGGGGTATTACCGTTTTGCTCTGGAAGGGGTGTGTTCTTTTCCATTATTAAGTTGTTTAAAAATTAACGAATCCTTTTTTGGGGTATTTCCCTCTGTAGGTACAATAGCCTTGTTGTCAATATGCTGTATGGCAGGGGCTTCGCCTTGGTGGTACTCTTGGTAAGCGTGCCATAGTATAAAAAGAGTAAGCAGCGAGTAGACTGCAAAGGCTAAGAGTACCAAGCGTTTTCTTTGTGAGGGTGAAAGTCCCTGACAATAGCTTTGGGTTTGCTTTTTTAGAGAATGTATCTCTCTTTGGATTTTGGCTATCATCTCTCTACAGTTCTAAGGTCTTTGTTTTCTATTACATTGAACTGTTCGATGATAAACCCTTGAGGGTTATTATCAGAACGCACGGAGTTAATCAACCGGCAGGAGGTAATAAGACTCCTTTCGGTGATGTTGCTGGCACGAGTGATGAACTGTTTGGCAAAGGTTTCTACCTGATAAGGATAGCTATTAAAGTTACAGCGCACGCTATCGATGACTACCCTTTGGAGAATATTGCCAGAGATGATGCGGTTGTAATAGCCTTTTTCAGCCAAATCTTTATAGTAGTTAAAGGCAGATTTATCAGCCATAAAGAAGGCACGTTTGGTATTGTCTTCAATTGCTTTTTTATCAGGGGCTAAGTTGAAGAAGAGTTCGTGAAACCTGCGCACGTGTTCTTTAGCCTCGACAGGGCGATTGATTTTCTCATCTTGAGAGAGTGCCAGCATTAGTGATTTACCGTTGTCTAACACATAGATTTTCTCGCGCTGTTTCTCAGCAAAGTAATAGGCATAGCCTACAGCGAAGATACTCACGCCTGAGCAGAGCACTGCAAAGGCTATGGCATACATACGGATTTGCTTGAATCCGTTTTCGATGTTTCTAAAGATTTTAAATTCCATTAATTTTAGTATTCAATTAGACTTGTTTTTACTTCATTAACCTACCTGTAATATTACCTGAAAGAGAGCCAGCTCCTGCACCTGCTATATTACCCGCATTAGAGGTAGCTTGGTTTACATTTCTACCATAATTACCCATACCTCCTGCTTGTATAATCCAACCTGCTACAGTAGGAATGGTAAAATAGCCTATGATACCAATGACCATAAAGATAATGTAGGCTGTGTTGGTAGTATCAGGAATGAAACTTGGGTCGGAGAGTTGTTCGATGTCTCGTTGTAAGATAAGGGATTGGATACGTGCTAAAATAGCACTGAACAAATCGGATACAGGAAGCCATAGATAGACACTCACATAACGAGTAACCCATTGTAGTAAGGTAGATTGAAATCCATCCCATACCGAAATGGCAAAGGCTATAGGTCCTAAAATAGACATCACCACAAGAAAGAAAGTGCGTATGGTGTCAATCACTAAAGCGGCTGCTTGAAAGAGCATTTCGAGTAGTTCACGAAACCACGATCGGATGCTTTGCTTGAGGTCATACATCCCTCTTTCAATGTACATTCCTGCCATTACAGCCATATCTTCGGGCATCCAACCTAATTCATCAATCTTTTTGTCAAACTCTTCATCTGAGACGAGATAGGCAGTTTCGGGGTTGCGCAATTGTGCTTCTCGCTCTAATCGGTCTTTTTGCTCTTGTAGTTTGTGCAAATCGAGCGTTTGTCCTTCTAAGATGCTATGGGTACCCGTTACCACAGGGCTTAGCACTGTATTCATTGTTCCTAACACCAGAGTAGGGAAAAATATCACACACAGCCCTATGGCAAAGGGACGGAGCAAGGGATACACATCCACAGGTTCGGCACGGGCTAAGGCTTGCCATATACGCATTGCCACATAGAACAGTGCCCCTAAGCCTGCCAAGCCTTTGGCTATGGCAGACATCTGAGCTGTTAGGGGCATCATCTCATCGTATAAAGTACGGAGTATTTGGTGTAGATTTTCCATTTATCAGTTTTTACCAGTATTTGAGTTCCGTTCCATAGAGTGAAAGTACCTTTTGCGCATCGTTTTGCTTCTTAGCACGTAGGTAGCTTACCGAGATGTTTTTCTGGGTGTAGTAGCGTACTAAATTATAGTACTCTTTCACTTCCTTATGCACCTTGTCGATAATGTCCATACGCTCTTTGTCGTTCATCGATAGCGAAGAACTATTGACGATTTGTTGCAGGTCTTTGAGCAGTTTAGAACTTTCCCCCAAGAGCTTGGAGTAGCCATTGGCAATAGCCGACAACTCTTGAGAGGAGAAGTTAGGGTCTTGGCTCATCTTCTTGAAGTTGGTTACATACATCTTGGAGATGTCGCCGACAAGTAGCACCGTTTCCTGTACCTTGCGAGCATCTTTTACCAAGTTATTTACCTTTTTCAGAGCATCGTAATACTCCTTGCCTTGGTTGTATAGCTTTTCCACCTCTCGGAAGTTGTTGAGCATATTCTTAGCTGTTGAGGAGGTCTGCACTATCTGCTGGGTAGTGTTGATAATGCTCTGAGCAAAATTAGTCGGGTCAGTTACTACCCATTGTGCGCTTAGTTTGGGGCTTGCCAGCATAGCTATAGCAAAAAGCCCCGTTAATAACATTTTTTTCATTGACTTTAATTATTATGATTTACGTATGATTATTAGTTTATTACAGTCCATTAGCCATTTGTACAATGGCTTTTTCCAAATTGCCGTCTAACTTCTCGGAGAGTTCCATCACTTGGTGTTTTTCGCTCTCTTCAGTGGTGTAGGCAAAGTATTCTTCTCGGCTTACTTCTGTAGCATATACCGCAGAGTGTGTGCCTCCTAAGCCTATCCACACTTCTTTGTATTTGCGACGAGAGTCGTTAGAGAGATTGATAGATAGGATTTGCGACTTCTCTTTCTCGGTAAGTCCTAACATCATCGAACTTGTTCATATACTTACGCTGGTCGAGCAATATCTTGCAATCGGAGTTGTTGATGATAGATTCCTTCACGATAGGTGAATGGATAATATCATCTACCTCTTGGGTTACAATCACTGCCTCACCAAAGAACTTACGCACGGTTTTGAATAGGTACTTGATGTACTCCGCCATTCCTTCTTTGGCAATCGCTTTCCACGCTTCTTCGATGAGAATCATCTTGCGGATACCCTTCAGACGTCTCATCTTATTGATAAACACCTCCATAATGATGATAGTAACCACAGGAAAGAGTATCGGGTGGTCTTTAATCGCATCGATTTCAAAGACGATAAAGCGTTTGGAGAGCAGGTCTAACTCCTTGTCAGAATTGAGCAGATAGTCGTATTCACCTCCTTTGTAATAAGGCTCTAACACGTTGAGGAAGTTAGCCAAGTCAAAATCTTTTTCTCTAACCTGCTTCTCTTGTAGTATGGCTCGGTAGTCATTCTTGATATACTCATAAAAGCCATTGAAAGAGGGCGTGTGCGAGGGATTGTCTTTTACCAATTGCAGGTAAAGGTTCACTGCATTGGAAAGGGCTACCTCTTCCGCACGTGTAGGAGGCTCATTGTCTCGCTTCCAAAGGGTGAGTATCAGTGTTTTAATACTCTCTCGCTTTTCAATGTCAAACACTCCATCATCGGTGTAGAAAGGGTTAAAAGCAATAGGGTTGTCTTCGGTATAAGTAAAGTAAATCCCGTCCTTTCCTTTGGTTTTGTGGTGAATAAGCTCACAAACCCCTTGGTAGGAGTTCCCTGTATCTACTAAAACGATATGCGTTCCTTGTTCGTAATATTGCCTTACTAAGTGGTTCGTGAAAAAGGATTTGCCACTACCCGAAGGTCCTAAGACGAACTTATTGCGGTTGGTGATAATCCCTTTCTTCATAGGCTCATCGGAGATATCTAAGTGGATAGGCTTGCCTGTGAGCCTGTCGGCCATCTTAATGCCGAAAGGACTGGAAGAACTTTGATAGTTGGTCTCCTGAGTGAAAAAGCACAAAGCGGGCTCTATAAAAGTATAGAAAGTCTCTTCACTGGGGAAGTCGGCAGCATTGCCTGCAATACCTGCCCAATAGAGAGTTGCCGTATCAATGGTGTTATGGCGAGGCTTGCACTCCATTGACGCCAAAGCGCTACCCACATCGTTTTTTATACTCCTGAGCTCTTGTGGGTTGTCCGACCATGCCATCACATTAAAGTGCGCTCTGATAGAGGAAAGTCCGTAAGAGTGTGCCTCATTGAGGTATTGCTCTATCCATTCTTTGTTGATTTGGTTGCTACGGCTGTATCTTGAAAGTGAATGCATATTGCGTGCTGACTTCTCAAACTGTCTGAGGTTCTCATCGGAATTGTCCAAGAACAGATATTGGTTATAGATATGGTTACAACTCAGTAGCAAGCCCACAGGAGCTGCAAACGATAAACGGCAATCGCTCTTATCGGTAGAGAGTCGCTCGTAACGGCTATCGGCTTGTACCTTAGAAGGCAAATCTTCTGTATCTGATAAGGTATGCACACAGAGTCTTTGGTTACCAATGCGCATTTGTTCGGCAGAGAGGCATATATCTTGCAGGCTCTCTTTCTCATTAGTGGAAAGACTGAGATACTGCTCAAAGAGTCCCTTTTTGTGAGGAGTACCTATGTAGTCCTCCGTTTTAAGCTGGCGGAGTTTTATTAGGTTAGAGTCGTTTAAGATGCGTTCCAGCTGTGCTACCGCTTCCAAGAACTGGGTGGCGTGTTCTCGGTTAGTGAGCTCCTTAGGCAAGAAGTTTCCTTTGCAAAGGGAGGAAAAGTTGCTTTGGGCTCTCATTCGGTTTTTAGTGGTTTGGGTGATAAATAGGTAACATCTGTGATTTAAGAACGGACGTTCGTTAAAATGCTTTTCATACGAATGAGAGAGAAAACTCAGATTCTCGCCTTGCAGTTCAGGTTCGTATTGTTCCTTGATAAACCAGTCCTGTTTGTGGATAACGGTATACTGTGGCAATACTTTGATAGCCTTATGCCAAAGTGAGTGGAGTATCTCATAGTCCTCACCCGAAATGGTAAAGAGCTCTGGAAGCTGCACCTCGAAGCCGACGCTGATGTCGGCTTCTTTGGTGAGTAAGCAGTCTTGTTCTATGGCAAGAATAGGGAACTTACTCTCTAAGGTATTGATTTTAGAACTATTTCTCATTGAGGGTTGTTTTAGGTTTAGGGTAACGAATAAATTGGCGTGGTGATCTTTGGTGGCGTAGGTATTTGGGGTGGCGTTTGCGAGCTGCTTGTTTCATCAGGCCGTGTTCACCGTATTTTTGATTCAGTGAAAAAGTCTGCCAAACCACAAGGCTGACCATACTAACGCCTACCCCCAGGCATACAAAAGAATTGACCCCTATCGTGTAGAGGATCATCACCAAGATAAGCACCGAGAGCAGTCCTCCTGCAAAGATGAAGAGGTACTGCGCTTTAAGTCCTTTGAACTCTACACTTCTGCCGATGCCTTTGTTGATAGAATAGCTATTTTTTGTCTCCATAATTTATAAGAAGAACGAACGCAAGATAGTAGCCGCTACAATTAGGAAGATACAAGCCCCAAACCAACTGGCAGCAGTTTTGCTGGTGTCGGGGTCGCCACTACTAAACTTGTTATACACCTTCACCCCACCAATGAGTCCCACCACAGCCCCTATGGCATAGATGAGCTTGGTAGCAGGGTCAAAATACGAGGTAACCATACGGGTAGCTTCATTGATACCTCCTACGCCATTGCCCTGAGCAATGGAAAATTGTGTAACTCCTATCATCGTCAGCAGAAGGAGTCGTTTTAGAATTGATTTTCGCTTCATTGATAATCTGTTATTTTAAAATTTGGTGCAAAAGTAAGGGGAGATAAAGAGCTATAAGTAAACGTGGTAGCAGGTGGCTGAAAATGGCAGGGGATGGCTTGCTGTTTAAGAAATTTTTTGTAGCTTTGCAACGTGAATTAAAAAAGAATAAACAATGACTACTAATATAGCAGTAAATAGAGGTTCTGAATGGAGAAAATGGGATTTACACTTTCATACTCCTTCATCATATGATTATAAAGATAAAAGTGTAACTAACCAAAAAATTATAGATATATTAGCTGAAAATAAAATATCTGTTGTTGCAATAACAGACCACCATACAATGGATATAGATAGAATCCAAGAATTGCAACTACTTGGTAAAGATAAAGGAATAACCGTCTTACCTGGAGTAGAATTTTGTTCGGAATTGGGAGGTTCTGAATCGATACATTTTATTGGAATATTTTCAGAAAAATCAGACTTTAGTACAATATGGACAAAAATACAAGGAAAACATAATCTAACTAAAGCTGATATAGAGTGCAAAGGAAATGAAAGAATAGTTTGTAATTTTGTAGATACTTGTAAAACAATCATTGAATTAGGAGGAATAATATCTGTTCACGCAGGGAGTAAGAGTAATTCAATTGAAAGTATAAAAAGTAATCTTTTAGTGAAACAAGAAACAAAAACAACTCTTTTGTCTGATTATGTAAGCATTTTAGAGCTAGGAAAACCTGAAGATGAAAAGGTTTATCAAGAAAAAGTTTTCCCTTCTATAGGATTTAAATTACCAATAATAATTTGTTCAGACAATCATGATATAAAGAATTATTCCTTAAAAGAAAACTGTTGGATAAAAGCAGATCCTACTTTTGAAGGATTAAAACAAATAATTTATGAACCAACAGAAAGAGTAAGAATACAAGAGAACAAACCTGAAGAAAAGTCAGGTTATCAAGTTATTGATAGAATAGAAATTTACCATGAAGACTTTCAAGAGAAAATAGAGAAAAAAGGAAATAAAGAAACTATAGAAGAAGAAAATGAAGAATATAAAACTATCTTCTTAAATCCCAACTTAAACACAATTATAGGAGGAAGATCTACTGGAAAATCCATATTACTTGGTGCAATTGCTAAAAAACTTAACTCAGATAAAGAAGTAAAACTTGATAATACAGAATATTCTCAATATATAGATGAAATAGTATCAAGTATGAAAATATTTTGGAAAGATGGTGATGAAAATAGCACACGCGACATTGAATATTTTCCACAGAGCTATATGTACCAGTTAGCTAAAGATTCCAATGAATTGAATAAATTGGTAGAAAACATTATAATACAAGATGCAAACAAGAAAACAAAAATAGAAGCATATCAATCATTTAGCTCAGATAACAATAGTAAAATAATAGAAGATATTAATAAACTATTTAAAGCAAAATCTACTATTGATAGTATTCAAAAGAGTATGACAGAAATAGGTGATAAAGAAGGTGTTACCAAAGAAAAAGAAAAATTATCAACAGAGTTAGAGAGTTTAAAGGCTAAAATACAGATTACAAGTAATGAATTGATTAGTTATTCTAATTTAAAAAATGAATATGATAAAAACATTAGTTCTATTCGAGAAATAGAACAACAAAAAATATCTCTTTCTGCATTAAAATCTCTTTCAATAATAAATGATATAAGTCTTAATCTTATAGACTTAACGGAAGATATTAGGGATCAAGTTAATAGGGTATACTTAGATTTAAAACAAAGATATTCAGAAGAATGGAATGAAAAAATAGAAACTATTTTAGCACAAAAAGAAACTGAAATAGTGAGAATAAAAGAAAGGAATGAAAGTATAGAAAAAGATGAGTTATATTTAAAAGGTAAGTCCGTTATTGATAGTAACCAACAGTATAAAGAAAAGGAAGAAAAGTATAAAATAGAAAATAGTAAACTTGAAAAAATAACAGAATTAGAAAAACAAAGAGATGAATATGATAATTTTATTAATTCATTAAAATCCTCTATTATAGAAAATTCAAAAAAATATTATACAGAATTACAAAGAATACAAAATGAATTATCTGTTTCTTCTGGAAGGTTAAAAATAACAGCCACAATAAATACAGATTTTCCAAAATACAAAAATATCTTGTATAGTAGCATAAATCAACAAGGTGTTCAAGGAAAACAAATTATTGAAAAATCAATAAATACAACTCAAGAACTATTTGAAGATATCTCTAGTATGTTTGAGTTATTATTATCTAATTCTATAACATTAAAAGGAGGATATGACAATCAAAAACTCATAAAAGAACTATTAGGAACTAATTTCTTTAATATTTCTTACGAAATAGAATATGACACTGATAAATTTAAGGCTATGTCAGAAGGTAAGAAAGCTTTTATCATTTTAATGTTACTATTAGATTTCAGCAAAAAAGAATGTCCTATATTGATTGACCAACCTGAAGACGACTTAGATAATAGAGCTATTTATAATGAATTAGTAACTTATATAAAAAGCAAGAAAAAAGAAAGGCAAGTTATTATAGTTACACATAATTCCAATATTGTCATCGGAGCGGATAGCGAATTAGTTATAGTTTCGAATCAGCAAGGCGTAAACTCTCCAAATAAGAATAATAGGAAATTTGATTATATCTTTGGAAGTATAGAATCTTCAATGGAAAAAGATAACACTATAAGTGAAATTCTATATAGTCAAGGAATTAGACAGCATATTTGTGAAATACTCGAAGGAGGAGAAACAGCCTTTAAAAATAGAGAAAAAAAGTATGGATTTTAACTTTAACAAGATATGAATCAGCAAGACATACTACACTTCTGGAGAGATGTTGAAATTTTCAACCTTCCAAACTTTCCCAAAGCCAATCAAGGACAAGGAAGGCTTTATCCATTGAAGACCTTTTCTTCATTGCCTTGGCAACAAACTCGCCCAACAGAGAAAAACAAAAAATGGAGTTACACTCTATTTTTTGGTAAAATCTCTCAAAAAACGATAGTAGCGTATGTAGATAATCTACTAAAAAATAAAGTAAAAGAGGAATGGGAAGAACCTATTGATGGCTACACTTGTTTGTCCTGTATAAACCTTGATGAAGAAGGAAAACCCAACTTCAAAAGTTATACAATAGCAAGTTATGTGGTAGGGTTAACGCTTCTTACAAGAAGGAAAGATTTATCTCTTGTAAAAGAAGAATTAGAAGAGAGTAGTTTAAAATTTTTAGAAAGGTACAATATACCTCAATTTAATGAAGCTAAAGAAGAAATACCAACAGGCGATACTGTTTCTTGGGAACATATCAAAAATGAAATAGCCTACTTAAAAGAAGAAAATCCTTGGCTCACGCAAGATATTGAAGTATACGTTCTTGAAAAACAAGTTAAAAAAGATACTGAATCTGAAGTTCCTTTCCTAAATAGTTTTTTCTTAGATGATTTGAACAGACTTATTGCTTCAAATGATTTTAGTCCTACTTTACAAAGTTATTTAAGTCTTTCTGTAGCTGATAAAAAGCAAGATTTAATACAAAACAAACAGTATCTGTTTAACACTATAAATCCGCAGAACCTCACAGCGGGTAGATGGCCATCGAAAATTGAACATGGCTTATGTACTGCACAAATGGGAGCTGTAAATACTATTCTTTCGGAACTTGAGTATTCTGGGGTACAAGGTGTAAATGGACCTCCAGGTACAGGCAAAACAACTTTACTTTTAGATGTTATTGCTGAAGTTATTGTAAGAAGAGCTAAAGTTTTAGCTGATTTAGGTTGCGATAAGCTATTCAATGGACATCAGAAAGTAGATATAAGTGATTCCTCTTATCTCTTTATATACAAACTTGCTCCTAAATTGCTTAACAATTTTGGAATAGTAGTAGCAAGCAACAATAATTCAGCAGTAGAAAATATCAGTAAGGAGTTGCCACAAGCAGAAAAAATTGACAAAAACTCTTTCCCTGAAGCAGACTATTTTGCTGATTGCGCCTCTAAGATAACCGATAAGGAAAATTGGGGTATCTTAGCCGCTGCTTTGGGTAATTCTGCTAACAAAATTGCTTTTTACAATAACTTCTGGTGGAACTATAAAGAAAATGAAAGAGACTTTTCTACAACATTAGAAGAGAACCTCAATAATGAAACTAAAAACCAAGAACTTTTCAACAATTCTGTAAAAGAATTCAAACAATTGTTGTTGTCTTTTGAAGAGTTTAAGAAGAAGGCAGCTAACCAATACTTAGAGGATAATAAAACAGAAAATACAAAATCTGCTTTGGGGGCTTTTGTAAATTGTCTTAAGACAGGAATACTCTCTCCAAGAAACAAGGTAAGTGATAATAATTTAGAAGAACTAATCAATAAATATGGGATTGAAACAAAAAATCTATTCAATGAGGAATTTACTTCTAAAGACTTAAAAGAAATACACTTACTTAGTCCATATCATTCTGAAAAAGTAGCAACTTTACGTAGTCAGATTTTTCTAAAAGCATTAGAAATACACAAATATGCTATCTTAGCCAATGCTAAGAAATTTAAGAATAACCTAAAATCATTCTTTGAAATGATTTTAGGAAGAGCTACGGTTTCTAAGGAACTAACAAGTATTTTATGGGATTCTTTCTTCTTATGTGTTCCTGTTGTCTCTACCTCCTTAGCTTCTGCAAGTAGGCTTTTCCCTAATATTAATAAGAATCAAATTGGATGGTTACTTATTGATGAAGCAGGACAAGCTACTCCACAATCTGCTGTAGGACTCATACAACGTTCTAAGAGATGTGTAATAGTAGGAGACCCGCTACAAATAGAACCTGTGGTTACAATATCTAAAAATTTGGTCAATAAATTCAGAAATGATAAGGGTATTTCAGAAGTATGGTCTCCTTATGCATCTTCTGTTCAGAGGTTAGCCGACAGAATATCTGTTTATGGTACCCAAATAGATGAAAACACTTGGACAGGCTTCCCTCTCAGAACACACAGAAGATGTCAAGACCCTATGTTTTCTATAGCTAATAAAATTGCGTATCAAGATCAAATGGTATTAGGAACCTCTACAGAAAAGTCTTCTGAAAAATATTTAGGGACTTCTTGTTGGTTTGATGTAGTAGGAGGTGGAGAAGGAGACTCTCAAGTGATAAAGGAGGAAATAGAGTTCCTTACACAAAAAATAGCTGAATTAAGGGAGACATACCAAGACAATGTTTATGTAATTTCTCCTTTCAAAGCTGTAGCTAAAGAATGTGACAGAGTATTAAGAGAAAGGTTTAATGACCCAAAATTACTTTGTGGCACTATCCATACTTTTCAAGGAAAAGAAGCTGATGTAGTATTCTTAGTTTTAGGTAGCCAACCCAATAGAGAAGGATCTCGTAGATGGGCTTCTGAGAAACCTAATATGCTCAATGTTGCTGTAACACGAGCTAAAAAACGCTGTTATATCATAGGAAATAAGAAGTTATGGGTGAAACAACCTATCTTTGCCGTAGCAAATGAAATTCTGTGCGACATAGCTACTCTCACACAAACTCCCTAATATCAAACACTAAAAAGAAAAAATAATTTTGCCCTGTTAAAATAAAATACTATCTTTGCCATATTCTTTATAAATCATAAATCATCATCCACAATGATAGGCATACTCAACATAGCAGGACATCAAAGAAAGTTGCTTAGTCTCACCACTTCCTACAGCAAAACTGTTTGTAAGAAGGGTTATCCCGATAGTCTCCCTATAGCACACTTCTTTAAGATTTCTTTCCTAACAGAAGAAGGAGATGACTTTTTTGCAGACTGGATGTATGGTAGAAATAAGAACTATCCATCGCTAAAAGGGCAGTGGTACAACGGTACGATTATCTTTTATGACGAGACTTTTTATGGACAAGAGTTCTTGCAGTATGAACTTACTGAAGCTCTTGTGACGAGTTTTAGGGTAGATTACGACCAAGAAAAGGGGATGGTAACTACCCTTGAAATCTTTGCTCGCGAGCGTGTGTATGACCATAAGTTTATTATCAACTCCGAATACTATGCTATTACTTTTGACTATGTGAAGCCTAAAGAGAAGACCCAATAGTTGCTGAATGATTAACCAGAATTCATAGCCAAATACTATACAGACTTAGAAGGTAATAAAATTAAAGAAACCATAATAGGTGAAGAAGTCTATTTGGTTTTGGAAACTAAAAATATGATAGGAAAAACAGTTGATATTGACTTATCTGATAATACAAAAGATTTTGAGTATGAAGGGCAAGTTTTAGAAGATGATATACTTGCAAATCTCACTATCAATGGAAATATACAGCAAGAAAAATTAAAAGTAATCCCACAACAAAAATAATAATATCATGGCAAATTTAGTTATAAAAGCTCCACAGCTGGGGATAATAGATCCTATTTTAGATGTGTATTTTGCAAAAGTTGTCGAAAAAGATAAAGGTATACTACTTGAAAAATTAGAGGAAGCATATCTTTATCAAAAAGTTTCTGTTGTTGTAGAGGTGCCTCAAAGGGTAGCTACACTTCTATACTTAAAATTGCGTTTATGTTTTTGTAACAAGGAATCTAACAAAGGAGAAGTTTTTAAAGTTCAACAAAAAGGAAAAGAGGTAGATACAATAGAAATGACTATAAGTTCAAATCAAAAAGAAGGTGAAGTTGTTTATACGGCTATTGCTGAAATTGACTTATATACCCAAGATAAAGAAAAAATGGGAATGTTAGAAAGTTTATCCCCTTTAAATACATTTATACAACTTACTTGGGGGATTAGGGATTTTAATCCCCAATATTCTTTAAAATCAATAAAAGAATTTATATATAAAGATTCTTATTTTTATCATTTTTTTGGAGAAGGGAAATGGTTTAAAATAAAATTTTGTAAATGTTGCGCTTATAGAATAGAGAACAACTATTTAAAAGATTTACGAGATAATAATGTTGTTTATCAAGTGAAAGGTTCTAAAATTATTTCCCAAGGTAAAATGGAAAAAGTAAAAGCTATTGTGTTACATAGAACATCTGGCTATTCAACAGCTGGAGCTGTTAGTTCAACTATTGGAGCTCATTTTTATATTGATGGGTTTAGAGGCATAGATGGACAAATTTTTCAATCTCTACCTCTAAATGAAGTTGCTGCTCATATTATGGATGAGACAGCAAGAACTGATAGGAGGGATATCTTGAAATCTAATTCTATTGGTATTGAAGTAGTAGGAATGTGTTTTGATAAAGATAAGAAAGGTAATTGGTTTAGTTCAAAATACAAGTTTCCTGAAGGCAATAATAACTTATCTAAATCATATAAATTTGATAACGGAACCCATCAATGGGATATGCCAACAGATAAACAAATAAATTCCTTAATATGTTTAATACGTGTGTTGTTAAAAGAATATAACCTCACAAAAGAAGATATTCTATGCCACGAAGATATCCAAATTAAAAGAGCTGGAGAAGGTCGTCTTCTATATGAAACTATCATTTCTAAAATTTAGCATTATGAAGTATTGTCTTATTCTTTTTTTTATATCATTGAGTTTTTCTTGTCTTGATAATAAAAAGGTAAATTTAGTAAATGAACTTCAAAAAGAAACATTATCTCTAAATAATAATTTATCTTTTGTACAAGATACTTTAAATGTTATTGATTCATTGCAAATTTTCTATTCTTATATTGAAAATAATGATATAGATCAAGAAAAATTTGAAGAAACTGTTTATGGAATTATTCAATTTTATAATAAGAAAGATACCATTAGATTAAACAAACTTATCCATCCAAAAATAGGATTGTATTTTCTCTATTCTCCAGGAGGTGATGTATATTGGAGTAATCAGAAGAAGATTTATCTTGATACTTTATATCAAGAAAAGGAAAAAACTTTTATAAGTGGTTATGACAGAAAAGAATTAGCGATAGAAAAGATTGGTGTAGGAAAGGTTCCTATTGAAAAAGTAACTAAAAATATTATTCCTACTGAATATATACCTAAAACAGGAATATTCTTTGTAGACAATTTAGAAGCACAGAAAAAATTAACTTATTATATAAATGTTTATTTAGAAACTACTCCACTATCTCCAAAAGAAAGAAAAATAGTATTATTAGAATTAAAAAAAGCTAAAAATATAGAAAAAAATACACGTTGTATTATTGCTTCTTGGAAGAAGAAGTCAAGTTTTAATAATCGTTTTTATACAGCTAATTTTGTTTTTTATGTAACAAAGATAGAAAACAAATGGTATTTAACTATGATTGATTTTTCTTGGAGGGCTTGATTGGAATCATCTCAACACTGTCTTTTTAACTCACACAAACTCCCTAATATCAAACTCCGTTTTACTTTCCACGGTTTTAGGCAACGCCTTCTCCAAGAGCGCACTTACTTTAAGTGTCGCTTGGGGTAAGGCTTTTTCTATGGCTTCTAATAGGCTTGTGCCCTCTACTTTTTGCAGTAACTCTATGTTCTCGGTGGTAACCTCTTCTTTATCCTCAGAGAGGAAAGTAGCAACCTTTTCCAAGTCCTCAAACGAAAGCCCCGTAGCAAAATCATTGTCCTCTGCCTCTGTGCGATAACTGCGCAAATCCTCTTCTTCATCTTCAAGGTTTATGGTGGGGTCCTCATCCCATTCTGTCAGAATATCCTGTTGCTCTTTTTCTGTTAAGGAGATAGCTGTAGAGATTACCTTTGCAGGAGGCACAAACCTGCTTTCCCCCATTACCGAAGTTAAATGAGCTGTTTTGGGTATAGGGGTAGCTTTAGGTTTGGGAGCTCTCTTTTTAGAATGTGTTATAGGCATTTTGTCTGATAGCAACAACAAAATCACCACAATAAGCAGTAAAATAATTATCTTTTCCATTGTTAAAATATAGGTTTGTATTTCTGTTCAAAACTCTGTGTAATTTCCTCTTGATACAGCTCGAAATGCGCTTTAAGTACATTGTCCAAATAGTTATACAGACTGATCTTATCTTCTCCTATCACCTGTACAATGCGGGCTATTCGCTGGTGAAACTCTGGGCGTATATACACTGATTTTCCTTCCCTTGCTGAAGTCTCTCCCTGCTCAAAAAAATAACTTTCATACTCGTAGAGTTCTGCCTTTTTCTTCTTGGTAGAAGCTGGTTTCTGGGGTGTTTTCTCTGTCTCTATTGGAACCGTAGCAATGGCAGGGGCAGGCGTGGGTTGCTTGCCTGCCATTAGCTCCATTAGTTCGTTTTCGTCTATAGGTTTTACTGTCTTCATATCTTTAGGGTTTATTGAATAATCTGTACCAACTCATTAATAAAGTCGTCCAAATGACAACCACTCATCAACTTCTCATCAGCAGGCATTAAGGTAGAACGGAATACCAATCGTTGGTTTTCTGTGCCATCTTTTCGGAAACGCTTGCTATCAGATATGTAGGCTTGCATTAGGTTCAAACCTAAATCAGCAATCACTTGCTCATAAATCTTGTACAAAGGCGATTTTTCTCTCCCATCTACCTGATTCCAAAACAAATGCACGCTTTTAATAGTACTTTCGGTATTCTTAGCGATGATATTGGAAAGTACCTCAGTAAAACTCAAAGTACTTTCAATCACCACTCTATCGGCAGTGATAGGTGAGAAAATGTGATGCATTTGAGCTAGCAGGGTCAATATCCCTGCGGTGTTTACTGTCCCTGGCATATCAAAAAGGATAACCTCTATAGGAAAAGGTGTCTCTGCGATAAGCTGTTGTGCCTTTTCAAGGGCTTCATTAGGCTTACATTGTATTATGGGATATGCCTTTTTGTTTAGCTCACTAAACTGTCTATGAGCAGCTTTCTTAAAATGCTCGTTGTTCATCACTGTTTTGAGGTCTTGTTCTCGCATTCGGTGTAGGCTGTATTGTGGATAATCACAATCCATCACTGCTACATTATAGCCCATTCGGTAATGTAGCAAGCTGGCTACTAAGGTGGTAAAAGTGCTTTTTCCTACCCCTCCTTTCTGGGTAGAAAAGCTAATGAATTTTGTCGTTGATGTCATATATATGTGTTTAAATATGTTTGTAATTCAGTAAGTATATAAGTGCATAGCTATTCAAATACAACTATCTGTAATTAGCCAATTATCTAACTGCCTCTATAAGTAAGTATTTACTCACATAAATAATTGACTAATTATCTAATTACTTGCGTATGTACATACATACTTCTGTAGCTTTATAGCTTTGTAGCTACATAGCTACCTAATTGCGTTTTTACTTTTGTACATACTTGCTTTGGTATGCAGGTGCAAAGGAACATACAAATATACATACAGCCTTATGTAGGGTTGTAAATGGCTTTGTAAGGAAGTGATTGGCTTTGTGTTATATACAAATCCTTTGCTAAGAAATCACTTGTTTTGCACCCTGAAATCATTTTACCCGCTCGTAGTGTTAATTTCTCTCTTTATGGCTAATTAAAATTCGACCGTTAGGGAGAATTTTCTGTTCACCAGAACAGAGCAAGTTGTGTTTTGAGGCACGCATTAGGCGTGTAGGCACCTCAAAACCACTTGCCCTTGCAGGGAGCTTAAAACGCACTCCAAAGTCGTGGTTTTTTAATAATACTGAATTTATATGACCTTACAGAAAACAACTCACAAACGCCCCACAGGTAGGAACAAAAAGATAAATCCTGCTTCTTTTAGATATGTCTTTAGATTAAATGAAGAAGAAAACAATCAGTTTCTCTCGCTTTTCGAGCAATCAGGAATGAAAGTCAAAGCACATTTTATTACCTCTTTGCTTTTTAACCGAGAGATAAAAGTGGTGAAAATTGATAAATCTGCTTTAGATTATTACACCAAACTCACTGAACTCTATGCACAATTTCGTTCGGTAGGGGTCAATTACAATCAGATTGTAAAGATACTCTACCGTAATTTTTCGGAGAAGAAAGCGGCTGCTTACCTCTATAAATTGGAGAAAGAAACTACCCAATTGATTGCTATCTGCAAACAAATATTAGAGCTTTCGCAGCAAATGAAGCAAAAACTAAAGTAGTTTTTAAGAAGAAAAACAGCAGTTTATGATAGCAAAAGTACATCGAGGAGGACAGCTGTTAGGAGTACTTTTGTACAATCACAACAAGGTATCTAAAGGACAAGGTGAGGTGTTATACGCTCAAAAAGTGATACGACCTCTGCAAGGAAATGTGGGCATTTCGGAAGTGTCTCGCTCCTTTGCACCTTATCTCTATGCCAACATAAGGACAGAAAAACCTATCCTGCACATTTCCCTCAATCCCGATCCTAACGATAAGGTAAGCGACGAGACCTTTGTAAAGTTGGCTACTGACTATATGGAACAGATGGGCTTTGGCAACCAACCTTTTGTGGTTTACAAACATTCAGATATTGAGCGCAAACACATTCACATTGTATCGCTGGGAATAGATGAGTATGGCAAGAAAATCCCTGATGCTTTTGAAAAAATACGCTCAATGAAAGTATGCCGAGAGTTGGAAACGAAATACCAACTTATCCCTGCTATCACCAATGATTCACAGCTAACAGATGATGAGTTCTTGCCTTTGTCTAAATTAATACCCTTAGATTACCGACAAAACGACCTTAAAAAGGAGTTGATACATACTGTAAAACAATTGCTAAAACACTATCATTTTGCCTCGTTAGGAACGTTCAACGCCTTGCTCAATCAGTTTAACATAGCGGTAGAAAAGGTAGAAGGCGAACTGCAAGGCGTTCCTAAAAAAGGTTTGGTATATGTGGTATTGGATGAAAATGGCAATAAGGCAAGCCATCCTTTTAAAGCCTCCAAGCTCGGAAAAACACTGAGCTTACCTTATATCGAAAAACACTTGCAAAAGGGACACGAATACCTAAAAGGACAGGACACCACTTCCTTAAAGGCACATATCACCTTTGCCAAAGAAACAACTCATAGTAAAAGTGAATTTGTTCAAGAACTAAAAGCTAAATGGATAGAGGTCGTCTTTCGTAAAAACAAAGAGGGGAGAACCTACGGAGTAACCTTTATTGACCACAACAGCCGATGTGTGTATAATGGCTCTCAGCTGGGGAAGGAGTTTTCTGCCAATGTTTTTCATCAGTGGCTAAAATCGTTAGAAGAGCCTGCTCCTACTTTAACCTCTGAGGTAAATATGCCGTCTGTAACTCCTTATGCAAGTAAAAATCAAAGCAATACAAGCACTGTTGAAGAGGATACTTTCTCTGATACTTCTTGGACACATTACCAAGAGGATTTTGGCAAGGACTCAGCCTTAAATGCTTTCTTTACTCTTTTCTCTTTGGATGATCAAGGGGTAGATTACGAAGAAGAGGATTTTACCAGAAGAATGAAACGTGCTACTGCCAAACGGCGAAAAATAAAAAACAAATCTTAGGTGTGGCCAGTGAGCTGACATAGCTAAGTATAAAATATTGACAAACACTAAAAACAGAAACAAATATGCAAAACGATGATGATTTAAGAGCATTAGCCAAGATTATGGCTTTTATGCGTGCAGTAAGTATTCTCATAGTACTAATGCACCTCTATTGGTATTGTTATAGCTTTTTCCAAGGCGAAAAGTGGATATTAGCTGTAGTAGATAGAATCCTGACCAACTTCCAACGAACAGCAGGACTGTTCTCTCACCCGCTATACACCAAATGCTTTGCGCTCCTGCTCTTAGCCTTGAGCTGTTTGGGAACAACAGGCGTAAAAAACGACAAGATTACTTGGCGAAAGATTTACATCGCTCTGGGGGTAGGAGCTGCTCTTTACTTTGGTAATTTTTGGATTTTATACCTGCGCCTTCCTGCTTCAGTGGTTGCCTTTTTCTATATCCTTACCTTATCTTTGGGCTACATAGCGCTCCTTATGGCAGGTTCTTGGATGAGTCGCTTGTTAAAAAACAACCTTTTAGACGATGTTTTCAACAACGAAAACGAGTCCTTTATGCAGGAAACTCGACTGATGACAAACGAGTATTCTGTGAATCTACCTACTTTGTTCTACTACCGCAAGAAGTGGAACAAAGGTTGGATCAATGTGGTAAATCCCTTTCGGGCAACCATAGTGCTTGGTACTCCTGGTTCTGGTAAGTCTTATGCCATTGTGAACAACTACATCAAACAACAGATTGAAAAGGGTTTTGCTATGTACATTTACGATTTTAAGTTTGATGACCTCTCCACCATTGCCTACAATCACCTACTAAAAAACTTAGACAAGTACAAGGTAAAACCTAAGTTCTATGTGATAAACTTTGATGATCCTCGTCGCAGTCATCGTTGCAATCCTATCAACCCGAACTTTATGAGTGATATTTCCGATGCTTATGAATCTGCTTATACGATTATGCTCAATCTCAACCGCTCGTGGATCCAAAAGCAAGGTGATTTCTTTGTAGAGTCGCCTATCATTCTCTTGGCAGCTATTATTTGGTTTTTGAAGATTTACAAAGGTGGTAAGTACTGTACTTTCCCACACGCCATCGAGCTATTGAACAAGCCTTATGCCGATGTCTTTACTATTCTCACCTCATACCCCGAACTTGAGAATTACCTATCGCCTTTTATGGATGCTTGGCAAGGAGGCGCACAAGACCAATTGCAGGGACAGATAGCCAGTGCTAAAATACCGCTCTCCCGAATGATTTCGCCTCAACTCTATTGGGTAATGACAGGCGATGATTTTTCGTTGGATATCAACAATCCAAAAGAGCCTAAAATTCTCTGTGTAGGCAACAATCCTGATAGGCAGAATATCTATTCGGCAGCTTTAGGTTTGTACAATTCACGTATTGTAAAGCTCATCAACAAAAAAGGACAACTCAAATCCTCTGTGATTATTGACGAGTTGCCTACGATTTATTTCAGGGGGTTAGACAACCTAATTGCTACTGCTCGAAGTAATAAAGTAGCCGTTTGTTTAGGTTTTCAAGATTATTCACAGCTTACTCGTGATTATGGCGATAAGGAAAGCAAGGTAATACAAAATACAGTGGGGAATGTCTTTAGCGGACAAGTAGTAGGAGAAACTGCTAAAACCCTTTCTGAGCGTTTTGGAAAGGTATTGCAGAAAAGGCAATCTACCACGATTAATCGCAATGATACTTCTACTTCCATATCTACACAATTGGATAGTTTGATTCCTGCCAGCAAAATATCCAATCTTACTCAAGGAATGTTTGTAGGAGCTGTTTCTGATAATTTTGACGAGCGTATCGAGCAGAAGATATTCCACGCTCAGATAATAGTAGATAACGAGAAAGTAGCTGCTGAGACTAAAACCTACCAGAAAATACCTCAAATCCTCTCCTTTGAAGACGAAAATGGAGAAGACCAAATGCAACAACAAATCCAAGCTAATTACAAGCAAGTAAAAACTGACATTATCCAGCTTATTAGTGACGAGCTCACCCGTATTGAAAACGACCCTGAATTAGCACATTTGATTAGGAAAGAAGAGGAAAATTAGAAAAGATAATCTAATAACGTGTTTTCTACATAAACAAACATAGCATAACGTGAGTTCGATTTAAGCCACAACGAGCCTTTTTAGATCGACAATGTCTTCTTGATAATTAAAAGAAGACCTTTTATCAAAGAAAAAATAAAGTATAATTACTGATAATAAGTTAGTTATGAAATTATCAAAAGAACGATGTCTTGTATGTTCTACTTGACAAATGTTTTTTAATTTGTCATTTACTGTTTCTATTAAAGTACGCCTTCTAAGTGTTATTTTAACGTGAGTTCGATATAAGAAAACGTTGATTTACAGTTAGATGTAGAGAATAATTACAATGTAATTCAACTTCAGATAAAAATCTATGGGATAATGTAATATAAAGAGACTTATCCAGTCCCTTTTTCGTATAAAGTTGTGAAATCCATTGGAGATTTGAATCTATATTTATTGATTATCAGATAATTGCTTAGGTCGAACTCACGTTATTTTATATTGTAAGAGCATCAAGCTATTTTTCATATTCTTTTTAATCTTAGTGATTAAATGTACCCCCATCAATAAATAGCTGTTCAAATAAATCTTTGCTGATATCCCTTATCTCCAAAGAGTTTTCCAAAGATTCTCTTATGTAAGTTCTTGTCAGAGAAAGGTTTACGATTATCTATGTTGCCTGATGTTATTATAAAATCAAGTATTTCACTTTTATCATTAATATTAGATGTAACTTAAATCCATAGAACCAGCCTAAAGAACATTGTCTTTTTTGGCTAATCCTTTGAATACTTCATGTTGTTTTTCACGTTTGATATAACACAAAGAAGAGGTACCCGCTGACAACATAGAGTTGTAGAGGGTAGCAGCTTATTAGAAGCCATAGAAAAAGCCTTGCTACAAGAGACTCTTAAAGTGAGTGCGCTCTTGGAGAAGACGTTGCCTAAAACTGTGGAAAGTAAAATGGAGTTTGACATTAATATTTTTCTATAGAGTTTAGTTACATCAGTAAATAAACTTCTATTAATAAATTATTTCCTTTTTTCCACTGAATCCATCCTTTTTCATTAGTATTATTCTCATTTTGTATTTTGATCCAATCCTTTTTTACTTTTATCACATTGTATATTGTATTTATATCCTTTATCCTAATAATTTTAGATTTTTCAAAGGGTTCATTATGTAAAGGATTTATTCTCCAATTTAAGTTAGATATTCCTATGGTATTTCTTAGGAATTTTTCCCAAGATATAAATTTTGTTTGAGTTTTGGATACAAAATATATTTCTCCAGTAGCTGATAAAACTTTATAATACTCTTTCTGATCATCAAGACAAACAATATAAAAAATATTATTATAATCAGGTTTAAAAAATATAGGAACTATATATTTAGGACTATAAATATATTCATTTACATTTTTATTAAGTTTTGGATTTTTAATAGTTATAAATTGCTTTTCTACTTTTACCAAACCAATCCCAAGACTTTCGGTTTTATTGTAAAAGTTACAACTTAAATTTTCTTGTGAATCTCCTTTAGCATAGAAAAAGAAAAATGCACAAAATAAAAATACATTAAGTTTTATTCTCATATCTTTTTATCTTTTAAATCCTATGTGATAATGATCTTGATGTACAGCTGTAGCACCTCCATTAGTATATTTTACTCCTTTTTTATAGGCATAATTATATTCTTTTAAGAATCCCCAATCAACTGCAATTTTTAATATATTTTCTAATACTTCTAAAAAATCCTCCTCACTCCCATAATAATTCTTAGAAGCACTCCATAATTTTTTACCAATAGAATTATCTACACCTGGATAACGTATATCTATGTCACGTCCAGTTCTATGTGTTTTGTGTCCAATGTTTCTTTTATCATTTGCTGAAATATCATTATAATAAACTGTATATTCAGGCATTTCCTTTTTCAATGTATAAAGGAATCCTAAAAAACCTGCACATGCCTCTTCATTAATCCAATTATCTCCTCCAGATTCTCTTGTACCAAATCTTCCCCAGTTATCTCCCGTTTCTGGAAATGGTAATAGATCAAAATTATTAGCTTCTAAAGAAAAAATATTTCTCCTATCTGATTCAAGAACTATGTAAGTATATTTTTTACAATTTGGAACCTCTAATGTTTTTTCATAACAACCTTTATCAATATGTATTTCATAAATGTTTGTAGGTTCAGTGATTCTAAACCATTTTCCTTCTCCAAAGAAGCGATAAAAATAAGAATCTTTATATGCAAATTCTTTTATTAGTTTTAAAGAATATTCAGGATTAAAATCTCTAACTCCCCAAGTAAGTTGCATAAATATATTTAAAGGAGATAATTTTTCTAATATTTTCATTTTTATTTTATCCTGAGTATATAGCTCAACTTCTGCTATAGCCATATAAATAATTTCATTATTTTTAAGAGTAGTATCTATTTTTGTTTCTATTATATTTACTTCATTTCCATTTTGTTGTACATTAAAAACAAAATTTTCTTTAGTTCTGCTATCGCAATAGTACAGCTTTAATTTTAAATCTAAAAGAGTAGCAATCCTTTGAGGAACATTTACAACAATACAGACCTTTTGATAAAGACTTGCCTCATTCAATTTTTCATAAAGAACAGATTTTTCTTCTATTCTCTTTTTAGCAAAGAAAATATCAACAATAGGGTCTATTATTCCCAGTTGTGGTGCTTTTATAAGTAAATTTGCCATAATATTATTGTTTTTGTTGTGGGATTACTTTTAATCTTTCTTGTTGAATATTTTTATTAATTGTAAGATTTTTTAGTATATCATCTTTTAAAATTTGTCCTTCATATTCAAAATCTCTTGTATTATCTGATAGGTCAACATCGATTACCTGACCAATCATATTTTTACTTTCCAAAACTAAATATATTTCCTCTCCTATGATAGCTTCTTCAATTTTATCACCTTCTAGATTAGTATAATATATTTCAATAGTTTGTGATTTAGGTACATACTCAGGAATAGGTATCCCTGTGGTATCTATACCTGCAGGAACATTTATTTGACCTGAGTCTATAAACTCTATTTTACCACTTTCAATAGGGGCATTGGCAGGAGGCATTTTGCCTGTGCCCATAATAGTAGATTTCTTTATTAGAGCTAAGTTATCTTGAAATTTAACCGTTCCAACATCTTGCCATTGTGTTAGAGTCAATAGCTGAAATCCATCCATAAACGTAAAGTTTGCAGGACTTTTTTCTATTTCAGTACCTATAGTTTTACTTTGGATGGTAGGGGTTCTATTTAAAACTTTAAAAGTACCTATATGAGGGCCAAACTTTACTTTAGCTCCATCTATTACAAAAAGCTGGTCTTGTTTAGACTTTAATTCTTTTTGTTGAGAAGCTTTTATAGGTTTCATTTCCTCACTTCCTTTGGATAATTCTCTTTCTATTTCACGTTTTTCTTGAGTTTCAGGAGAAATTTTTCCAATAGCAATAATATCGGATTCTTCCCTTTCTTTTTCCTCTCGTATCTTATTGTTTTTTTCTAAGTTTTCAATATATTTTTGTTTCTTATTGCCAAATAACCAACTCATAACTATTGTTTTTTCTTAATTAAAATTTCATACCTTAAATCAGTATCTATACAACTTGTTTCTTTTAGAGTATTGTCCTGATAGAATATAGACTGCATATTATCTTTTGCTTTCAAAAAGACACCATATACCGAATGTTGGTATACAAAATCTAACAATAAATCAGTATTATTAATAATTTTGTCAATTTGTTGAAAATATTCTTCAATGCAAACTCCTTTATTTTCAACAAGGAGTTCTGTTTTAAGCTTATTCCAATTTTCTTTTAAAGTATCTTGATTTCGTACTTTCTGAGACTTTATTTCAGTGCACTCAGTATCATAATATTCTATTTCTAAGACGATTTCATTAAAAAGGAAAGTAATTGCTTTTTTAAACAAGGGAACATCTTGTTCATTTATACCAAAGTCATAACTTAAAGCTAAGAAATGAAATATTACTTTCTTTTCAAGGAAAAACTCTCTTACCTTTATAAGTCGAGTATACTTTCTCTTTTTATTTATGAAGAAAGTAACAAATGAATAGATATTATTTTTACTTTTCATACTTCATTTTATTAGGCAGGAAACTCCTTCCTCTTTCTATCCTCATTAGGTTTATGAGGTTCTATAAAAGGTCCTGAACTTCCATAATGTGCTGATTGATGCAAATATTTATGACGAAGTTTTTTTAATAATTCTTGTTTTACTCCTGATTGGAAAGTCCAATCTTCTTTTACTTCATTATCTTTTTGTATGAAGTTTTTTATCTCTTCATTATTTTTTATTCCTTCTAATGTTTGAGAAAGGACTTTAAAAGTTGTCTCATCTAGATGTTTTTTCACCTCTTTTAAAATAACATCTTCTATTTTATATAAATCTTTGATTTCTTTGAACAAAATATATTCTTCTTCAATTAAAAAAGATGCATATTTACACATCCATAACAAAGGGAGATAGCTATATTCTCCTTTTAGATTTCTTGTACCTATAAGTTCTTTTTGCTTCGGCCAATGATTATCATCCAACTTTAATTCTTCTTTTGAATACCATCCTTCATTAATCAATTGTTGTTTAAGTTTATCTAATTTTTCAAGATGTCTTAGATTTTGTCCGAGTATTACCTCTTCTGAATGAACTTGGTCACAGTCATAGCTTCCCCCTACATCAGAATGAGCTCCTGGCAAATTTTTCTCAATTGCTTTAGGATGGGATAATCGAGTTAGGGAGAAGTATTTACGAATTTCATCTAATGCTGTAAAATGAATTGCTAACATTGGATTACCAATCTCATTCAGATGTAGTAAATGAATGTGTTCTTTAAAATGAGTAGAGAGATCAAAACGTATAGGATTAAAAGAAGCTACTGTATCATAAAGACCAACAAAACGAATATTGATTTTTTTTACTAATTTATTTAACCCTGCTTCTTTTAAAGCCATTTGTAGGTAGCTTTCATCTGCAATTTCAAATGTAGTATCACCTATCCAGGATACTTTTACTTTAAGATGTTTGTTATTTGACACTTGATATAAAAAGTGCCGTGCGGCAGTTGCTCCACGACTAAAACCAAATACATCAAGGGTTAAAATAAGATTTTTGTTTTTTGTTTCCCTATAGTGTTCTTTTATTACATTTGTTAATTCCTCACTTCCTTTTCTTATTTTTTTCAGAAGACCTTTTTCTCCATCAGCATGTGAAATACCAGGGAGATCACTATCTTCTAGCAAATCTCCTGTTCCTACACCTTCTATATAAATAGCATATTCTTTTCTATTGGATTTAAGGTATATTTTTGCTATATTGGTAAGGTCATTCTCGTAACTTGTATTATCTTTATAGTTGTCGTATGCAGTTTTAAGCTCATTACGTGTGTACTTATGCTCACTATCTTTTTTTTCAGGATACTCTTTTTCAATACGTTCTTTTTCTTTTTTCTCTCGCTCACTTAATCCTTTTTTATCTTTATAAATCACATATTTGCGAGCATCTGTATTGTATAAATTATTAGCTGTACCATCGAAAAATAATCCTATTTTCAATTCTGATTCTCCTGTTTGTGATTCTTCAGAAAAAGAGCCACTATTATATACATACACTTTTCCCATAGTTATTCATTTTTTTATAATTACCATTCATCATCTTCAGATATATAAAAACTACCATTGCAAAACCATTCGTTACGTTCTCCTACTTTTAGGTGAGCATTTATATCTGTTTTTTCTTGATTCACTTCTACAATAAGTTCTCCTGCCTTATCTTCTTGCCCCTTAAATGCTTTCTCAAAAACATCCATTGCTTCTTTTACATTGAACTTGATAGAAGCTTTATAAATAATGCCTTTTTCATCATAAAATTTAATATATACAACAAAGGGTACTGACCTTTGAGCAATGGTTGTGTATCGAAATTTTTCAGGGATACTATATTTTTCTATTTGATTTTCACCCCATATTCTTTCGCCAAATAATTCTTCTATTTCACGATTAAGACCTTGGTAATAATAAGAGTGAATGAATTTTGTTCTGTCTTTGGTAATAAGAGTCATTTTCCAAGGATAACGTTTTCTAAAGGTATCCCATATTCCATAAGGAATCTTAAGAATATCATCTTCTTTAACAGAACTTTCAGTAACAGGTGTACCGCATTCATTGTGTTTCATCAATATTTTCTTCTTAGGCATACCTAATTTTATAGCATAATCTCTATTTTCTATAGTATGCTCATCCAAGACAACATCTCCTGTTCTTTTATAATATTGACTTGCTTCTTCTTTAGTTACAAAATGAATATCTTCTGTCTTTTTTGCTTGGTAACGCCCTACTTCTACAACCCTACCATAGTTGTGTAACCAAACAAAAACCACTCCTCCTGGAGCTAAACCTACAGATATATTATACTCTTCTATTTTTGGAGCAGTATCATTCTCATTAAGAGAAAGAGTATACACCTTATCTTTTAAAAGTTCTGCTATCTTAACGCTGTCTAAAGGTTGATCTTCTAAGAGATATTGACATTTTTCAACATACGAAAGCCAAGAAACATCCAAGTGAGTAGGGATACCTTTAGCTTCACCTTCTTCGGCATTTTTAAAAAGACCTGGTGTTCCATTACTTATTGAAAAAAGGGGAAAAGGACAATCGTTTTCAAATATAAAATTTGAACTTGTCCCAAATTTACTAGCTCCATCTTTTCCATATACTACCCCGCGATAAGTTCTTATAGGGTAGCCCGCTACTGGTTTTACATAAGCGACCCAATGATATTCTTTATTCATATTTTCTTTTTCTTTACAAGAAGTTAATGATGAAAGTAAAACTAATAGGGTTATGATTATATTTTTCACTGCTATTTTTTATATTTTCCAGATTTATCTAATTCTGACCAAGGCACTTCTTCTATCTTTGAGGAAATACACTTATTATCCTTAAATTCTAAGCTAATAAAATAATCATATTCACCCACAGTTGAATGAGAATAATTTTCTAATTGAATTCTTACAAAAGTTTTATCTTTCCTTTTGGTATATTTAATTCTCTGTGGTATACAAGTTGTTATTGTAAAGTCGGGTTTGGATGGAATGTAGATTTTATTTCTATTAAACTCAATAATTGGATTGTGTTTCTTCAATTCTTCTCTTGTAATTGTCGTTTCATTTTCTAATGATAAGGCACATTTCCTTTCTAAAATAGCTATAGAATTCTCTGTTTTTATAAAAATTTTTATATTATCTTTTAGAAGATGAATATCTGCGATATAATATAATTCACAAAAATTTCCATCACCACAAGGAAGTAAGATTACACAATAATCAATGTCTTTTTCTATTGATGTTTGTGAAAACAAAGAAAATGTACTGATAAAAACGAATACTAATGTTGTGATTGTTCTCATATTCTTGTTAAAACTTATGTAATTTCAATTCAGAAAAAGGTATTTCCTCTATCTTTGAAAGAGATAGTTTATTATTCTTATATTCAAGATAGATATAATACTCATAATTTCCAAAAGTTGAATGAGAAACATTTGTAAATGCTATTTTTACAAGCGTTTTGTCCTTACGTTTTTGATACTTAATTTGCATAGGAACACATTTTTGAATAGTCTCTATGTGTGTAGTATCTAAAATGATAAATTGGTCGTTAAACTGAATTTTTGCTCTCTTTTTACCTAACTTTAAAAGCTCTTCTTTAAGATTTGCATCAAGGAGAGCAAAGGGAGAAGATTTCTCATTGAAATAGTCATTATCTTCAGCAATAAAAAGTTTTATTTTATCTTTAAAGAAAGTTTCTTCAAGCACATAATACCTATTACACAATTTTGTACTATCTTCTCTACAATAAAAATTACCATTCTCAGAAGGAATTTCTATAAAATAATAATTATCATCGACTCTTCTAATACTATTTTGTGCACAGCAAGAGAATGCTATGAGCAAAAAAAATGCTAAAAATATATTATTTTTCATCTTCTTTGTATTTATAAAAAATTGTTGAACCAAAACCTTTTAATCCTTTGTAAACAGAGACAGATACACAAGTAAAATCTTTTTCATTTTTCCAATTCTCAAATCCGTACAATTGATGTTCTTTTTTGATGAAAAGATTCCTTTTCCACCAATTATCATTAAAAATATCTGTTGTATGCCAACCAACAGCTTTTTCACTAATATCTTCTTCTTTTTCTTGGAGATACAATAATGCTTTTATAGTATAATTGATAGCCAACCTCATTTTACTATATTTGTAGTAAAAATTATCTTTATTGTTATTTCTCTCCTCTAAAAATTTATCAAAATCTACTATTTTTTCTCCTTCTTCCATTCCTAAAAAAGCACGAAAAGCACCATTAGCATCTTTCCCACTAGCCTTTTTCCCATTAGCATACAAATAATCTGTTCGGTCGCATCTCATATCTATAAAAGAATCTTTTAATCTATTCCTTAAATTTTCATCTTTATTAAAACGAGATCGATTAATCACTGCAAAAGGCAATCTCATAATAGCTTCATTATTGTATCCTGTTTCACTATAGGCTGTTCCTGCAATGCTTAGGAAAAGGTCTTTATCAATTTCCATATTTTTAGGGTTTTCAAAAATTGGATTCCCGTTTTTATCTTTTTCTTCTTTCTTACTATTGCAGGCAAAAACATCGTTTTTATTTCCTTCTTCGGAAGTAGTTACCTTAGCTAAGAACCTTCCTTCATAGTCAAAATAGTATCCATTAGGTGTGATAGGTTTCTCTTTTTTCTGTTCTTCTTCTAAAGGTTTATCTCCTAACTTACCAAACAAAGTTTTAACACTTTGTCCACCTCCCGTATGTATGGTTGTTTTAGAAAGTTTTTTAAGAATATCAGTTAGTTTTGCTACCTCAGATATATTTACCTTTGTATCACTACTACCTAATAATTTTGCCACTTGTGCACTATGAATAGTAACATTTCCTTCACGGGCTTGGTGGAAAGTCTCAGCTGTGCTCTCTAATAATTTTCCTGATATTTCAACACCTTTGTCTCCTTTTATCTCTTGAGAATAATTATTACTACTAAAGTCATAATCATTAAGTACTTCTAATTTATGATTATTTTGTACAGTAGTAAACAAATCGTTCCCTATTTCCATAATACAATTAGTTCCCGCTTTGATATTTACATTTTCTCCCGCTGTAAAACTAATATTCTTAGGAGCACTTACATTGATATTTCCCTGTCCATCCATTAGGTAGGTATTACCACTAGGATCTTCTATAAACACGCTACCTTCCCCATCATTGAGAATAATTTTAGTACCTGAGCGAGTATGTATCACTTTCTTGTCATTGCCTGCTGTATGGTATTTACTAAATTCCTTGCCGTTGTAGTTACTTCCTACTACAAACGGACGTTCGGCATTTTGGTCTTCAAAGTCTACCCATACTTCTTCGCCTATTTCAGGGATAAAGTAAAAGCCTTTGCCGCCTCCTGCGTGGGGTTGTACTACGCGTATCCAAGGGGTTTTGGTTTGGTGCTTTTCTTGCCAAATAAACTGTACACGTACGCGCCCTAAGCCCTTAGGGTCGTTGTTGTCCATTACTCTGGCTATTTGCTGTTCGGCTCGTGGGAGGGCTTCTTCATCATAATAGTAAGCGATATACACATCGGGGATAGCGATAAACTCGTTGTAATACTCATCTCCTGATTGATAGTGTTTGATATCTATCACTCGGTAGGTTTCCATTGGTTTGCCATTGATGTCTTTGAGTTTTACAAAGCCTCCTATACGCACCTTTGGATTACGGCTTCGCCCTCTGACTTGCATCAGCTGTTCTCGGCTTTCTTTCTCTCGGCGTACTACATCTTTTAAATAATCACCTCTAAACTGTTCGGGTATGGCTACATAAGGCATTTCAGGTACTTTGGTAAAGACTTTGTTTGAGGCTTTGATAGCTGCAAACTGAAAAGGATTTACCTTGTCTTGCAAGCGTACTTCTTGGGTCTTTTTTTGTTCTGTACCTGCTTTTTCTGCATCATAGGACAAATAGGTGAAGTTTTGAGGCTTGATCATTAGTTCAAACTCTACATCCATCATATCATCTCCTTCAAAAAGCTCTACTGTGTTCTGTGCTTCATTACTGAAAATGAGCTGGGTGCCATTGTAGTAAAAGAATTCTCCATAACGACGGGCTAACCTACTGATAAAGCGATAATCGGATTCTTTATATTGTACCACATAAGGAATTTTATACTTAGTATTAATCATTCCTTCGGTATTTACCTTGGCTTCTTGAGGGTATTCAGTGGTGGCTTCGGCGATGATTTCAGGAAGGGTTTTGTTTTCATACGACTGACAGTCTTTGCCATTTTCTAAAATGATACTTGGTGCAAAACCTGAGATATAGAGCCTGCCGTGTCCGCCTCCTTCGTCTTTGCGGTTACGAATATTGGCTATAATCCCTTTGAATGACTGTACAATACTTCCATGATGATGGAAATGAATAGTAATGTTCTCTCCTAAAAGATCTTTGGAGTTTTTCATCACTTGTCCTGTAAAGTCATCAATAGCTGTATCATTGACCACAATGGTAAACTCATCGTGGGCATTGGTGTGCTGTGAAAGTTGTAAAGAAAAAGTGGCAGTGTCTAAAAATCCTTTACCATTGAGAGAAAGGGTAATCATCACTACTGAATTTTCCTTATCTTTCAAAAAATCTTGAAAGTTCTTTACTGAAGCAAATTTCGCAAAGGTTTCGGGATCGTTGGTGCGACCTGGAACGGAAGTATTATCGTTATTCATAGGATTCTTTTTTACTAATGAAATTTAAAAATATAGATCTAAATACCCATTTTCCATTGTTTGTTATGGGTGATGCCATTAATTGTTATCTGTTGTGCCGATAAAATGAGCTCAATTTGCAAGGGTTCTGTACTATTGGCATTAAAGTCTTCTGTAAAATTTATACAGAAAGCCTTTTTAAAAGAAAGTTCCTGCAATTTACTCATTGCATCTCTACGATAGTAAATAATCTTACCATCTTTGGTCTCACTAACACTATTCATCCATTTGAACAAGTCAGGTTCTCCTGTACTTTCCAAACGAATAAAGATCTCGCCACCTCTTGGCATCCCTTTTGGAAGTCCTGTTTGATCTACATTTTGTGTAAAATTATACCTACAAGCCAATACATTATAGGTTTTTCCGTCTAATTCTAATTTGACTTTGAAAGACATATCTATATTATTTTAGAAATTATACTTTTATTTTATTTTCGTCTGTTTTAAGCAGAAAAAGGTAGCACCCTAAAGCGCTACCCTTTTTCCATAAGTTTTACACCCACTCATTTTCGTAGGCACCTGTACCCATTTCTAATTTCCTTGCAGAAATGGTAAAGGATTCTGTGAGGGGTTTTTCACCTGAGGCATCAAAATGCTCTCGATGTTTTACAAGGTAAGCCTCAGTGAATTTCAATTCTTTTAGGGTGGCTTCACTGTCTCTTTTTAAGAAAGTGATACTACCGTCTTTACGTTCAAAAGAATTGGTCATCCACTCGAAGAAGTCAGCTTCTCCTGTGCTTTCCACTATTACATCAATTTTTCCACCACGTGTAACGGTAGAAGGACGACCTGTTGCATCTGTTTCTTGGAACAATGCATAACTAACGCTAAGAACATTATATTCTTTGCCGGCTACTTTAAGTTTGGCTTTGAAAGACATACGCTTAAAAATTTAAAAAATTAATAATTACATTTAAAAAATCAAAAGAAGATTACACCCATTCATTGGTATGTTTGGCTGTACCCATTTCAATCTCTTTGGCAGAGAGTGTAAAGGTTTCTGTCAGCGGATTATCACCTGCTGCATCGAAATCTTCTTTGTACTTCACGATGTAAGCTTCTTTAAATTTCAGCTCTTTCAAAGTAGCCTCGCTGTCTCTTTTGAGAAAGATGATGCTTCCATCCTTGCGTTCGAAGGAGTTGGTCATCCACTCAAAAAGGTCGGTATCACCTGTGCTTTCCACAGTGATAGTAATTTTGCCACCTCTGGTAACCGAAGAAGGTCTACCTGTGACGTCGGTCTCTTGTAACATTCCGTAGTCTACGGAAACGATGTTGCGTTCTTTTCCAGCAACATTCAGTTTGCATTTAAACGACATAATTAAATAAATTAAAATTTAATACTCAATAATACCAATTATGGAAATATATATAAAATGTCTCCAATGCCTTATGTTGGAAGTCTAAACCTTGTTTTATTGTTTAAGGTGCATCATCCCATCATAAGATGGTACTTTACTTTTGTTCATATTCAGTATCCCATTCATTAGCATCAGTTCCCTTGTGTCCATCCATCTTGATAAGAAAGTTTTTAGCAGGGAAATAAGGTTTCATATGAATGTCTAAATAGATTCTGTCTTTTTGTTTAGGGTCTTGTTCAAATCGTCTTATCTCAAAATTCTCAATAAGGTTTTTAGGACCTGTGATGCTATCCAAGAATTGGACAATTTGGTTCATAATATCCTTACGTGTAGTGGCTGTAAAATTCTCAAAAGCTCTACGGTTAAGGAAATCCATTAGTACTTTGGTCACATAGTCGAACACACGTACTACAGAATACGTTTGTAGTCCTAAGTTATCTCCATTGAACAATGTTTTGCCAGAAAAAGCCATTACTTTTCCGTATTCATTTACCATAGGGATAAGTCCTAAACTTTCCAAGTTGGCTATTTCACTTTTCTTCAAGTCGAAACGAACACCTTCTACTTCGTTGATACCTCCAAATTTCTTTCCAGCAGTAACCTGAGACATCAAAGTTTTGTAAATTTTTCCTGCTAAAGCAGCGGAAGGGGGTACAAATAAATCAGCCGTTTCGCCAATTTCATTGAAACGACCTCTACCTACTAGCCAGTTGCAGGTCATTAGTACATTGGCACGATACACATCGCCACCTGTGAGGTTTGCTTCGTCGAACATCTCCATTACATCATCGGGTTCATCTAAGTGTTCAAAGTCAGTAACGAGCATTACTTTATTTTCGTGAGCGATTTTTGCCCATTTTTCGACTACCATATTAGATCCTAAATAACCTGGAATCACTAACAATCCATAGTTATTTCTAAGGTCTAAACGGTCGTAGTTATCGGAAAGTTCGGCGTGTATGGTATCAATAAAACGTGTGTTGTCAAGGTCTTTGAGTTGCTCTAAGGAAGCGTTCATCACTGTAACGTTTTTGATTTTGTCTTCCTCAGTATTTTTGTAGAACAAAGCTATGGTTCGATAGTTTGTTTCTAACTCACGAGTAGCCTCTACAGCATTGTATAAGTTTTTAGAAAGCAACTCTTCTGCTGATTTTTGTTGATCTTCACAATGTGTGACCATTTCAACCAAAGAATCACTTTGTTTTAAAACACTTGCCCAAAGTTCTAAGGTTTTCTTTAGGGTATCTCTTTCTTTTTGCTTACTACTTTCGGTAAGGAATATCTTTCTACGAGCGTTTCTCTCAGGATTTACATTTTGTACATTTTCTATGGATGCTTCTAACAAATCAAAACCTCCATAACGCACTAATTTATCTAATGACTTTTCTAATGAAATGGGTGATTTCTTAACAGATTCCTGTGCTTGTGATGCTGTATTTACTGTTTCTATTTTATTTGACATTGTTTCAAATATTTAATTGGGAATTTAAAGAATTAACTCAACTCAGCTATTAGAGCTTCTAATGTATCTTGTAAGGCTTTTTTAGCATCAGGATCTTCCAAGGCTGCTTTAAGGAGTTTGTTTGTTTTGAGCTGTTTGATTATCTTCTGATATTGGTCTTTTTCTGTAGCCAATCCCGTAAGGAAAGCGCTTTGGGCTGTAATTCCTTTAGTGCCAAAATCTCCCAAGTTTTTAAAAGTCAATTCTTCTACTTTTGTAGCTCCTTCACTATCTTCAAAATCTACCTTCATAGTAGGTTTAAAGTGCTCGAACACTTTATCTAAAGTATTGAGTCCTTCCACCAATTCAGGTTTTACAGGATTTTCTGCGCTCAACTTTTGAGCTATCAATGTACGGTTCGGAGCTATTTCTAAAATAGCTTCGCTTGCATCTATAGGCACCTCATTGCCCCCTATTCCTTTATTTACTAACATAGATTTCTATATTAAGAGAATTAATACTTTTAAAAAAAATTTACTCTAAAAAATAATATTTTGTACTTCTATTACTGCGCAAATGTAGTTTATTTAGATGAAATCTCCAAATTTTTCTTTGATTTTTTCTCAAATTATTTTTCAATAAAAATATATTTATTTGATTATCAGCAATATAAACTATTTTATTTTTATAATAATTCAAGTTGTACAATCCTTGAAAACAAGATTTTTTTTGTTTAAAGTAACTTTTTCGATCAATTACTTCTCAAAAATCCTATAAGGATAGATGTTCGTAGAAGACTTTTCTAACTTAATCAAGAAACTATCCTTTAAGTATTCCCATTCTGTTTCACTTACTTCTACCTCTTTATTTTTATTTAGGTAAATATCTATAGTTCTTTTGAAACCTCCTTTTAGTGAGATTTCTTTTTTAGTACCTTTTTGTACATCTAATCCTTCAATAGTATGTTTGAAATGGCTTTTAGCAAAGGTTTTCACATCAGCAATAGTGACAATTCTACCTCGTGAAAGCAAAGCATTGCGATATTCTAAAATTTTATCAGAAGTAGTAAGTCCGCGCCTACCTCCTAAGGAAGGCCTTACCGTAATAGCTCTACTAATAGCTGTTTTGTTTTCACTATCACAATCCAACAAGACACCTGTTTTTATATCATTTCCTTCTTCTGCAGCTGTATGCCAATAAGAAATAATAAAATTCATATCCATTTCTCTATTGTTTGAAGAGAATATTAAATAAGGATTAGTATTTAAAGACAGATTTTTTTCTTTTATATTTTGGTATATGGAAGCTAAGTTTTGTCCTATTTGTTTGAGTTCTTCTTCTATAGCATATTCATTCCCAATAGCTGAAAAGGCAGCTGTTTCCTCCCTGATAAGACTTAAGAGATGTTGCAGGTGCTCTAAAGCATTCCTTTCATCAAAGCGAGCTACTCCTCCTCTCCTTAACACAATAGAAATATTATCATCTGATAAGTAATTTTTTACATCATATCTTTTTTTGTGATTATCTGCTATATAATCTATATCTAAAAAGGAATCCTCTCCCATAAGAGGGTAAAGTGTAAGTTGTCCTTTGATACGCTTGTAATCTTCAGTATGTCGTATATTAATAGCAGGCACACAGTTTAGAGCAATACGTACATTTTCTAATATTTTAGGGGAGATGACCTCATAGAATTTGAATTGCAACCATATAATATCTTTCTCTGTTATAAAGTTATGATTGAAAAAGTGGTTTTCTAATAAAGTAGTTGCTACTGATTTTTCTTCTCCTTGGGGAGGGGAAAGTGTTCCTTTTAGTGTAAAGAAATTCCCTTGGTAGAATTGGTTTACCTCATTATATATAGCATCTATACCTGTATAATTCTTAGAGATAATATTCTCATACTCAACACTATTAATAGGTACATTATATCCCTCTACTAATTCATATTCTTTGCCCTCTGAAAAGACTTTTACTTGTTGAAGGTAATAGGTAAAAAACTCTTTTTGCTCTTTGTTATTTACATCTATGTAAAAACACAAATCTTCTAATTTTTCCACCCCTGAAGCCTGCAGTCCTATCCAAAATTCGCCTGAAGGGATATTCCTCTCTGAGCGTGCTATCTCTTCCTGATAGAAAAAACTTTCTTGTTGTAGTGCTTTATTGCCATACAGCAAATATTTCACTTGTGCTGTGGTAAGTTTCATTTCTAAGGTCGGACTGAAATAGATATCTTTTGTATTTACCTGAGTTGGGTCATATATATTTTGAGTTTTTTTAATAGCCTTGAAATGATTATAACGAGAGAGCTGAACGTTATTTTCTAGAGGAGTGAGTTGTAACAATGTCTGTGAAGGGACCACTCCTACTATTTGATTAGGGAAAATAATCTCGAGGATTCGATCTGTAATTCTAGCACGGGAATTTTCTTGTTCAAAACGCAATTTCTCAAGCTCTGAGGCACAAGCTGAAAGTAGGAGCTCTAAGACAGGATCAAAAGAACTTTCGGACTCTAACTCACTATAGCCCCACATTCGTGAAGCTCTTTTTATCATTCTATTTTTTATCTGTTCCTGATTCATTTCTATTTATTTGATTTTAAAATAGTTGCTTTAATCATTAATAGGACAAGGGGCTTACAAAAAAGGAAAAATCATACACATAGGGGCGATTGGTTTCTAAAACAATGGCTCTTACTGAAACTAAAACCTTTTTCTTTATCCGCTTTTTGTTGATCTCCCCTAAGTTTTGTTCAGAGATTCTCACATCTATCTCTTGTAAAAAGATTCGTTTTTCATGTTGTGTAATACTGTTCTTCAAACTTTTGGAAACAAAGACTTTTAGTTCATTATCACTCTTGAGCAGATCGAAATCCGAGTCCCACAATTCACAGCCGTATGTTTCATCAAACTTACATTCTCCAAAAGTAGTGGTCATTAGGGTATAGATAGATTGAGAGATAGAATCTTCTAAAGCTATTTTTGCAAGGTCTTGTTTTTTCATCAAGCCTTCAAAATCGATAGGGAGCTTGTAATATATTCCTTTCATAAATATGAATTGTAAGTGTTTCGTGTAACTTTTCTAATAATTTACAAATAAATGAGTTTCTGCACTTTTCCTTTGCTATCAAAAGAGAATTCTTTGGCTATTTTTGCGCGTTTGACAACTTGTAGCATTACTTTTGGGGTAAGCTTTAGCATCTTTTCTCGATAGGAAATATCGCCTATAAAACTTTGTCCTTCATTACTATCTACAATAATAAAGTAATTATCTATATCTGTAGGTTTTGTAAAGTCTTCTAAGCTCCCTGCATAGATAAGGAGTTTCTTATCTCCACTTTGAAACTGATAGGACAAAGAATCGTTGAACAATTTGCGATAACGCGATAGTTCGAAACTCTCTATACTGTCTTTTTCGGGTTCAAAGGCTATGTTTTCATATAGGAAAGTGGTTTTATCAAAGCGCTTGATGCCTAAGAATGAAAAAAAACTTTTTTGGATAGTTTCTTTTTTAAAGGCAAGGAAGTCACGAGTAACCTGAAAAGTTTTTATTTCTTCAGTTTTATCGTCTGTAACGGTAAGTTTGTAGGTAGGAAGTTCTACCCAATGGTCATCTATTTTTAGTTGAACGCTTCCTATAGGTTGTTCAGAAATGAGGAGACTGATGGTGTGTTTTTGAAAATGGGTGTCAGTACGTACCACTACCTTATCGGCATCTCTATCATTCCATTTTTCTGACAGATAGCGGTCTTCATATCGCAGTGTTAGTTTTATTTCGGGTAGTGGCATAGTATTTTTTTATTATTTCACCTTGTACCTTCTTAGACATTGTATTAGGGTAATGATATCATCACTTTGTTTAGGACTTATCAAAAACTCATAATTTTTATAATAGGTATAGATACTGATTTTCGTTATTTCTTTAAAAATAATTTCATCTATTTCTTTGGTATTTAGCTTATGTGCAAAAGCTCCTTCACAATTGATGGGAAATTGATTTTTTAGGGTCATCTTTTCTCCTGAAGCAAAGAGTATATCAAAATTTTCTTCTTTTTTCAAGCAAACAGATTCGTCTAATATTTTGACATATAAGAATAAATCCTCCCCTCTTTTCCCAAACTGGAACACTCCATAGGTAAGTGTATCTTTATTAGCACGTAAATACAAAGGCTGTGCACTTGCAAATCGTCTTCCCTTGAGCTTTTTATGTCCTTGTACTATCTTGCAATTGATAGTAACAGGCTCTTTGGGGTTCTTTGAGATGATTTGCAAGCTATCCTGTTTTTTTTCCTGCTGAGAAAAAACAATAGATGAGAAGCATATAAAGCCTAAGAAGGAAAGTAAACATTTTTTTAGCATATCCAATACATCTTTTAATAGCTACTTTATTCCTGTTGGTACAATTGTTTGCAAACTTCTAAATCTACTTTCATCTTATCATATTCTTCTTTTAAAGTTTTGTTGATAGTACTAAGACTATCCAAAGTTTTTTGGTTGATAGTAAGTTGTTTTATTTGTTTCTTAGCATCAATGAGCTCTTTGTATACCAAGATAGTATTGTTATACATATTTTTATTTCTAAGAGAGTCTTTAGGGATTTGCTTGTACATATCGGCAAGGATAGAAAGGGCTAATTTTTCGTTGAAAAAGTCGTTTTTATAACCACCTTGAGGTGTTCCTATAGAATCTACAGCCACTTTTACTTTTTCTAACTGAAAAGAAAAGCTATCTTGAAATTTCATTTCTCGTTGTATACGAGCATTTTCTTGCTTGAGCAAATTGTTTTCCTTGAAAGGAAAATAGATATTGACCATAAGAGCCAAAATTATAACAAGTACTGCAAGAGTGAAAAACAACACGAAAAAGCCTAATGCTTTTGTACGTTCTTTCTGATTTAATATTTCCATATAGGTTGATACTTTTGTTGTTAATTTCTATTAATCGGCTAAGAAAGTCCTACTTCTTTCAGGTTGTAGAGAGCTTTTTTCATTTGTGATTTCAGATACGAAAATGCTGCCATCACGTTTCTTACCAATGAAGTCTAAGCGGTTTAGAATAGCAAATAAATCTTCTAAGGTTTTCATAAAACGTTCTACTTTCACTACAGCATCGTTTATTTGATTATGGTTGTATTCTGTATTGATTACCTCAGAGAAGACTGTTTCAAACTCTCCTTGACTTACATTGCACCAATCGGCAAAGTAATTGAGCAATTCCTCTTTACCCACTCCTGAACGGGCATCGATAAAGTTCTTGAGCACTCTTGCAAAACCTACTACTGACACTAACATTTCGGCAGGGGTACTATAGAGTGTAAGCCAGCGAAAATGATTGATTTCAGTAGCTAAATAGTAGAGCATTCTATCGGTCATTTGTTCTATGATAGTGGCTAATTTGTTGGTTTGGTTTTTAGTATGTATTTTTTGAGCGATTTGGATAGCATAAATCTCCATCTGACCATAGAAACGGTCGATTTCGTTGTATAACTGCTGTAGTTTTTGATGAGAAGCTACCAGTACACAAGGTGGAATATAAGAACTATCAAGATTGGTATTACCACCACTTACCCATATTTTTCCTACAATGAGATAATGTCCCCCTACTCCCATATCTTTTCTAAGATCCTCTTCCTTTACTAAAGAAAGGTAGTATTCAGGCTCAGTATAAGGGTCGCGTGGTGGATTCTCCTCAGGGTCAGGGTCTCCACAAGGGACACGTTTGAATGGATTGACAGAAATACAAGCCAGTAGAGCAACCTCATCTTCTTTTATCTCTTTGATAATTTCGGGATACGAAAAAGAGAGCGTACTCTGTTCTGTGTTAGAACTGATGTCTATTCGAGAGCCATTAGGAGTAATCGCGTGACATTCTTCTATGCGGAGTCGGAGGTTTTTATGAGTGTCTACTGACAGGTTCATTCTCACTGGGTCATTGACGGGCAACAATCCATAGGTAAGCATTGAGGTGTGTACCCCTATGGCATCGCGTACCGAATCGATGACAAAGTTTTGAATATCTATAAAATACCTTTTATTGATTTTCATTCCATCAATAAAGTTCACTGGCAAATGGGTGAGTTTTTCTGTCATGGTTTAATATGTTTTTACTCGTTCGTTATCTTTTTCTTTGCTGTATTCAAAATCTGTTTCTTGTTCATTATTATTCATTGCAGTCTCAGAAACAAGTGTTCTCATACAAATAATATAGCTATTCTCTTCTATTCCATTCATATACAGGGTGAATTTTGGATCTATATATTTGGTAGATTCATACCATTTAGGTTGTTTGAAGAATACCCAATTATAAAAGCCATCTTCATTCTGTATCTCAATAGGAGCATCGGCAAAACGCTCGTTGTAATCTTCTACAAAATTGTAGAACAAGCGCCCAAAATCTATTCGGGTAGGTCCTTTAGCACGATATAAAGTGTAGTCTTTATCATTTTCTTCCTTTTTTATCATAAGTGTGAATACTACTAAATCACGCATCTCATCATCACTCACTCCTACTAACTCTTTGTAGTTTTCAGGAAATTGCCAAGTAGTGTAGATTTTAGGTGGTATCTTTAGAGAACGATTGAAGCTCGCATTCACTAAAGTAGGGATGAAAAAGACTATGAAATTGCCCATCATCAAAGGCAAATAGTACATTCCATTTAAGAAAGTGTAAATTAACAAGAAAGGTACTGAGGCATATAGTACCACCAATAAGGCGAAGAATAGTTCTTTGAACACATCGTCCTCTAGTTTGAATTTGTTGAAAAACAAGCGATAGAAATAGCAGTGGAAGACACCAAGGGTCAAGGTACAGATTTGATAGAAAACAAATTCACTTAGGGTTTTCCCTTCAAAGAGGCGGCTATATCCTAAAAAGGCAATGACTGTATATACCAATACTGTTAAGAACAGATAGATATAGATATTGGTTTTATACTTTTTGAACTCAGGGACTTTCTTTGAGAAAATAATAGTAATGGCTATACACATAGCCACTAAAAATAGCAGTAGTATCAACAGTTGCGGGTCGAACAAATTGATGAAATAATTCTTTAACTTTTTCATATACAAGTGTTATAACCTAAGATAGGGTCATTATTTTCTTTTAATTCAAATTGACTTTCTTCTTCTGAGAGCAATACACTTAATTGGATTTCTACTTCCAAAGGGAAAAAGTGCTCACAGAACATTGTTACAAATTTTTCTTTATTGCCCCCAAGTATATAATCGGTAAAAGCAGAATGCTTTAAGGGACCTATCTCAAGGGTCAGGTGTTTGGTATAATCTTCATAGGCTGTACCTGTGATCATATCCACTCCTAAGTAAATGTCTTCTCCCAAGCAAAAACCTTGTGATTCATCAGAATAAGTAGCAAACTCTCTTTCTTTAAGCTGTACTTCTTCACCTAAAAGTTTTGAAAGTATTTGTACTGTAAGGGGTATATTACCTACTATTTTGTAGCTATAAGGCAATAATCGTATAAACTTAGAGACTAAGAGCGTTGGAAAATCTTTTGAAATACCCCAAAGTTCATAGAATAATGTAGAAATTTCATTGGCATTAAGCTCTTTAAAGCTATCTTGTTCAAAGGATTCTATTTCTACCCCTAACTTAAAAATCTCATTCTCAAAAGGGCTAAAAAAGGTACGAGCAGCTTTTTCTTCTTGTTTCCTCTCTCTGTAATCTTTGAGCATTGTATCCACTCCCTTGCCTTGAGTTTCATTCTTGGTATGGTGAGCGACGCTTTCGGGTAGTATATCATACAAACTATCACGAGAAAGGCTTACCTCTATCAATTGGGTAGGATCATAGTTGAAATCAGTAAGTTTTGCACTTAGTATATCGGCGCGATAACCGCGTACAAACTGCCCTTGGTGTTTTACTACATACTCATTGTCAGAGATGATTCCTTTGTCTAACAAGTGGTTTAATAGCACTTCTGCCCTTATATCATAAGGTAACCGATTTATCTCATTTATAACTCCTGTTAGGTGTTCCATTTTGATAGTTTTTCAACGTTGCAAATGTACAAAAAAATTACAAAAGTGCAAATTTTTGTTTTTATTCTATTTCGTGTTGTTCGTTATGTCCTTTATGGGTAACGGATATTTTACCGCCTACAGCACACTGACAAGTGCTTTTCTCAGTGAGGATTTTTAGATCGTTGATAGTATCTTTCTCAGCTGTTTGCTCCCATTTTGTAGGAGCGGGCATACAAGGCAAATAACCTCCTGTAGTAGGTTTTAGCTTACACTGACCAAAAGGCATTATATTCACATTAGCTTGTTTGTCGCTCTCAGTAGCAACAGGCTTGTCCTCAATAGTTACAAAATCCTGACTTGTTACAGTAAGTTTACTTTTGGCAGTGCCTTGATTGCAACTAAGTTCTGCGGTATTGGTGATGATATCCATAGGCTGTTAGTTTTAAGGTTGTTATCCAAAGAGTTTATCCCAAAAGCTCTTGTGGTTTCGATTAGTTTGGTATTTTTCCCATTGTTCTTCTTCATAGGCTTTCCATTCTTCTTCGGTATAGGAAATACCATTGACTTTTCGCCTTGTATCTGGGGTTTTATACTTTTTGCCATTTTCGTCTCGCCAGTCTTGGTATTTACTCTGTTCAGGAGGAAGTTTGTCTATTTTATTAGGTACAATGGTTTTAAGTACTTTAGTATAGCTCCCTCCTTCTTCTTCATAGATAATAATATGGCATAACACCTCGCCTGTATTACCATCTATTCGTAAAAAATGATTATTTTCCCAAAAACTTATATTAGTTTCTATCTCCCAATAATTTCTGCCTTTAAATGATTCTTTGCTAATTGACAATGTTTCAAGACTTATTTTATCTTCTATATTATCGTATAAGTAATTAATCACATCTTCATAACTAAAATCCCATCCTTTATCGTGATCAACCACTCTAAGAAGTGTTGCATTATTATCATAGAAATACTCTTTGCCAAGTATTATATTTGTCTCTTTCCGATCAGCAAAAAGTGTTTTTTGTTTTACCTTTAGTGTTTTAGCATCATACGCTTTTGCTATATGATAGTTTAAATTGTCAAAATATTCCTCATAGATATAATAATATCCTTTACGTAATATTATTTTTCCATTAGGTGTTTTTTTCTTATATGTTTTATAGCCAGTTATTTTATCCTCAACTAAAAGACCTTCATAATCCTCTAAATGAAGAATATCAAATAAACCATCTATTTTTGGGCGTTCATTCTTGTTCATTTTTTCTAATTTTAATTGATTATACTGCGCATTACTAACGTTTACTATCAATAGTAAACAACTAATTGTCATTAACTGTTTCATAACTGTTCAGGTATATAATTATCAGGTTCTGCTGTTGCATTACGGCAAACTATCTTTATTTGCCAATAGAATAGATTATTTCTATTATTCGTAGTATAATCCATAATATTGGTGGTCTTTCCGTATTCAAATGAATATTTCCCGTTTGAACCTATAGATCTATTAAGAGGGTTTATGAGTGCTGGCATATGTCGCTTACTCTCAAAAGAATGAGGTAATTTTAAACTATGGTACACTTCATGTGCTATAGTAACTGGTTTTAATTTATTTGTTGCTACAATCACCTTAAAAAGAGGGTTGTAATAAGCTGTTGTAATACGATCATCTTCAAATTTCTTCTGCGGTAAAAAGAATATAGGAATATAATCTGTTAGATCAGTATGCAAGTTTCTTTTTAAATATGCACTTAAAGGGGTTGATGACCTTTCTTTAGAAAAGAGTTTTCCTCTATGAGCATAGTTTCTATTAAACTCATTTCTAAGTGTAAAATCTCCTGTATTTAACCCACTCAAATCTAATCTTGCCGTCTCAAATATAGGATCTATTAAGGAGTTTCTTAAATACTTACGTAAGTATCTTTTCTGTTCAAAAAGTTTTTGTTCATCATAACCAAAATCATTTCCAAACTTATTGTTTATATTTGTAATTACATTTACCATTAGCAGTTTTACCACTTTGCGATTGGCTTTGTCATTAGGCATTACATCCAAGACCCCTACTACCTTTTTCTGTGCAGGTTGCCCATTAGTGCCTTCTGTAAGGGTATACGCTTTTATCTGTTTCCCTTTTAAGTCTCCAAAAGGCTTTAAGCACTCTATTTCAACAGTAAGGCTTTTATGGTTTCCAACTGACTTTGAAGGTATTTTAAATATATTGTAGCCTTCTGGTGGTGTGTAGGCTACCTCTGGGAGAGGGGGTTGTGGGGGTGGAGGTGCAACAGTAACTCCTTGTTCAATAATATCAAAAAACGTACTTTCATATTCTATAAAGAGGTTGTTAGGCTCTTCATACACATCATATATGATATCAAGAGTAGCTACACTTCTTACTTGTTCATTTTCATTCTTATACAAGATAAGTTTAGGCACAAAATACCTATATGGTGTGCCATTGCGATCTATTGTTACATTTCTATACTCATTTTTAAAATTTTTGATTACCGCAGCATCCTCATGGTTAAAAGAAGTTTTAGTGTTATTATTGTGATAGAACCCCATAATAGTGTCTATTCGCGCTGCATCGCCTATTAGTTGAGTGTCATTTTCCCGATACCAGTCAAAGCCATAAGTAGGGTTATCAATTGGATTAGTGAAATCTTCCCAATCACTACTCGGTCTGAACATCACTAAGGCTTTGCCTTCAATCACAACAGGTTCTTCTGCAAAGCTTTCTGCCTTATTACTATGTTTTGTTCCCTGCTGTCCTTTCACCTCAAGCAGCCCTTTAGAGTTCACCGTTGCCAACTCATCGGAGTGGATAAAGAGTTTTTCTACTCCTGCCACATTGGTTTCTCGGGCTTCTATCTTGATTTCTTGGTCAGAGTTTATTAGGGCTTTGCCGGCTTGGGTGTGGAAATAGTCGGCAATGAGTTGTTTCATAAATGGAGTAGTTACCAACATTTGTTGCAATACATTGAAGAAAGCTGTGTTGGCTACGTCCATCACTAAATTGTTGCCGGCACTAAGATTGAGGTCTTTACCTGCACACAATGAGATACTCTCTGGCGCAGAAATCTCTATGTTCTTGCCTTGGGTGTCAAATCTTAGGGTATTGCCATTTTTGTCGGATAGCAAAATGCTCTCGTCTTCGGTGAAGATGAGTTTGTGTCCGCTACGGGTTTGTATGGCTTTGATATCGTTGTTTGTGTTATGAAAAGGGCTGTATTCCTTGCCGTTGTAGTTGCTGCCTACTACAAAAGGGCGTTCGGCATTTTGGTCTTCAAAATCTACCCATACTTCTTCGCCTATTTCAGGGATGAAGTAAAAGCCTTTGCCACCTCCTGCGTGGGGTTGTACTACGCGTATCCAAGGGGTTTTGGTTTGATATTTTTCTTGCCATATAAATTGTACGCGCACACGTCCCCAACCTTCGGGGTCGTTGTTGTCAATCACTCGGGCGGGTTGCTGTTCGGCTCTCGGGAGGGCTTGTTCATCGTAATAGTAAGCGATATACACATCGGGGATGGCGATAAACTCGTTTTCATAATCATACCCCGACTGGTGGTGCTTGATGTCGATAATGCGATAGCTTTCCATCGGCTTATCGTTGATATCCTTTAACTTTATAAAGCCTCCTATGCGCAGATGTGGATTTCTACTTTTGCCTCGCACTTGCATCAGCTGCTCACGGCTTTCTTTCTCACGACGAACTACATCTTTTAAATAATCACCTCTAAATTGTTCGGAGATTGCATTATAAGGAATTGTTGGTTTCTTGGTAAATACCTTTTCAGAGGCTTTGATTGCGGCATATTGGAAAGGGTTTATTTTGTCCTGCAAATGGACTTCTTGGGTTGTTTTCTGTTCGGTATTGCCTGTTTCTACATCGTAAGAGATATAAGAGAAATTTTGTGGTTTGATCATTAGTTCAAACTCTACATTTATCAGGTCTCCTCCCTCTAAAAGAGTTACTGTTTTTTGAGTTTCGTTGTTGAACATCAACTGGGTGCCATTGTAATAGAAAAACTCACCGTAACGACGGGCAAGGCGTTGGATAAACTGATAATCGGATTCTTTGTATTGTACTACATAGGGGATCTGGTACTTGGTGTTGAGTAAGCCATCGGTGTTGATAGTTACTTCTTTATATTCTTCAGTAGCTTGTGCTACTATTTCTTTGAGGGTTTTATTTTCATACGACTGGCATTCTTTTCCGCTGTCTAACAATATACTGGGAGCAAAGCCTGAAATATATAAATTACCGTAGCCACCTCCTTCGTTTTTCTTATTGCAGATATTGGCTATAATTCCTTTGAAGGATTGTACAATGTTGCCTTTTTGGTGAAAATGAATTGTAATTTTTTCTCCCAGAAGGTTTTTGGAGTTTTTCATCACTTGCCCATAAAAATCATCGATAGCGGTATCACTTACTACGATGGTAAATTCATCGTGGGCATTGGTGTGCTGGGTAAGGAAAGTTTCAAAGTGGTTTTTGTTTAGAAAGGGTTGGTCGCCGAGGGTGAGGGTAACCATTACCACGGGGTTGTTTTTGTCCTTTACATAGTCGTCATAACTTTTTATGGAAGCAAAGCGGGCAAGAGTTTGAGGGTCGTTCACACGACCTGGGACTGATGAGGTGTTGTGAGTGTTGTTTTCCATAGTGTAGTTATTTTATTGTGTTTATTGAGGACAAATGTACGAAAGATTTTTTGAATCGACAAGGGTTTGAATAAAAAATCTACTTTTTCTCTTTAAGTCTTCCAGCACTTGTATAGCGTTTTTGGAAGTACTCATCATTGAAATCATAGATATTTAGCCCTTGTGTAGTACAAGCCAATATCCTGCCATTTCCTAAATACAATCCTACATCGGAAATAGGTTTGAACTTATCATACCTAAAAAACAAAATATCCCCTTCTTTTAAGTAAGTACGCCCTGTGAAAAGTTGTAAATCCTTAGAGCGGAAGATACCATCGGGAGTCTTGGGAAAAGTAGTTTCATACACTTCACTAAACAATGCCTGTATAAAGTAAGAAGCATCTGCTCCTTCTTGTTTTTCTAAGGTCTTTTCCTTATAAGGCGTTCCTATCCATTCATCTATAAAAGCATAGAGCTTATAATTAGTGATTTTTTTAGGGGGTACAGCTAAAATAATGGAGTATTTCTCTCTTAAGGCTAATTCCTTATCGGATAGGTTTTCTCCCTTATCATCTACCAAGGTATACTGCTCATTGATTTGTTTCTTTTGGGCTAATACTGCTTTGTAGAAAGCATCGGTAGGGTAATGATAAGGAAGCTCAGCAAGATAACGGTTTGATGAGCAAGATGATAATGCAATTGTACTAAAAGTAACGAAAAGTATTTTTAAGTGTTTCATTCTATTTATTCGGTTATGTTCGATTTTTTCCAAGCGACTTCATTATTTTCCCAGAGTACCTTTATAGTATCTCCTTCTTTAAATTCACCTGCTACAAGTTTTTTAGCCAAAGGACGGCGTAATTTGGCACGAATGATACCTTTTAAAGGACGAGCTCCATAGGTGGCATCATAGCCTTGTTCTGCTAAATGCTCTTTTACTTCTTGAGCAATATTGAGAGAGATGTTTATACCCTCCGTTAGGTTTAAAAGCTCTTTTTTCAAATGTATTTCAAAGATTTTTAGAGCATTCTCTTTGCTAATAGGTGCAAAAGGTACTATCTCCGTAAGACGCCCCAAAAACTCTGGTCGGAAATAACGACTCATTATCTCTAAAAGAGTAGATGAGGAAGGGATATTCCCCTCAGTAAAAGATTTTACAATAAAGTCAGAGCCTATATTGGACGTAAAGAGGATAATGGCATTAGAAAAATCACCTTCTTTACCCAAACGGTCGTGCAACTTCCCTTCGTCCATTATTTGTAGGAATACATCAAATACAGAGGCGTGGGCTTTTTCTATCTCATCAAAAAGTACGATAGAGTAGGGCTTTTGTCGGATTTTATTCACTAATAAACCACCTTCCTCATAGCCTACATACCCTGGAGGTGCTCCATAGAGTAAGGCTGCCGAGTGCTCTTCTTTGAACTCAGACATATCAAAACGGATAATGGCATTTTCATCTTGGAAAAGGAATTCGGCTAAAGATTTAGCCAATTCTGTCTTCCCTGTTCCTGTAGGTCCCAAAAAGAAGAAAGAACCTATCGGTTGTCCTGCTTTGCTCAATCCAGAGCGATTTTCGAGTACAGCCTCACTGATAATAGCAATAGCGTGGTCTTGCCCTACTACCCGCTCGGAAAGAATAGCATCCATATCACTCAAACGCTGTTTTTCCTCTTCTTTGAGTTTGCCTATAGGAATATTCGTTTTTTGAGAGATAAGTACAGCTAAGTCCCATTCGGTGATGTGAGAACGTTTTTCTTGAGCTACTTTTTCAGCTTCGGTAATGAGTTTGCGTCCATAGCTCAATAAGTTGTCAGCAGTTTCAAAAGTAGTAGTTTGTTCCTCTTCTAAAAGGGTAGAGGCATCTAACAAAAAGGGAATGCGTTGTTTGATATCATTCAATAACCAAGCAGCGTTTTTTTTGCGTTGCTCTTCTGTAAAACCTTGTGTATTGTCCTCCAAGTGAATTATTTGTGTAAGCAAGGCATTTTTTTCTTTTAAGAAAGATGCTCCTGCTGTTTTCACAACAGACATTGTATGGTCTATGAGGTCTATCGCTGAGGCAGGCAGACTTTTCTCTTTTAAATACCTTTTAGAAAGACGTATGGCTTCCCAAATTGCCTCATCGGTTATGGCTATATGATGGTGGTTTTCATAAGCTGAAAGGGTTTGACGCAACATTCTAAAATGGGTTTCATCATCACTTTCTTGCAATTCTACCTTTTCAAACAAAGGTTCTAAACCTGATTTTTCTATTTTTTTGGTAAATTCATCGATAGTAGAAGTGCCTATGACAGTGAGTCCTTTAGTAAGTTCACTTTTAAGTAAATTTGCCATAGAGGAATCAAAAGAGTTACCTAAAAGTGCGTGTAATTCCTCGATGATAAGTACTGATTTAGGATATTGCTTGAGTTCTTGGGCTATGTTCTTGATACGGTCTTCTATTTCACCTTTGTAGGAAGCTCCTGCTATGAGGGCTCCCATATCCAATTCAAATACGGCTAAGTTAGACAACACATCGGGGACTTGACCTGCTATAACCTTCTGTACAAAACTATTGATAAGGGTAGTTTTTCCTATACCTGAATCGCCTATGATAAGCACATTTTGTTTGCTAAATCTGCACAGTATTTCGGTAATTTTTTGAGTTTCGGCAACTCTGCCAACAGGTATTTCTTTTGAGGCTTTAGCTTTGAGGATATCTTTTTTATTAACACAGTATTTTTGCAAAAAACCTTTAGCCGTGGAAGAAAGAGGAGCAGAAGAGAAAGGTTTTTCGACAGAGGCAGCAGGAAGAGGAGTCGTTTCTAAGAGTTCGGCACGAGTTACAGGATAGGTTTTCATTTGGTCGAAATTAAAAGCTACTCCCTGAGTACTCAATGCAACAAATACATCCCATAAGGAGATTTCCTCCTCATCTAAAATTTCCCGAATAGCTTCTGCTTCAGTGAAGATAGTGTCTATCACTTCATCGGGGTCGCAGGAATAAGTGTTAGTAGCTTTTAGAGCTTCCTCAATGCGCACTTCAGCCCATTCTTCTAAATAGAACACATCGACTCCTTTAGATTCCAAGAGCTTTAAGAGTGGTAAATCTCTGTTGAGAACGGCTTTCAATAAGTGTCCGCCAGAGTAACGAGCGTTCATATTTTCACGAGCTATTTTCTGTGCTATCTCCAATGCTTTAGTAACCTCTGGGGCATAGCTCAATTTCTTTTCTTCCATTGTTTTGTATTTATTCGTTAAGTGAATATGTTTGTTTTACCAGTCAGGAGTGCCTGTAAGGGTATCTACTTTTTGCTTGATATAAATTGCACAATTACTAATTTTTTTACCATTCCATTCTTTATAGTTTATTAAAGGTGTTGGTAATTTTTCTTTTTTCTTTGCGTAGGGGAAAAGAAAAATAGTATCTTTTCTAATGATAGCTCGGCTGTATTCATAAGAAGCATATGCAGGGCTATGCGCTATAAACTCTTGCATTTCTAGCTCATTAGAATTGCGCATTCGATAATATCCTATAGTAGCTGATTTTGGTCTATTATATTGCAAGCTATCTTCTCTCAAAAAACCTGATATTAACCGACCATTATCAAAAAAACGAAGAAACCTAATTTGTTCATTTCCTAAAAGGCTACTCCTCTTTATGTAAATTACTTTTGTGTCAATACTATCTTCCTTTTTTAAAATATAGGGTGCAGGTAATGCAAGTTTAAAATTGGAATGCTTAGGTCTGACAATAGTTCTACCATTTTCTTCACTCTGTATTCTGTAGTAATTTCTACCTGATATAGAATAATAGGTGCAACTACTACAAGAAAAAAGAATCAAAAAGATTATTGCTCTTCTCATCATTTTCTTTCATATATAAGGTTCCCATTAAGAAGTACAGCTCTCCTATAATATGGAAATTTCAAGTTTTTTAAAATTCCATGAAGTCCATTTTGTCCCCACCCATCAAGTTCAAAATCTAATTGAATTCGAGAGTTATTATTGTTTATTCTAAAACGGGGGTTAATATTACTTATTCTAATAAAGGTAGGAGCTTTATTAAAAGATTTTTGAATACTATCTTGTGTATGATAAATGTATTCGCTTAATACATCATCAATATTCTGATTGATTTCACTTTTTAGTAGATTTCTTTGCTTTGAGTTTAGTGTTTTGTCTTTTTTGACATCTTTTTTTAGAGCCTCTAATTGATTCAATTTTTCTTCTGGTTCTCCATTTTCATTATATCTACCAGTAAAATTCTGATAGCCACCTTCTATTAATTCCCCACTAAGCAAAAGGAAACTTACTATAAAACCTCCTGTCCACCCAAAATCAGTATTTCCCCCTCCATAAAATCTAGAGTCATTATTCGTACTAAAAGAGATATTGTTTATTCGTACATTATAATACCCTTGTCTTTGTAAATTATTAAGGCTAAACACTTCATTGATAGCAGAATTATAAGTAATAGCTTGTCCTATAGCCCCTGAAATTTCAAAGTTGTTAGGTATAGGTTCAGGGAGATTATAGTTTATGGTATAATTATTCATAGGCATTCCTTCTCCTTTACCCAAAACAATACTTGAAGAAAGAACTACATCAATTGAAATATTCTTATATTTAGAAACTCCTGCTCCTTCTGAAGATCTTATAAAAGAAAACATTGCCGAATGATTGGTAGCTAAGTTTCCAAACTGACATTGTATCCCAGCACCAGCAGTTGCCCTATAATCTAATTTCATTTTGTAATTTAGAGTTATTTCAAGTGCTACATAGAATCCTGTCTTGATTCCAAAATTAGGAGGAGAGGGGTTTGTAGATTGCCCTATAACCTCCATACCTTCTAATCTTTCTTGTACATAGCTTTTAACAGCTGCTTCTAAATTACTTTCAATAGAAAATTGAGTAGGGTAGTTTAAACTTTGTTGTAATGCTGATGATACAGCATTTTTCAATTGGAACTCTGAAAAAGGCATCTCAAAAAGTGTTGTTGAACTCATAATTGTTATATTTTTAAATTGTTATTATCCTTTCTTCCAGAATATTTTTCCTTTTACTTTGTAATAAACATATATATTCTGGATACAAGCGTTATTAACATCCTTTTGCAGGCGCAAATTTTCTATTTTTACTTTCTTTCCAGAAATTTCTTTACAAAACTGTACAAAAGGTACGATTTTATCATCATTGATAACTACAGGGACCTGGTAGTTCTCACAAAGATAGTCTTTGAAATCATCTTTGGTTTTAGCTTGAGAGGCTACCCCATTGAGAAGCAGGATAAACTGCTCATTAGAGATATCAGGGACTTTCTTTGCAGGAGGAAGGGTATCTTCCTTTTTAGGTATTTTAGGAGCTACAGGAATATTGGTAAGCATATCCACTAAGGGGTCTTTCTGTGCTTTGCCCATAGGCAGCGAAAAATCGCTATGAGGTTGTTCATATACATAACTCTCCATATCTATAGGCTCTTTAGCAACAACGTGCTTGGGAGCTACATAAACGGTTTTGGTGGCTATATGGTCTAAATCGCCATTGACGATAAGGGTTATCTTCTTTTGTCCTACACGTTTGAACTTATAGGTTACAGAATCACCCACAGCATCAGTAGAGGAAGTTTCTCCAAAACTCCACTCAAATGAGATGCCTCCTTGTTTTTGTCCTATGAATTTAGTGGTTTCACCTAAGAAGACCACATCAGGAGCTTTGATGGTAGGCAGGTAGCCTACTTGTTGATTGAGAGAGGTAATGGTAAGCACCTTTTGAGAAGTACAAGAGCCGTTGATAGTAAGAGTTACCACATATTCTCCAGTCTTTTCATAGGTGTGGAAAGTACGCTGTCTAAAATCGGCAGGAGAACCATCGCCAAAATCCCATTTCCACGATTTAGCATTTTTGGTTTTATCACCAAACTCAATTACTTCCTTCACAGCATAGTTATCGGCAAAGACATAGAAGTTAGCCTCCTGACAATCTACGTGACGAGAGCATTGAAAAATGAATAAGAAAATACCAAGACAAAGGAGTACTCCAAAACTCCAATAGATTTTAGGGTCAAATTTAGGAAAAAAACCAGTAGAATTATAATTCATATATCTTCTTATTAAAGAAATAATAGTAATTTAGAGGCGCAAATTAGTGATTTTTGACGAAACAACCAACAAAATTCAAATATATTTTTGTTTTTATCTTATATGAAAATTATAAACACTTATTTATCAGCAGTATATAAAAATAAAGAAAACCAGCAAAACATCAGTTCTGCTGATTTTCAAAATGGAGATATACAGGTTCTTTAAGGAATAAATGCTACATTTTAAACCCTCGTGAGTTTCTGTTAAGAGTCTCTCTTACAAACTCCTTCGTGGGAGTTGGGACTTCTTGAGTTTCACTTTTTTGACTCTCTTGTGATAGCTCTTTATTGAGTTCTTCTGCCTCTTGTACCTCTTGTTTTTCTTGTTCTTCTTGTGCCTCTTGTGGAGTATCGGAGGAGAGCGAAAGTTGTATTTTCCTATCGAGGGCTGAGAGCTCAGTTTTAAGTTCGGAGAGCTGTGTTTCTTTACCCCATACTTTTCCGATAATTTCCTTTAGAAGAGGAATGTCCTTTTGGATAAGGGCAATCTCTTTTTCTTCCTTTTCCATCATTGCAGGGATTTTCTCAATGGCATTGACAAAATTCATTACTGCCAAGTTAGGGTCACTTGCCAATCGTCCGTTGTTATAGGTGTACTTGATACCACCTTCTCCTTGTACAAAAAAGCGGTTTTCTTTTAGGTCAAGTTCGTCTTTTTTGGAGACTTCAGTCTTTACCAATATCTGAAAACCATAGATACTTCCTATTTCTTGATATTCGCCTTTGGTACGAGCGTTTTGGGCATAATCTTGTAACTTCTGCGCTAACTGTTTTACACTGCTCTTTTCGTCTAAGCCTTCCAAACGCAAGGCATTGACTACCGAACCATCTTCTCTGCGTACGGCTTTATCTGAAAAGTTTTGCCAATCCGTCTGAAAACGATACAAGCGATCTTGTAGGGCTTTCAAATCGCTACAGAGGTTATCTAAACGGTTTTTAGAGGTGTATTTAGAGCGTAAGAACGTTTGCTTTTCACTCTCTAAAGCACCAATCTTCTTTTCTAACTTTGCTTTTTCAAGTAAATCGGTATTCCCTGAGAGGATAGCCACGTATTCAGAATAGTTCATTCCCGACTTTTCGTCCATAGCTCCCTCATCAATGGTTCGTTTGCCCAGCTTATTGTTTTTAAGCTGGTCGATAAAGAGTTGTTTATTAAATAGTAGATTGAACTTGTAAGAGTCCAAAGATTTTTCAACGGCATAGATAATCACATCCACCTTATTATCAGCAAAATATTTGGCCACTTCATTACCTTTGCGAATGGCACGTCCGTCCCTTTGTTGTAGGTCACTGGGTCGCCAAGGGGTATCTAAGTGATGTACAGCAACGGCTTTTTTCTGTGCATTAACCCCTGTGCCAAGCATATCGGTAGATCCAAAGAGTACCCGTATCTTTCCTTCGTTGGTGTCGCTGATGAGTTGTTTGCGCATTTTATCGTTTTTAGCCTCTTGGATAAAACGGATTTCGTGAGCAGGAATGCCGTAGTCTTCTACCAATTTGCGTTTGATTTCAGTGTAAGGATTCCATTCGTTGGGCTTGTAAGTACCCAAATCAGAAAAGACAAACTGAGTCCCTTTCTGTGCTTTGTATTTTTGGTAATATTCATTGATTTTCATCGCACAATGAGAGGCTTTGTTATCAGGATGATCTTCATACTTATCAGAGATCATTCGCATATCTAAGGACATTTTACGGGCATAATCAGTTGCAATAAGCATTTTGGCTTTTTCCTCGGATTCGGATAGTGGTGCACGTCCCAAGAGGGTTGCATTACCCGTTTTGGCAAACTCCATTAGTTTTTGAATAAATACCTCTTGATCGGGTGTAGGGGGTATATTGTGTAAAATTTCGTTCTTTTCGGGTCTGTCTATCCCAACATCCTTTGCGGTTCTATAATCGGTTATTTCGGCGTAAAACTGTGCTAATTCGGGTACTTTGATAAAGTAGCGGAAGCGTTCTTTCTGCACAATGTTATTAGCCACTGAAAATTCGTAATCGGTGGTCTTGCGGGCATAGATTGCTGCCCAAGCATCGAAACAGTGAATTTGTTGCTTTTCTAAGGCTTGAGGACGCAGGTACTTAAAGAGCAAATAAAGCTCAGTAAGTGAATTGGAAATAGTAGTCCCCGATAGAAAAGTAGCCCCCATATCCTTGCCAGTGCGCTCTTGAATGGTACGCAAGGCAAAAAGCAGATTCAGTGCTTTTTGACTGCCTTGAGAATTGCCCAATCCCGCCACTCTATCGTGCCTTGTATTGAACATTAAGTTCTTGAACTTATGGCTTTCATCTACTAGCAGATGGTCAATGCCCATCATCTTAAAATCCACTGTATCATCGGTGCGCTCATTGATGTCGTGTTCTAAGGTTTTGAGCTTTACCTCTAGGTTTTCTTTACGCTTATACATTCCTTTAATCATCGCACGAGAGACTTCACTGCCTTGTTTTTCCAACTGCCAAAGACTCTCTTCAACATCTTGGAGTTCTTCTTGCAAAATGCTCTGTTGCACCTCGGGGGATTGCGGTATCATCTTAAACTGGTCGTGGGTGAGAATCACGCAATCCCAATCATTGTTTTTGATGTCTCCAAAGATACGCAAACGCTTTTGAGGGGTAAAATCCTCCTTGCCAGGGTAAAGGATTTTAGCAAAAGGATAGGCACGGCGATAGGTCTCGGCTATTTCGTGTACATTGGCTTTAAGCCCTATAATCATCGGCTTGTGTGCCAATCCTAAACGCTTCATCTCTTGAGCGGCACAGCACATAATAAGGGTTTTACCAGCTCCTACCTCGTGGTCGCAAATCGCCCCATTGTTGAGCTTTATCATCCAAATAGCATCTTTCTGACTATCATACAAATCCTCTATCCCTAAACTCTCTCTATCAAGTCCAGGGAAGGACTGAAAAGAACCATCGTACTGCGGACGTACAAAACAGTTAAAAGACTGATTGTACTGCTCAGCTAAGCGGTCTTTAAACTCCTGACTCTGTTCTAAAAGCCACAGAGGGAAAGCATTGCGTATTTCATCAATCTTGCTGTTTGCCAGTTGGATTGCCTCCATATCGCGCACCTTGACTTCCTTGTCATCTATCTTGATTTTCTTGGTAATATCAGGGGTAGTATTTACTAAGGCGTGTTTGAAGAGGGCAATACCATCGTAGGTTCTGCTCTCACTTTTTACAGCGTATTTCTCCCAGATATGCAAGTTTTTTTGTCGGCATTCTACTGAAAACTCATCGGTTTGAGCACTGTATTGCACACCTACCTTGGTATCGAAAAGCGAAGAGGCAAAATCACTATAGATTTGTGGGGAGATCCAACGCTCTCCCAAGTTAAAATCCAACTCTTCAAAAGGAATAGGGGTAGGAATTACCTGCCTGAGTCCCTCTAAAGCGTGCTCAATTTCTGATTGTTTAGGATGTTCAGAGTGAGTATTTTTATATGCTTCTACGGCTTTGATTTTAGTAAAGACATCCCCTGCTTGCCACTTTTGAGTAATTTGGTATTCGTCTTCTATAGGATTGTAAAAGAGTTTGCCCTGTAACTGCGCTTTGACTTCTTCCTCATTGGTGTTAGAAAGCTCAGCTATGTAGGGAATATCCACCCGCCCCAATTCACTTAAGGAAGTGAGTAGCGCCTCTTCAGTAGAAATGTTTTCATTCTTCCTCAGAGAGAATACCACAGGCTTGTGAAAGATATCTGCCTTTTGATAAACACCGTTTTTGATACGCTCTAAGTAAGGGATTTCAGCGCCTGAGGCATCGGTTTTTATTAGCTTGATATTATCAGCACTATTTAGCCGACCATAGTTCTTGACAAAAGTATCGTAAAGAGCGTTAAGATTTTCTCTTTCCGTAGGATAAGGGGTATAGGTGGTAGCCTCTTTATGGTACAGATCAGCATAAGCATCACGCAGAGCGATATAGGCAATGGCTTTTTGTCTTTCCAAAGAAGAAAGCGCAAGAGGCACAAAGGTAGCAGCTGTTTTGTTCTTATTGAGATCTTGCAAAAAGCCCACCGTATCGGCTTGTACTACCAAAGTATCTTCTCTGAAATGAGGCAAATATTCTCCCTCAAAGGGTACAGGTTCTTTTAGTAATGATACCGCAGGAGGCGTGTAATACAAAGCAGGAGAAGCTTTTGAAAGCACCTCTGTTTCATTTCCTTGATTGACAGGATAAGTAAAAGAAAACAAGTCCAACTTTTGAGCATTCCCTAATTGAGAGGTAGTTGTTTTCTTCTTTGTTTTCTTTTTAGCCCCAGTGGGTATAGTAGGGACTGTTTTAGCTGAAATGTTGGGAGGACTTGCTAAAGTAGCGGTGGTTTCCTGCTCTGATAGGAAATCAAAGAGACTTAGCTGAACGACTTTGGGTTCAACTTTTTGATTCTTAAGTTCTTTTGACTCTTTAGAGGTGAGATTAGTATTGGAAATAGCAAAGGAAGGCTCGTTGATTTTGCTTTCAATTTCAATAAATTCTTGCCGTTCAACCTTTTTTACCTCAATTTCCTTTACCTCAATTTTTTGTGAATTAACCTCTTGTAGCTTAATTTGTGTTGTTTGGCTTTGTTGTGCTGTTTCAGGCGATAGATAATGTTTTTTAAAATCGCTTAGGATTCTTTCTTTTACCTCCTTGGCAATACCTTCTACTCTTTCACTATGGGTATAGACCATCGCAGGCTGTCCGTATAGGTTGGTGCCTGCAAGAGCATCCGTACAAATAACGTTTTCTCTTTGTGAAAGATACTCGTTTTGTAGCATCCCCTGTGGCAGCCTTGCTGTATTGCAAAACTGCTCTTCTATAGGGTTTAAAGCACCTCTTTGACTGTCTTTTTGAAGGATGATAAGATCGCTTCCTGCTTCGGTACCTGCATAATCGGTAAAGAGGTTGTTAGGCAGGCGCACGGCAGAGACAAGGCGCGCATTGGAGAGCATCGCTTGGCGAATAATCTCATTTTGAGGGCTATCGGCTACCCCTTGGGAGGTGATATAGGCAAGGATTCCTCCTTCCTTTACCATATCTAAGCCCTTTAAGAAAAAGTAGTTGTGTACCCTACGGGAGGCTTGTACCTTAGCAGGATCGCTACTACGAGAGTAACTCAAATCAAAGATAGCGGTATCGGAAAAAGGGATGTTGCTGGTTACCAAATCAAACTGGTTTCTTTTCAGTGGGCTGATTTGTTCGAAGCCATCGATATGTACTTGCTCCTCGGGGTAAAGATGAGAGAGCACTTTGCCTGTGAGCAAGTCCTTTTCAAAAGCAGTAACCACAAGAGAAGGATGCTCTTCTTTAAAAGCACGGATAAAATTGCCTCCTCCTGCCGAGGGTTCTAACATTGTTTGCAGAGGTACGCCTGTTTCCTTTATTGCTGAAGCGATAGCCGAGGTAAGACGCATTGGGGTATAAAAAGCCGTTAGTACAGAATTTCTAAGGCTTTGTACATAGTTTTGGTATTGCCTTTCATCAGTGGAATGTTCTCTAATAAGGGCATACAGACTCCTTACATCTTGCCAAAAGACTTGGTCAGCTTTTGCCCAGTACTTTAAATCAGCTTCAGACTGGTGGGGATTGAGGATAAACTTCAATCCCCCGAAGCCTGAATAGTGTTGTAAGAGTTCTCGCTCTTCTTGGCTTAGAAGCGTGCGCTTTTGCTTCTCTAAATCGAAAGCCAACGCCAATGCACGAGCATTACGATTAAAGCTCAGTCGTTTAAGATATGCCATTTTCTTCTATCCATAGTTCGATGGCACCCGTAAGTTCTGTATAGAGGGATTGATAGGCAGCAGAGTGCTGAAAATCCTCATCAATTTCATTCTCGTACTTTTTAAAGTAAGGAACCAGTTCTGGGAAGATTTTTAGGGCAAAGGGGCGCAAATCCTCATCGGCTAATTGAGTGTCGAACTCCTGAGAAACGACCTCAAAAACCATATCAAAGGGAGAGAAGAAAAAGTGTTATTTGAAAAGTGAGTAGTGGTAGTAACTTCTCACTATAAAATCCTTAGAGTATAAGGACAAAGTGGTTCCCGTCTCCATAGCTACCTACGACATTAATGGACAACAAGGGACTATATCTGCTTGCCTCCGCTGGTGCCAATATCTTTGGAGAGATAGCCACTAGGATGAGCAAAAGCTATGGTATTAACTTTACATTAACATTTTTGGAAAGGTGAATATTTTAATTATTATCGCAATTTAAGCAATTATCATACATCGTTTCTTCAGTATCATAATACTTAGCAGGAACACATGAAAGAGAATCTATACAATAACTAAGTTTTTTTATGTCATCTATTTTTAATTCTTCTGTCGAAAAAACATACCACTCTCCCTCTTTATATGCAAGATTTATACTTTTACAGTTAATATTTTCAGGTGAGACTTGAGTAATTCTCAGATATCGGAAGTCTTCAAAACTACATTTTTCTGATTCATTATTAAGTAATTCATTTGATTCTCCTTGTCGTAATATAACAATAGAGTTTAGATTAGTTTTAAAAGAAATTATTTTTTTGTAAAAGCTATTCTCATAAAGGAAAACTTTATATAAATATTCAGGTAAGTAATTCGGAATTTCTCCTTTTATTTTTCTAAGTTTTTCACTATAAGTAAAAGCTTTATTCCAATTATCTTTATTCCCTTTTCCTCCAAAAATAGAATCTTTTACAATGATCTCTCGAGTGAGTAATAATTTTTCCTTTGTGTTTAGCTTTTCATCTTTTATATCTAATTGATAAAAAACAGAGTCTTGGTCAAAATCTACTACTGAGATAGATTCATAACTATTTTTCTGTCCTTGTGAATTACAACCAGAAATAAAGAGAATAATAGTAGATAATATGGAAAAATATAAAATCTTATTTTTTCTTATTTTTATCACATTTCTTTTTATCATAATTCATCGCATTTTTAAAAAGTTTTGTATATTTTTCTCTTTCATTTAAATGACTAAGTCCAGCATTAATCTTTGCCGTAACATTTCTAACATTATCAGTATCAGCAATAGGGTTTATACTTCCTTTTACAATCGCTATAACACCACTTTTCCCCTGTCCATCAGCCCAATACCAACCTGCAGAATCTACAGCATAATTCCAGTTTGTTGCTACCTCAGAAGCAAACTTTTTGAGAGTTTGGTCTAATTTTTTATCTTTAATTATTTTTAGGATATTTTCTTTATTATTAAAAACTCCATTTTTTCCAGCTTCTACAATATTATAATTATTAATATAGTTATAATACTTAAAATAAGCTATATCATTAGTTAGATGAAGTAATCCTCTTCCTCTATAAACACTAGTCCCTGAATACTTTTGTTGTGTATCAGGTTCACATATTTTTAAGAAGTACCCTGTTTCTACATAACTTTGTGCTAAGAAATGTATTTTTCTAATACAAGTGTTTATATCATACTTTTTAAAAGCTTTATTTAATTCATTAACAAATTTCTGGTAAACTGCATCACTATCTCCTTTTAAATTAAATGACTCATCTCCTAGTGTAAAGAGATCATATCCATTTTTAGTAAATGAATCTCTTTCCTCTCCATACTTATCTCTTTTCTTATGGGGGATTTCATTTTCTTTATATTTCATTTTTTCATATTTTGCTAAACTGAAATACTCAGTCCCCATTTGCACAACTAAGATATTATTTTTATCTTTTAATATTGGATTATGAAATTTTCTATGCCGTGGATCTACCTCTTTTCCTTGAATTGTGTCAGTATATTGGCTTTCAATATGTTTATCATCATTCTTTCTTACATACTCTATTATTCTCTTTAAGTCATCTACTGTAAAATCTCTATTACAGAAACAAGTATCATTAGAAGAAACAACCTCAGGGAATTTAATTTGCAATGTATTTCCTATGCCACTACTAAAACGTACAGTAGCTAAATTTGTTTTTTGATTTTCTGCCATTTTGTTTAATTTTTAGGTTCAACTGTTTTTAATTTGATATGGGTGGTATCTCCTGTGATAGAAATATCTTTTAAAATATCATTCTCCACTATTTGTCCTTCATATTCATAATCTATTCGAGGATCATTTAAGTTTATGGTAAGTGTTTGGTTTGAAGCGTTTTCAGTTTCGACGCATAAATATATTTCCATTTCAGGTTCTAATTTATCTTGGCTTATACGTTTTCCATTTATATCCTTAAAATAATATCCCATAATTTCAGGTTTTTTTGATACTTTCTTTTGTCTTTCTATTTCACCAAAGTGATGCACCCCGAAACGTATATCTGTATAGTATATTTCGTTGGTAATAAGGGTAAGAGCATGGATCTTAAGTCGGTTTATAGTTCCTAATTGATGGTCGAACTCACTATCAAACTCAATTCCTGTAGAATAGTAGATTTCGTGTTGTTCTACTATACGATTCCAAACTGCATCGTATAACACTATTTTTACTCGTTGTGGCTCTTCACTTTTGTTAAGCACCCAACGATAGAAGAATTCGTCTCCTTTTTCAGGATAAAAGGATATATTAAATATCATTTCTTTTAAAAAAGCAGGACGATCATTATTTCCTATGCGCTTATTTGCTTGGAAATTATAACTCAAAAGGGTTCTTTCTCCTCCATCAAAGTATAACTTAGCTTTTACTGACATAGATTATGTTTTTAAAAATTACTCGACAAAGGTATTATATTATTTTGAAATATCAAAATAATTTTAGAAAAAAAAATATTATAAATAAGAAAAAAAGCTATCTAAAAAGATGATTTTAGATAGCTTTTTATTATATTACAATACTATTTCTTTTTTAGTAGTGTTATTGGGTCGATCGGTAGCGGAGATAATAATTTTAGTACCTTGTAGCGTGGCGTTTAATGAAGTGGTAGCATATTGCCATTTACCATTTGATAGGGTTGCCTCTCCTTCCTCAAGGGTACTTTTGTCTTTTGCAACAATTTTCACACTTAATTTAATCACTTTGGTATTGTTATCTAGTTCAATAATTATTTTTTGATTTGTAACATCACCTGTATATCCTGAATAGTCTATATTGTTAATTATGGGTGAGGTTAGATAGTCAGCAACAGCTACATTATAAGCACTTACATTTTGCTTTTTCTTTGCTTCTGCTTCATAGTATTCTTTTAGAGTAGTGTCTAAAAGAGCACTTTTAGCATAGTTAATTGCCAATTTAAAGCGTTGGGTTTGTCCTTTTTGCTTTTCTGATAAAGGAGCTGTTTTGTTTGGTGTTTTTGATACAATGGTTTTACCATTTCTATGTCGGTATACAAAAATATTTCCTATTTTTCCTGTCATACCTTCCATAGCGAAATTGTTTTTAATTCTTGCCATTTTTTAGTATATAATTTAAAATTAGTTCATTATTTATCATTCTTCATTTTTTCTACTATTAGGGTGGTTATTTAATTTTATGCAAAGGTACATATTATTCTTAATACAGCAAAATTTTTATGATGTTTTTTATGTACTTATAAATAAATTTAAATTGCATTATATTCAATGTTTTTATTTATTTTAACAATTAAATTGAAATTTAATTTTCAAATTATGTTGCCGTCTCTTTGCCGTTTCTTTTCCGTTTCTTTTCCGTCTGAATACTATTTGAATGATATGTAATAAAATTATGGAAATGCTGAAAATAATGTAATGTGAATTTTAAAACACTCCTGCACATTGGTAGTAAAAACTCTCCAAGCCCTCACGAATGACCTTTAATCGCTCTCTGCGAGGGAGTTGGGCGAGGCAAAAGGCGTGTAGCAAATCAGGAAGAGAGGTTAGTTTAGCTCTTTTAAGCAGTTTGCTAATGTTTTGATAGAGCTGGTCTTGAGACTGTTCTGTATCGAAAAATAGCACCACTTTATCTTTGTGGCAAGGTAGTAGCGTTGTGCCCAATGTGTCAATAGGAAGGTTCTTACTGTTAAGACAACCTGCAATGAGGGCACTTACATAATGACTTTTGCCTGTACCTTCGCCTCCTGTAATGCCCAATAAACTACTCTGTACTCCTACAGGAGTTTTGCCAATGGCAATGATGGTCTCTTGCTTTTGGGGAGGTTTATCCCATTGGATTTCGCAGTTTTTAAGTAGCGATAGGCTTTCTTCATAGTGTTTGCTAAGGGTCTGATAAAAGAGTTGCAATAGGTCTCTACCCGTTTTACCTTGCGCAAAATAATCGGATATATCTTTATCCTTTTTAGTACCTGAAAGAGGTAAAACCAAACGAAATACTTCTAAAGGTGCTAATTGGGCTTGTTGCTCTAAAGAGGCTCTTTTACCTGTTTCGTCGCTATCAAACAAAAGGACTAAATGTCGGAATCGCATTTTTAGCTTTTGGAGTTTTTGTAAAGGAATGTGGGCTGTTTCACTATTAAAACAGATAGCAGAAAAGCCTCTACTGGCTAAGCTCATTACATCTTTTTCACCTGCAGTGATAAAAAGAATGTCGCCTTGTAGTGGTAGCTGTGACTCACCAAAGCAGTAATCTTGAGGGCTTCCTCCGTAGAGAAAACGCAGTTTAGAAAAGGGACGATAGACCTTTAAATGCTTTTTAAAAAGGTAAGCAAACATCCACTCATTATAGGTGGAGGTGATAGTGTAAGGTTTGCCGTCTTTGTTGGTACTTGAATAGCTTTGCAAAGAGATCACGTTGTATTTGCTCAGGATTTCTTGAGTGATGCCATATTTTAGCCAATAGGCTAACTCTTCTTGGGTAAAAGGTTTTTGGGTAAATTGATAAGAGATAGATTTTTTGGTTTCTGGGGTAGTACTTTCTATGGTGATAGTGGGAGGTATTTGAGGTTTTTGTGTAATTATAGAGGTGGATTGCTCTAACCCCAGATGTAAATCTCGATTGATAATCTTTAGGATTTCGATAAAATCAGAGGCATTTCGGCAGTCCAATTGATAGAGGTAACCTACTAAGAAAAAACAGTCACCCCTGAAAGTATCATTGCCAAAGTCTTTCATCTTATAAATCCCCTGTCTGTACTTATAGATATTGCAGGAAGCATTTTTATCGTCATAAAAAGGGTTTTTAAAGTTTTTACCTACCCACCAGTTGCCTTGTAGATAGTGCTGGAAGACCTGTAGTCCTCCTTCGGTTCTACTTAAAATATCTTGCTTTTTCAACATAACCTTTGGCTTTTTGAGTGAGGGATTGCAGGTAGCTTTCAGTGTTTTCTACCGATTGACTGATAAGGAGTTTGCGAATGCTTCCCAAGGTATAGAAATACTGTCCATAGATTTTGGAGTAGGTGATTTCATTGCGTTTGCGCATTCGCCATAGGGTTTTCTCACTTAGGTGGAGATATTGACAGATTTCTTTTTGGTTAAGCCACAAACTATCCCACTCAATAGGCTCTTGCTTGAGTTGGTTTTCAATGCTTTGGAGTTGCTCCATAAGGGCTTTCCAAGCAGATTCTTCAATGGTGATTAAATTCATTGCGTATAAGGTTAAATTCTCGGCGGCAAAGTTCTGACAAATACCAAACATAAACTGCCAAGTACTACCCATTGAAATGTGCATTTTAACGTAGTTGAAGTGATTTTTATTTATTACGTTGATTGTAAAGAGATTAATAGTTGTTTTGGAAGATATTAGAGATGTTTATAGGAAGAAATATCTAAAAAATGCCAATGGGTTATAATAGGCTTTTTTGAGAAATGGAGGTAAAAGTGTGTTTAGGGAGTTTCTATAGAAGAGTTAAATTGAAAATAATAAATATAATTGAAAATAATGAATATAATATTTGAATAAATCCTTCTCCCTAAAAAAGGGAAACTGTCTATTTCCCTAAAAAACTGATTAAACAATGTTTAAACGTTTTTATTTGAAGTTAGCAAAACTACTTTTGGTCGGAGTTGTTTATATGATCTAGTAAAGCCACTTTTAAAGCATCGAGGAAAGGTGTAAGGTTTTTTGAGCGTCCTTTCATACGATGAAAAGTGTGATACAGATCTCCCAATTCTACCTTGAAGAGCTTTTCAAATACCGCAGTTAGCTTCTTGATAGAAACTTTTCCTGATGAAATGCGATTGGTAGCATACAAACCATAGATTAGCTCTATGAGCTCGGTCTTTTGCCCTGTCCATTCTAAGAGATTTAGAATTTCTAAAGGCATATCTTCTTCTTCACGAGTACGAAAAAAAAAGATAATCGGAGAGTTCCTTGGCAGCCCCTATCTTAGCAACTTCAAAGCTATGACAGGTAGAAAAGGCTCCATCAAAAGAAAACAAATACCCCTCATTGCTTTGAGGAAGGTAATCATAATTGCGAGTAAAATACTCTACATCACGATTGGTTCTTCCTAAAGCAATGTAACTGAAGAAATCGGTTGCTTCTAAAGTCTCTGATTCTTTAAACCATTGGGCTTCTTTGTCTTTTAGAAACTTTTTAGCAGCCTCAGTAGAGAGTAAAGTTGCTTTACTTTCTATCTGGTAGATCTCATTATAGAAAATGAGTCTGCTAACCATTTGAGGTTGTACCTCGCGGAAGAAATGTATCTCTTCAGCTTGGTCCGTAAAACCTCGTTGCTGTACCTCTTCCTTAGCCTCCTTTAAGAGGTCTTTTAGGAATTGTACCATTTCTAAAGATTCTTTAACCACGGCGGATCCTTCCAGCGTGATTTGGCGTTCTCTTACAGCCAACTGATTCAAAATTTGTTGAAACATAAATTAAATATTAAATTTATTGCGCTATATTACGAAAAAACAATGATATACGCAAACTTAAAAAAATCTTCATTTTTTAAACAATTGGTTTTTAGGAGATTTACAATTAGCTCCACGCAAACGTGCGCTGCTGCATAGGCTTCTACAGAAGCCTATGCAGCAGCGCACGTTTGCGGGTGCAAAGGTAAAATTTTTTGTTTATATTGTCAAGATGTTGTACCTTTGCACCCAGAAGTTACTGAGAAAATAGGTATAATCAAATGAAATAAGAACCATTACTAAATCGTTACCTACTCTTATTGTAATTCCTGTATCTTCTTTATTTTGAATAGATTATAAAAGTAGTTTCATTTTAGAAAAAAAATAATATGAGATATCTAATAATCGTATCCTTATTTCTTTTCTTTGCTTGCGTTCAAAAACAACAATCCAAGCAAACTCCTCAGGAGAGTGTTCTCTTTGAAGAAGAAGATAATATCAAATGCTATCAAGATGAAAAAGGAATATATAAGTTGCAATATTTAGGGCAATCCTATCCTATTCCATACTATTTTATAGTAGGAAAGGATACAATAGCTATTACTGATATGAACTTTGAAAAAGAAGCAAATACACTAAAACTTCATATATATCAAGGTAATGCAGGGCATTATCAGTATGATTTTAGCTTGGCAGAAAAACCTTTTTTAAAGAGTGTTTATGTGATTGAGGAAAACAATAAAAAAGCAGATAGTTTACTTATCAATAGAACACTTCCCATAGAACCTGAATTACAACAAAAGATAAATGTTTTTATCAATAAGTAGTTGTTAATTATTAATTGTAAATTGTTAATTGAATGAAGTCTTATATCAACGGAATAGCCTGTATCTCGGTTCAACCTACTTTCTTAACTTCTCATTTCCTCGATGAAGCCATAAAGGTTACTCCAGAGGAAGTGTGTTACGCTCAAGAACCTTCTTATAAAGAATATATTGCTCCTAATGCTAGTCGTCGTATGGCTAAAGGCGTAAAAATGGGTATAGCGACTGCTACCGAAGCCTTAAAAGAAGCGCATATCACTACCCCTGATGCTATTTTGGTGGGTACGGGTATGGGGTGCCTGCAAGATTCTGAAAAATTCCTTACAGCGCTTATCAACGACAACGAGGAGCACCTCACCCCCACGGCTTTTATACAATCTACTCATAATACTGTTGCGGGGCAGATAGCCCTTTTGTTACAGTGCAAAGGAGAAAACTTTACCTATGTAAATGGGGCTGTATCATTTGAATCAGCTTTGTTAGATGCCAAAATGCAAATGGAGCAAGACGCTATCAATACGGCTTTGGTAGGAGGTGTAGATGAACACAGCCCGCACACTTTGTATTTATATGATTTAGTAGGACTTGATCAAAAAGGGGAAGGAGCGAGTTTCTTTGCATTATCAGCAGAGGCTACCCCCAATACCTATGGAGAACTTGTAGATGTGGCTTTGTACAATGAACTCACCTCTGAGCAACAACAAACAGCCCTAAACAACTTTCTTTCTCGCCACCATCTTACCCTCTCTAATATAGACTTGATACTTACTGGTGAAGCAGAAAACCGTTCTTGGCAACGCCCTACCTTGCACTACAAAACCCTGAGTAGCGAGTATTACACAGCCTCAGCTTTCGGATTTTGGTTGGCTTGCCAAGTACTACAAAAGCAAACCCTTCCTGCCATTTGCGAGCTTACTCTCTCCTCCACCCCTATACAATATATTTTATTAGTAAATTCATATAGAGGCAAAGATTTTAGTTTTGTACTGTTGAAGAAATAAAAAAAGCAACACTTACAATAAGTAGGTGTTACAGTTTTTGTTTCTATTATTGATGAAAATTAAGGCATAGCTTTTAGTTTAGTACCTTTTACCACTTGTTGGTGAGTATTAGGGTCATATTCTGTTATATCAGTAATGTATTTCCATTGAGCATTATTCTTATAAGCGTTTAAACTACTTGCAGGAACATACACATTCTGTAAATTTATCTTTCCAAGATGAGGGTTGTTGTTATATTTTCCATTGTGAAGTATAGGAGGAGTAGTAGCTTCTATATAAATAGTTTTAACCTTTGTACCTTCAAAAATATTACGACCAAGTGAAGTGACATTTTTAGGTAAACGAATTTCTTCTAAACCACTATCTTCAAATGCTGAATGCCCTATAGTAGTTATTTTTTCAGTAAGTTTGATAGAAGACAAATCTTCGCAACCATAAAAAGCTTTATTCCCTATCTTAGTAACAGTAGCCAATTCAGGGATAGCCGTCATATCAATACTTGTAGAATTTTTATTTCTCCATTGCAAGAGTGTTGTGCCATCGTCACTTACTAAAAAATCAGTTTTTTGTGTAGCGCCACTGCTACTGCCTATCAAGCTAATTCCTGTGCCCCAACCACTTTCTGTTTTAGGTCCGTAAAGAAGTTTGTTTTGAGTGTCAATGTACCAATCACCTACTTTTCCTTGTGAAGTAGTAGGAGCTGTAATTCCAGATAGAATAGTTGCTCCATCTTTTCCGTTAGAACCGTTTGTTCCATTATTACCATTACTTCCGTTGCTACCATTAGAGCCATCTTTTCCATCTTTTCCCTTTTCACCTTGAGCTCCTTTTAGATCTATGGCATTTCCCCATCCTTCAGTTGTTTTAGGCCCGTAGAGTTCCATTGTAGTTTTGTTTAGATAATAGTCTCCTACACTTCCTAACGAAGTCGTTGGTACATCATTACCTGAAAGAATTTGACTACCTTTTTGAACTTCTACACGTTCAATTACTTTTTCGGTTTCTTTTCCGCAATTGCTAATAGTCAGTGCAACCAACACAGCTACTGCCATTAAAATTACTTTTCTCATTTGTTAAATAAAAAATTTAGTTTGTCATTCCTACTCTCTTACAGGCTTTTCGGTTTCCGCCTTTATCGTTCATATAAACGCATAAAAAAAACGTGAAACATTCCTTATTGCTCAACTTCAGAAGCCCGACCAAAGGCTTATACCAAAAGCAAAAGGAATGCCCACGCTTATAACGCAGGCATTTCCACTTCACTTTCCTTGGTATAAAAAATATGGTCGTATTTTCTGAAGTTAGGAAATTGTAAAGCGAAACGCTAATTTATGTCTTTATGTAATTGTTATTCTGTTTTCTTTCTACTACTTATGCCGTTTCAGCTACTCGTATAGTTTCTAATCGCTTAGAAATATCCTTAATAGTATTATGTGTTCTTTCCATATCCGATAAGAAAAAATTATATATGAATGAACGCTCTTCAGTAGTAGTATAAGTGTTTTTTAATTCTAATAACTTACTGTCAAACAAAGCACTGCCCGAAAATTGCATTAATGCTTGTAAATCTTTTTTGAGTGTTTCCATTTTAGATATTTTTTAGATTAGTATTCATTATTTTGTAACTCACTGCGTTTTTCTATCAATTTGTATAAGTCATCAAGCATAATGTTGATTTGGATTTCTATTTTCTCAGGAGCTTCGTCAAAAACTTTGGTAAATTTCAGATAATCAGACATCTTTTGTTTTAAACGTTGTATCTCATTATCTATTTCATCTAATTCATCTTTCATAATTTTAGAGTAATAGTTTAGGTAAGTGTTTTATGTTGTTAATAATGTTTTTAAATTCGCGACAAATGTACAACTTATTTTCAAACGAAGAAAATTTTACATCGAAAAAAGTAAAAATAAAATTCCCTTAATAAAAACTGAATTCCTACGCTTAGAGAAAAAAATAACTCAAATATTTGTAAGGAAGTAAAATGTATGTTACTTTTGCCGTACTAAAACAACTTTTATTGTAGAAAAACTAAAATATTCACTATTTAAACCATTGAATAAACACTTTTACACCTCTGTTATTTTTGTAATTGCCATAGGAACTTGCCCCCTATGGCAAGCCCCCCTATATGTCTATATTCTATTAGTAATTCTATTTTTAGGCATTATCTCTTGGGGGGTATTCGATATCCGCCTCTCTTATTTTGTTAAAACACAATACTTCTTAAAGGGGCGTCCAGCAAAAGCAGTAGTACTAACTTTTGATGATGGTCCCTCAGAACTCACACCACAATTCTTAGACCTTTTGCAGCAATATAATGCCAAAGCAGTCTTTTTTTGTGTAGGTGAACAAATACAAAAATATCCAGAGGTCGTCAAACGTATGCAAGCCGAAGGTCATTTAGTGGCAAACCATACTTTTACACATCAGCCTAAAAATATTCTGCACGCAAAAGCCCTTGCCAACGAAATTCTCCATACCGATGAAACGTTGGCGCATTTGGATATCGTTACTCCATATTTCCGACCTCCATACGGAATCACCTCACCACCCGTTGCTAGAGCAATTCGGGCAACAGCTAAAAAAGCCATAGGCTGGGATGTACGTTCATTAGATACCGTAATACACGATGAAGACAAGCTTTTTCATCGCATCGTGCGCAAACTTACCAACGGCAATATTATCCTGATGCACGACCGTCTGCCTCATACCCTCACCGTTTTGGAACGCTTATTGCAGTATCTCAAAGAAAATAACTATACAATTACAAACAATTTAGAATGAAAAAACTCTTAATATTCCTTATTTGTGTTGCACCTTTAACAATCAGTGCCCAAGCCCTTACTGAAGTCCAAATACGCGACTTCAAAACGCAAACTATTGCTAAAAACAAGGCAATCCAAACAATGCAAGCCGATTTTACTCAGAAAAAACACTTGGATTTTATGAGTAAGGATATTGAGACTTTTGGAAAAATGGCATTCGCTAAACCCGATAAACTGAATTGGCAATACACAAAGCCTTACCATTATCGCATTATTTTTCAGAAAGATAATATCACAGTGAACGATGCAGGTAATGTCTCACAGATGAAAGCTGATAATAAAGTCTTCAAAAAAATAAACAACTTGATAGTGAGTTCTATCAGTGGTGATATGTTCAACGAGAAAGAATTTGCTATGACCTTTGCTAAATCGGGCAAAAGTACATTGGTAAAACTATTGCCTAAGGATAAGATGCTTTTGAAATATGTGAGTGAAATACATCTCTATTTCGATGTCGATAGCATAGTAGAGCGCGTAAAACTTATTGAACCTTCTAAAGACTACACCGAAATCTTATTCAGCAATAAAAAACTAAATACAAAAATTGATGAAGCAAATTTTAAAATGTAGTCTGTTTGTTATATGGCTCGGCAGTTGTTCACCTTCTTATAACCTCCCTGCTGAATACCAATCAATGGCTACAACGCCAACAACGATAGCCAATCCCCACATAAGAGTAGGGGAGGAGTATCTCTATCGAGCTACTATTACTGCTTATGGTCACACTTTTAGCGGACTCTTAGCAGCTAAAATTACCGCAGACAATACGTGGCGAGTAGCCCTCACTACCGACTTTGGCAACACGCTTTTCGATTTTGAAAACCAAAACGGAAAGATAAAAACCAACTATATAACTCCTGATCTCAATAGAAAAATCATCATTCGTACCCTCAATACCGACTTTAATCACCTACTGAAAACCCATTGGCAGGTTACCCAAAAATACATAAATAACACTATAGTGGTGGAACAAAGCAAAGATGGGAATGATACAGTTTATCTGTTTACCTCAGAAGATACACTCCAAAAACAACTCAATATACAAGGTAAAAGGTTGTATACTACCTTTATATACAATCCTAACAACATAACCATAGAGCACCACACCCTTACCATTAAAATAGTTTTAGAACCCCTTGTTAATTCTTAATTGTCAATTGTTAAAGATGTTAAAAGATTTTTATACCCTCAATAGCTTAGAAAAACAAGATGCAGAAAATTACCTCTGTACCCTTACCCTCAATCCTCAACACCCTATTTTCGAAGGCCATTTTCCTAACAATCCTATCACTCCCGGGGTGTGTATGATGCAAATCATCAAAAACCTCACCGAGGAAATTACAGAACATAAACTCTTCTTAGCCAAAACAACTAATGTAAAGTTTATGGCACTTATCAACCCTATAACTCATCCTATGTTGCAACTTACGCTCGCTATTCAACATAAAGAGGCCGATATACAAGTGAAAAATACTACCTCTTTTGATGAAACAGTAGCATTAAAACTTACGAATTTATACAAAATACTATCTTAAGAAGTTCGTTTCTTTACTCATTGTGTAAAATGAAAAAAAATAGTTAAAAAAATTGCGCTATGTAAAATAAAATAACTACTTTTGCAATCATTTTAAAAAAAGCATTACAAATAAATAACACTAAAACAGCAATATTAATAGTGGAAAAGGAACGAAAAAAATTTACAGAGAAGAGTTACGAGAAGTTGAAAAATGCAATTCAAGAGATTGTGAATGAGGAGGATAAAAAAGATGTATACGCACTGTCTTTTTGCTACACCTGTGACGACGACGATTTGCGATTCCCTAAAATTACACTGAGCTATAACACCCTTTCAAATGTAAAAGAAGAAAGCTACAATGCTGCCTCTAAAGAAGAAGCCAAGTGGAATTTTGATTATTGGTTACAAACTGAAATGGAAACTATAGGAGGTAAAAAAGATAAACTGCTTAAACAGTGGTTTACCAAAACCCCTCACTTTTACACCGATGAAGAAAATGATCGTGCTATTGAAGAAGACGAGGATTTGTACGATAAACTCCTCAAAAAAGGAGATAGATTTTGCAAAGAATTTATAAAAGAAGTGATCGCCCTCGCCAAACAATTGTTAGATGAAGGTGAAATAGAGAAAATATTCGGTCGTAATATTCCTATTATTATTCATCAGCAAGATTTTGAAGAAACTCCAATTCTTTGGACTAAAAAAGCCAATCCCTCCAAACTCATTAAAGAGTTTTTAGAATACTGGGATGGTGATGACGAAGAATAAAAACAATCTACACTTTGCCAAAGATATGAATAATCCCAAAAGTTCGTCTCTTTGGCAAAAATTTATTATTATCTCCCCCCCAAAAAAAACTCATTATCACCCATTCCCCAATCACCAAATCCCACCGCCTCCCACCACTCCCATCACTCACATCCCCCGAAAAAACTCTCACCCCTCCCATTCCCTCCGAGTTTCTCCCAGTCCCTCCGAGTTTCTCTCCCACCCCTCCCATCC
>NZ_JAESPJ010000026.1:0-199076 GCF_016806945.1 Capnocytophaga genosp. AHN8471
AGCTCCTCCGTCCATTACCTGATAGGGTGGATTTCCTATAATAGCGTCTATAACAAGTTTTTCTTATATTGTAACCACTATAATATAAAATTCAAACAATATGGTTACAACCTTTGAAACTGCTCTCAAAGAGAGCCAAATGGCAGAAAATACCATCACTGCCTACCTATATGCTGTAAACGATTTCTACGGTAAGTACAAATCTCTCAGCAAGAAAAACCTTTTGCTCTACAAAACATACCTTATCGAGCATTTTAAACCTAAAACGGTGAACTTGCGCATTCAGGCTCTTAATAAGTTTTTGGAACATATCGGTAAGCCTAAACTTCGACTTAAATCAGTAAAGGTGCAGCAACGCACCTATTTAGAAAATGTGATCAGTCAGGCTGATTACCTCTTTTTAAAAGAACAACTCCGAAAAGAAGAAAACCCAATGTGGTATTTTGTAGTGCGATTTTTGGCAGCTACCGGCGCAAGGGTAAGCGAACTTATCCAAATAAAAGTAGAACACGTAAAAATCGGCTATTTCGATCTATACACTAAAGGAGGTAAAGTCCGCCGCCTATTCATCCCACTTCAGTTACGCGAGGAAACTATAAAATGGCTCACAAAAGAGCAAAAAACTTCGGGCTACCTATTTCTCAACCGCTTGGGAGAACGTATTACTACACGAGGTATTGCCCAAAAACTCAAACTTTTTGCTGAAAGATATGGTCTCAATTCTAAAGTCGTCTACCCACATTCATTCAGACATAGATACGCTAAAAACTTCTTGGAAGCCTTTAACGACATCTCTCTCCTTGCCGACCTTATGGGGCACGAAAGTATTGAAACTACTCGTATTTACCTCAGACGAACAGCCTCAGAACAGCAGGCTATTGTAGATAAGATTATTACTTGGTAGTGAAATATCCATCGCGCAAATTTGCTAATTTACAAATTTGCTAATTGCCAAATTATTTGTACCTTTGCCCCTTGTAAATATTTTAATTGTTAATTATCAATTGTTCATTCAATGAAAATATCCTATAACTGGTTAAAACAATATTTGAAGTTAGACTTGCCTGCTGAAGATACAGCAGTAATTCTTACTGATTTAGGTTTAGAAGTAGAAGGTATTGAACACTTCGAAAGTGTAAAAGGCGCTCTCAAAGGCGTAGTCGTAGGTCACGTGCTTGAGTGCGAAAAGCACCCTAATGCCGATAAACTCAAAATCACTAAAGTAGATGTAGGCGGCGACACTCCTCTACAAATCGTTTGTGGCGCTCCTAACGTCGCCCAAGGGCAAAAAGTACTCGTAGCAACCATAGGCACTGTATTATACGATAAAGACGACAAACCTTTTGAAATTAAAAAAGGAAAAATCCGCGGTGAAGAAAGCTTTGGAATGATTTGCGCTGAAGACGAACTCGGATTAGGCGAAAGTCACGACGGTATTATGGTGCTCGATGATAAATATGAAGTAGGAACTCCTGCAAGTAAAGTATTTGAGGTAGAAACTGATGAAGTTTTTGAAATCGGTCTTACCCCTAACCGCGCCGATGCAATGAGCCACTACGGTGTAGCGCGCGACTTGCGTGCAGGTTTGATTCAAAGAGGTACTTCCTTAGAGCTTATTACCCCTTCAGTAACCAAATTCCACATCGATAACCGCTCAATAAAAATGGATATAGAGGTACAGAACAAAAAACTCGTGCCTCGCTACACAGGCGTAACTATCAGCAATGTACGCGTTGGTGAATCGCCTATGTGGTTGCAAAATAAACTGAAAGCCATTGGTATTACCCCTAAAAACAACGTAGTCGATGCTACTAATTACGTATTACACGGAATGGGGCAACCTCTCCACGCTTTCGATGCCGACCATATTATCGGACGTAAAATAGTAGTAAAAAATGCCGAAGAAGGCACCAAATTTAAAACCCTCGATGGAGTAGAACGCACCCTCAGCGCCGAAGATTTGATGATTTGTGATGCCGAAAAACCTTTGTGCATAGCAGGGGTATTAGGTGGTGAAAATTCTGGTGTTACGCCATTTACACGCAATATTTTCTTAGAAAGTGCTTATTTCAATCCCGTTTCAGTACGTAAAACCGCTAAACGCCACGCAATTAATACCGATGCCTCTTATCGATTTGAACGTGGTATCAATATCGAAGATTGCAAGTATGCACTGATGTATGCTGCTGTACTAATTGAAAATATTGCTGGTGGTGTCATCTCTTCCGATGTGATAGATTTTTACCCTAAAAAACAAGAAGATTTTCAGGTATTCCTCGCCTTTGAGAATGTCGATAAACTCATCGGTCAGAAAATCTCTCGCGACACCATTAAGTCCATTCTTCACTCCCTTGATATCAAAGTCAATTCACTCACCGAACGCGGTTTAGGACTCTTAGTGCCTTCCTACCGTGTAGATGTACAACGCGAAGCCGATGTGATTGAGGAAATCCTCCGTATCTATGGCTACAACAATATCGATATCAGCGAAAAAGTGAACGCTACAATGGCACATTCTGATAAGTATGCCGACCATAATATACAGAATGTAGTAGCCGAACAATTAGTCGCTCAAGGATTTTTGGAAATTATGACCAATAGCCTTATTTCCGAAAAAGAAATCACTACTTATACCGAGAATCCTCAGCAAGCCGTAAAACTCCTCAATCCGCTCAGCAGTGATTTAGGATATATGCGCAAAAATCTCGTGTTCTCTGGTTTAGAAGTAATAGCCTACAACAACAACCGCAAGCGCTCCGATTTGAAATTGTTTGAGTTTGGTAAAAACTATCACTATATCAATGGTAATTATACTGAAGATAAGCATTTAGCGCTCTATCTTACAGGTAATACCCAACCCGAAAACTGGGGAAGTCCAGCACAAAAAGTCTCGTTCTTCCAACTCAAAGGAGTCGTAGAATCTCTTTTTGAACGTCTCGGATTAAAAGAAATAGTTACCTTGCCATTAGAAGCTAATGAAGTTGTATACAGTGAAGGTTTCCGTTGGCAAATAGGGGAGACCCTTTTAGGAACTATAGGCGTTGTAAAAACCAAAGTACTCAAAGAGTTTGGAATCAAGCAAGAAGTACTCGTCGCCGATTTGAATTGGGAAGTGATTGTAGCACAAGTACAAGGGCATAAAGTAGTCTATAAAGAAATACCTAAATACCCCGAAGTACGCCGTGATTTAGCTCTCTTGCTCGACGATAAAGTAACTTTCGCCGACCTCTATAAAGTAGCATATACAACTGAAAAAGACCTCTTGCAACGCGTGAACCTTTTCGATGTATATCAAGGCGATAAACTCCCCGAAGGCAAAAAGAGTTATGCTCTTAGTTTCGTCCTTCAAGACGACAACAAAACCCTTACCGATAAACAAATCGATAAAACGATGCAACGCCTACAAGATGCTTTTGAAAAGCAATTCGGCGCAGCAATTCGTTAAAAATTAAAAAACCTATATACTTTGCCAAAGTTACCAGCCTATACGGCTCGTATCTTTGGCAAAGTTTTTTATCCTCCCAGCTCCCACCATCGCCCGTGCGGCTCGCACCTCCCACCGCTCCCATAACTCTTACTTTTCCCCACCACTCTCGCCTTCGCAGTTTGCTAATTCACTAATTATTCCTACCTTTGCACTTTGTAGAGAGTATATAGTAGTAAAAGTTATAGTAATCCTTAATCCTAACATCTAATATTATGGCAAGAGAAATACAACCCACCCCCGTGCTCGAAGGGCAAGATGCAATTGATTTTTTAATAAAATTAGAAACCTACCCTCAATATCTAAAAGAAAAAGGCATTGTGCTTAGTCGTAAAAAAATGGAGGAAAGTGCAAAATTTTTAAAATCTATTTTTAAAGAAAAACCAACAAATAATGAATAAAGAAAATACGATAGAAGAATTGTCTTTTTCATTACTCACAGAAGAACATATTATTAAGACCTTTGATTGTGAAGATGAAGATTTGAATGATTTCCTATTCAAGGAAGCAATACCTTACCAAAAGCAGATGCTTGCTACTACTTTTATTGTAGAAAATAGTGAACGAACTTTAGGATTTTACAGTCTACTAAATGATAGTATGCAAATTAAAGAAGAATTATTCTCCTCTAAAAGTCAGTATAAAAAATTTGTAGGAGGATTACTGCCACATCTCAAACGACATTTGAAGAATATTCCATCTCTAAAAATAGGACGTTTAGGAGTGGATAAAACTTATAAAGGAAAGGGATTAGGAAGAATACTTCTCGAGGGGATTATTGCTAATTGCATAGCTCTCAATAAAAAACAAGCCTGCCGATTGATAACAGTTGATGCTTACCGACAGGCATTTCCTTTCTATGAAAGATTTGGCTTTCAATATATCTCCAATAATGATGAAAATGAAGAGGTACGACAAATGTTCCTCGACTTGATGACAATTTCTAACGACTAACCCCCTAAACACTAAAAAAATGTCAGAAGAATTAAAAGAACAACGCTCTAATAATTTTATAGAAAATATCATTGAGGAAGACCTCGCTGCAGGTTTCCCCGCCAACGCTTTGCGCTTTCGCTTCCCTCCAGAACCTAATGGCTACTTGCACCTCGGTCACGCGAGCTCTATCTGCCTCAACTTCGGATTGGGTTTGCGCTACAACGCACCTGTAAATTTGCGCTTCGACGACACCAACCCTTCTAAAGAAGAACAAGAATATGTAGATGCAATTCGTCGTGATGTAGAGTGGCTCGGATTCAAATGGGATAAAGAATGCTATGCTTCCGACTATTTCCAAGAGCTTTACGACTGGGCGGTAATGCTCATCAAACAAGGAAAAGCTTATGTCGATAAACAAACCTCCGAAGAAATTGCTGCTCAAAAAGGTACCCCTACTACAGCAGGAACCGAGAGCCCCTATCGCAATACCTCTCCTGAGGAAAACCTCGCCCTTTTTGAACGTATGAAAAACGGTGAGTTCGAAAATGGTACCTATGTACTCCGCGCCAAAATAGATATGGCATCGCCTAATATGTTAATGCGCGACCCTATCATCTACCGTATTATGAACGCTTCTCACCACCGCACAGGCGACAAATGGCATATCTACCCTATGTACGACTGGGCTCACGGCGAAAGCGACTACCTCGAACAAATATCACACTCCCTTTGTACATTGGAATTCTTACCACACAGAGAGTTGTACGATTGGTTTTTAGATCAAGTATACGACAACACTCGTACCCGACCTAAACAACGTGAGTTTGCCCGCCGCAACCTCAGTCACACCATTGTAAGTAAGCGAAAACTCTTACAATTGGTAACCGAAAATTATGTGGCTGGATGGGATGACCCTCGTATGCCTACTATCTCAGGTTTGCGCCGACGTGGATATACCCCCGAAGCCATTCGCAAATTCGCTGATACCATTGGTATTGCCAAACGCGAAAACCTCATCGATGTATCGCTATTGGAATTCTGCGTGCGCGAAGACCTCAATAAAAAAGCTAACCGCGTAATGGCAGTACTCGACCCCGTGAAGGTAGTGATTACCAATTATCCTGAGGGACAAGAAGAATGGCTTGACGCCGAAAATAACCCCGAGGTTACCCCTATGACTTTCCGTAAAGTGCCTTTTAGTCGTGAAATCTATATCGAGCGCGACGACTTCCGCGAAGAAGCCGATAAAAAGTATTTTCGATTGAAATTAGGAGGTGAAGTACGCCTTAAAAATGCTTATATCATCAAAGCTGAAAGCGTAGTGAAAGACGCTCAAGGAAATATTACCGAAATTCATTGTACTTACGACCCCGAAAGCCGCAGCGGTAGTGGTACTGAAGCCAGTATGCGCAAGGTAAAAGGTACATTGCATTGGGTATCAGTAGCTCACGCGGTAGAAGCCGAAGCGCGCCTCTACGACCGTCTATTTACTGTTCCAGAACCCGATCGCCAAGAAGATAGTTTCTTAAACTACATCAACCCCGATTCTCTAAAGGTAGTAACTGCTTACGTAGAGCCAAGTCTCAAAACTGCTCAAGCAGGCGACACAGTACAGTTCCAACGTTTGGGCTATTTCAGTGTAGACCCCGATACTACCCCCGAAAAATTGGTATTCAACAAAACCGTAGGATTAAAAGATACTTGGGAAAAAATAAAAAATGAATAACCCTAAAACCCCATCCCATTTGTTAGCCTCATCCGACTCGTCTGACTTGTCTGCCTTGTCTGACAACTCTGCTTTGTCCGACTTGTCCCAATAGTTTAACAAAATTAATAAACCACTTTAAAAATGACAACTTTTTTGAAACAAAAAGGAGGATATAAGAAATTACGTGTTTATCAAGTATCTGTGATTATTTATGACATAACCTTTTATTTTGTGCAGCACTTTCTTAAAAAAGGAGACCGCACCATTGACCAAATGTTGCAAGCAGCACGTTCTGGGAAACAGAATATTGCGGAAGGAAGTCAAGCAGCTACCACTTCTGTATCACTCTCATTCAACAAGCAACTTATATGCTTAGACATTTAATAGAAAAACAACAAGAAATGTTTTTACAGCAAGGAGGTATAAGAGAACAAATGTCTTTCGCAAGAAGTAAAAATAAGTATCACAATGAAAAATTTGATTAATCTATAATTAATTCATACCTTTGTCCCTTTTTAAAAAGTATATTAAAAACCGTAATAATGAACAGACAGGAAATAATAGACCTTACTACCCGTATTTTTGTAGATGAATTTGAAGTAGATGGTAGCGTGATTGCTCCCGAGGCTAACTTCCGCGAATCTTTAGGATTAGATAGCCTCGACTACGTAGATTTGGTGGTGATGATTGAACAAGAATTCGGTGTGAAATTGGGTGAAGCCGATTTCAAACCTATCGTAACCTTCAACGACTTTTACACTACCTTAGAAAATAAAGTGAATGCACACTAACGACGAAGGTAAAACCAAATGGCAAGGAAAATCTAAAGGTACCGTACTCGGTTATAGTATCTTTGTATGGCTGATGAAGCACTTGGGTATTTATGCTGCTTATATACTATTAATATTTGTGGCATTCTACTACTTTTTGTTTGAGTGGCGCTCCAATGGCTATATGTATTACTATTTCCGCCATCGCTTGGGATATAATCCCCTCAAAACTGTCGTTTGCCTATACCTCAATTACTTTACTTTTGGACAAACTATTATTGATAAAATCGCTATTTTAGCAGGACTCGAAGATAAATTTACTTATGAGTTCGATGGTGTCGAAAATTTGTATAAACTCCTCGACCAGCAGCAAAGTGGCGTGCTCATTTCCGCACATATCGGTAACTTTGAAATAGCCGAACCTTTTTTTAGGAAAATAGACCTCAATTTGCAAATCAGTACGGTAACCACCGATATGGAACACTCCGTAATCAAAGAGTATTTGGAGTCAATTTCTAAAAATAAACCCTCGAACCAATTTATCTATGTGAAAGAAGATATGTCGCATATCTTCAAAATCAACGATGCTATTGGCGACAACAAGATAGTGTGTTTCACGGGAGACCGATATTTTGAGGGCGTGCGTTCGCTCAAAGGAACGTTGTTGGGCGCAGAAGCTACCTTCCCCGCAGGTCCTTTTTTTATAGCTTCCCGCTTGAAAGTGCCCGTGCTCTTCGTCTATGTGATGAAAGAAAGTAGGTTGCATTACCACCTATATGCCCAAGTAGCTGAGGTGAAAGGGCGCGATGCTCAAGCATTGCTGGATGCCTATACCGAAAATATGGAGCAGATGCTCAAAAAGTACCCACTACAATGGTTTAACTATTTCAACTTTTGGGATGAACAATGAAACGCGTATTAGTAGTATATTATACCCAATCGGGGCAACTCAAAGAGATTATCGATAGTGTACTATCCCCACTCACGGAGGTAACTATTGACTTTTTGCCTATTGATACAGCTACTCCTTTCCCCTTCCCGTGGACGGACGATACATTCTTTGACGCCTTTCCCGAGTCGTATTTGCAAATCCCCCAACCTCTACAACCTTTTAACCTCCCTCATACCGATTACGATTTAGTGATTTTAGGCTACCAAGTGTGGTATCTCTCGCCTTCTATCCCATTTAATTCCTTTTTGCAACACCCCGAAGCTAAAAAGCTCCTCAGTGGCAAACCTGTCATTACCATTTCAGGCACTCGCAATATGTGGGTAATGGCGCACCAGAAAGTAAAAAAACTCTTAACCGACTGTGGGGCGCACTTAGTGGGCAATATCGCCCTTACCGATAGACACCACAATCATATCAGCGTGATTACCATTGTACAGTGGCTCTTTTCGGGCGACAAGAACAAACGCTATCTCGGTGTGTTCCCCAAAGCAGGTGTCGCCGATAAAGACATACAGAGCGCAAGTGTATATGGTACGCTCATTGCCCAACATCTACAAGCAGGTAATTACAACGGACTACAACAAGCTATAGTAGCTAAAGGCGGCGTGCATTACAAGCGTTTTCTCCTTTCGGCAGAGAAGAAAGGCAACCGCCTTTTCGGCATTTGGGCAAAGATGATTTACGGCAGTAAGAAGCGTAAATTCCTGCTGAAATGCTTCCGTATCTATTTGTATATCGCTATTTGGGTGCTAATGCCCATAGTGTGGTTGCTATACTGGCTCACCTACCCATTATTCTTTTGGAAAGTAGAGAGCGACAAGAAAAAATTCACAATTGATAATTGATAATTAAAGGATATAAAAAATATAGAATTTGAACAACAGTCTCTTACCTGTTACTTCTTACCTATTATCTGAATAAGCCTTTTACCTGAATAATATGAACGTTTATATAACAAAAGCAAGTAAATATTTACCTAACAATCCCATTGGCAACGAGCAAATGGAGACTTTCTTAGGTCTCATAAACCAAAATGCCTCTAAAGCACGACGCCTCGTGCTCCGCAACAATGGTATTCTCACCCGTTACTATGCTCTCGATGAGCAAGGTAACCCTACTCATAACAATGCCCAGCTTACGGCTTTGGCAGTACAAAACCTATTGGACGGCGAAGTGCCTTGGGATACTATCGAGGTGCTCTCTTGCGGTACCTCTACCCCCGATGTGCTCTTACCCTCACACACTGCTATGGTACACGGCATTTTGGGCGGACACTCAGTAGAACTGAATGCCTCTTCAGGGGTGTGTAACTCAGGAATGAACGCACTCAAATTTGGGTACTTATCAGTAAAGGCAGGCAATAGTGCCAATGCAGTATGCACGGGCTCTGAACGTGTATCGGCGTGGTTGCGTGCCGATAAATACGAAAACGAAGTACAACTCTTAGCCGAGTTGGAAGCTCACCCAGCCATTGCCTTTAAAAAAGATTTCTTGCGCTTTATGCTCTCCGATGGGGCAGGGGCTTTTCTGTTAGAAAACAAACCGCGTGAAGGCGCTTTGCAAATAGAGTGGATGGACGCCTATTCGTATGCTCATGAGCTCGAAGCGTGTATGTATGCCGGTGGCGACAAGCTCCCTGATGGCAACCTCAAAGGTTGGAGCGAATACCCTGCCGAAGCGTGGCTTAGTGAATCTATTTTTGCTATCAAGCAAGATGTGAAGCTGCTCAATGAGAATATTTTGCTAAAAGGCGCTGAAAGTATGCGTGCTACCTTAGATAAACACCAACTATCAGCAGATGATATTACCTATTTCTTGCCTCATATCTCGTCTTGTTATTTCAAAGAACGCTTGTATGAAGCTCTCAAAACAGTAGGTATCGACCTTCCGTTAGAACGTTGGTTTATCAATCTACCCGAAGTAGGCAATGTAGGCTCTGCTTCCGCTTATTTGATGTTAGAAGCCCTGATGCACTCAGGCAAACTCAAAACGGGCGATACGGTATTGCTATCAGTGCCCGAGAGCGGTAGATTCTCCTATTCTTATGCTTTCTTGAGAGTAGTATAGCCCCCGTTCCCCCGAAGGGGGACAATCCTTAATTGCGTCATACACTTTGCTAAGGTTGAATAGAACAACTTATGAAATTACCAATTACAGATAAAAACAAAATTCTCACCCTTATACCCCAGCGCACTCCCATTGTAATGGTAGATGCTTTTTGGGAGTATACCCCCACCACAGGAGTGGCAGGACTCACCATTGCCCCTAATAACCTCTTTGTACAGCAAGGGATATTCTTAGAAAGCGGACTCATAGAGCATATTGCTCAAAGCATTGCCTTACACAAAGGCTATTACTACTATCTCAACGGAAAACCTGCTCCTATGGGGTATATAGGAGCGATTAAAAATATAGAAATACAATCACTACCCAAAGTAGGCGATACGCTTAAAACACACATCACCATTCTCCAAGAGTTTATGGAGGTGACCCTCGTAACAATGCAAACCTTTATAGGTGATACCCTCATCGCTCAAGGCGAAATGAAAACCGTACTCGCTCCAAATTCCTAACCCTTAATACCTGACACCTGAATATGAACATCTCTATCCATAAATATCTCCCTCACCACCCACCGATGCAAATGGTAGATACCATTACCGACATCAGTAATACGCACGTAGTTACCGAATTTACGGTAACTGATAGCTGTATTTTTGTAGAAAATGGAATGTTTGCCGAAGTAGGGCTCATCGAAAATATGGCACAAACTTGTTCGGCAATTGTGGGACAGTTTCTCTTTGGTATAGAAGATACGTCAAACTATGTGATAGGCTACATCAGTGCGATTAAGAAGTTGGAAATCTTTACTTTGCCTAAGATACAAGAAGTTGTGCGCACCGAAGCCGAATTGCTTTCTCGTTTTGATAGTGATGAGTATTACCTCTGTGCAATGCGCTGTAATGCCTTTGCCGATGGGGTGCATCTGGCAACAGCCGAATTAAACTTAGTGATTAAAAACTTAACGGAATGAAAGAATCTGAACTACCTCAGGAAAAAGGTGCCTTGCGCGACCTTACGGAATTGTGCTATGTAACCGATGATGAAGGGAATTATACCACCCGCCTCAGTTCAGGATGGGAAGTGAAAAATGTAGCTTTAGAAGTCTCTTTAGGCAGGTTGCAAGAGCAGATTGATGAAGCTAAAGAAGATGCCATAGCAGGACGCAAAAGTTCCATAGTCTATTATATGCTTCTCAACCGTATGGATTGGGCTGTCCTCGCCGATGCTATGCACCGCTGGCAATGGGTTATCAAGCGTCACGCCAAACCTTCGGTATTCAAAAAACTATCGGCTAAAACACTACAACAATACGCTGAGGTATTTGGTATCACAGTGGAAGAACTCACACATTTTAGCTGAGCAAATAGTCACCTATGTGTTTCTTTAAAATGCGTTGTATATAGGTTTTAAGTTCACTCTCTACGCTAGGTTTAGAGGCAATAAGTGCAATTTGAGGTTCAAAAAAGGTGTCATCTACTATTTTTTCTCCTTCTTCATCGGGGAAAAGGGCAAACAATCCATTAATTTTCTTGTAACGGTCCCCACTGATACCTGTGCGGGCGATGTATTTCTTCTCTAATGATGGTAAATGCAAGAATTTCACATTTTTCAACACCGAATATTTAGCATCAAAAAGGTAATAGAAGGTTTCTTCCGCCTTTTTGTCTATAATTTCTATAATAAAATCGGGGTGGTAGTACTCTTCAGGGCTTACACAATCGATACGGCGTAGCAAAGTACTGTGGTAATTGCTACTTTCTGGGTAATATTTGTGCTCATAGAAGAGATTTACCGCAAAGAAATCGTTTGTAAACTCCATTTTCTCAACAATAGGCTCGTCTTTTCGCAATGCCACCTTCACATTGAAGAAGGCTATTTTGAGGCTCGAACGCAACGCATCTATCAGCTGGAAGAGGTTGTACAATTCGTAAAGCTTGCTCAACTTACTGATGTTGAACAGCTTGAAATATCCCGTGATATCGAGTTTGTAGTCGTTGAGTTTGCGTATTAGCTCGTAGGCGCGTTTGTAGTGCGGTCGCTGAATGAATATAGAGGTGAGCACAGGGCGCTCGGCTTTGGGGGTTACCTCTGGAAAAATGCGACGGTAACTCTGCTCCAATTTCTTCACTTGTTGTTCTACCTTGCTAATTTCTTCAAACAGACGGATGAAAGGCAAGCGTTTCAGGTCTTTGAAATCTACAAAATGCTCTTCAGGCTCTTCAGTGTCCGACCAATTAGTAACTGTAGATTTCAGTTCGATGTCGCGTTTGAGGGAGCGGAGTTTTTTCAGTATCACAAAAAAGATACCCATCACCACTTGGTTCTCATAAGTATTACAGTCGCGGGTTTCCACTTCGGTATGGATGTTATCGATCATTCCGTAGTGGTTGCCGAGTTGTACCGCTTTGTGATGCCCTTTAAAAGCATCATCGAACTGCACTTCGTCTAAATTGTTGATAATCCACTGTACAGTGTTAGCACTCACTTTGTTAGAATTGAAAGGCAAGACGGTAGTTTTCTTTCTCAGTACGAAATGAGGTTGCTTTTCAAAGTAAGGTAACAGTTTTTCGAATACCGTTACAAAGTGAGTTATCAAAGTGATGAATTTGTTCATCTGCCCCACTTCGTTAGGCTTGTTCTTTACTTCTACACTGTTTTTGGAGTAGAACACATCAAAAAGGCGGTCTTCTTTTTGCCATAAATAGGTGAAGAGTCCTTCTATTTCCGAAAGTCTCAACTTACTGATACGCACATTGAAGGGGTATGTTTTTCCGCCTATTGAGAGTTGAGTACCCCCAAAATAATCCTCAAAATAGCGTTGGGGCATCAGTACGATTTTTGTTCTATCCAAGCGCAAATACTCTGAGGGCAAGGGAGTGCCTTCGATATTAGGATTCAGGTCGTCGTTGTTTTCGGGGAAGAAAACCATTTCGTAAACCCCCAATTCCTGCACGTTGTACACACCGTCCTCCAAGAGTACTTCACGGCGTTCGTCGTTTTGTATTTCGTAAACTCTAAGCATACGACAAGGTGAGGAAATAGCTGTAGTTACCTCCTAAAATTTCGTTGTTTTCGCCTATTTCAATCATTTTATCCAATATCTTTTCCGATATTTTCATCTTGTTCTCGTTCAGCAATTGCGAAAGTCGGTCGATATAAACTTTAAGGTTTTCTCCTTGTACGTTGATCATCGGCAAGAGGCGTTGTGCAATGCAATAGTCTAAGAGTACATACTCGTTGAGTCCAGCGATGTGTTTTGCCATACTGCAATACTTTTTGATACCCATTTCCACGCGATAGCTGATAGGCAAGCGCAGTTTTTTGAATAGTTCTTTAATTTCTCGAAATACTTTGTCGTTCTCGTCGTCGCTAAAGCTAATCACTTCTTTATCATTCTTTTGGAAATCGAGAAGGTGGAAAAACTCAATACATTTTTGGAACGAAATGCGCAAGGTTTCTACTTCTTCTTTGGTGATAAAGTGAACGCTTTGGTTGAGTTCGGGTAGCTGGATAATGTTTGTTCTATCGATTACACGCGGTGAAAGTGGTTCGGTGGTATAATCGTAGTTGATAGTAGCGATGAAGCGGAGGTTGTTCGCGTACTTGAGCGTGTGGTTGTTACCCAACTGGATAGAGAGGTAGTCGCCTTCTTGAGCGATGGTATCGGTAAGGTTATAGAAGTTTGACCAATAGTGCTCTATAGGGCTGAGGTTGGCTTCGTCTAAGATGATGAAAGCCAAAGGAGCGCTGAAGAACGAGTGTTGTTCTACCTCGTAGTTGAGTTGCTCCAAGAGTTCGTATACGCCGGTGGGAGCAGAGTGGAACTTATCGGTAAGCGGGTTTTGAAAGCCGATAAGGTCTTTAGGTGATGACCAGCCACGGCTCACCGATACTTCGGTAACGCGCTCTTGGGGGGCTAATATTTGGGTGAGCAAGCGCGCCAAACTCGTTTTTCCTGTACCAGGTAAGCCCGCTAAAATGGTGAGTGTATTTTGGTGTATAGCGATGAGCAGGTTGTCGATGAAATGCGTTTCGAAAGCACGTCCGTTTTTAGAGAGAATTTCCTTTATTTTATCTCTGAAAGCGGCATAAGTATCGAAAGCATCGGTGATACTGAAGTCGGCAAAGGTTCTTTGTTGTGTTTCCTCGTAGAGAGAGAGGTTGCGACCGCTCAAAAAGTCGAAATACTTTTTGTGTTTGAAGAGGTTGACGAGTTCCTGCTGGGCGTCGCGTTGAGCGTGTTTGTTCTCGAGCAACAATTTATCAACAAAAGCCGTTAAATCGTCTTTTTCTTTGCGCAAAGCTATTAATTGTTGAGAAATTTGCTGGGTTTCGCTTTCAATTTCGGCAGCGAGATTGGCTTTTTTCTCGGTAAGAGCTTTTACTTCCTGTTCTAAGGCGATTTTTTCTTTGGCGAACTTCTCTTCTTTAATTTTAGTGAGGTTTTCGAGCTCGTTTTGAGTGTCGTCTACCTTTTCTTGTAGTTCTTGCAGGCGTTTTTCCTGACTGCTCACTTGGCTTTTCAGTTCTCTTTCGCGCTCGGTGAGGTTTTCGATAATCTCGTTTAAGCGTACTTTTTCGGGGAATATTTCACTGATTTTATAGTCGCTAATAAGTTTTTCATTAGCTTTTTCCAAGATGTCGTACACGCGGCGGTTTTCCTTGAGGTAAGTTTCAATGGCTTTGTTTTGGCGCATTGTTTCGATGAGGTCGAGCATTTCTTGCTGTTTGCGTTTGTTGAGCAAGGCAGGGTTATGCTTGATGCGTTCGGCAAAGTCGTTGAGTATTTCCTTGTCGTCTTTAAAGTCTATTTCCTTGATAAATTCAAACTTACTAAAGCCGATGATATGTACTTTTCGGGTAAACCCAAAATTCTGAAATTCTATATAACTATTGTCGGTAATTTGGTATTCGCCAAAAGGATATTCTTTTTTGAAGTATTTTTGTACAGAAAAGGTATTGTCTTCATCTTGACTTGCAATGATAAAGGGTCCAACGATTTTTTCTTCGGTTTCTATAAAAAGAGGCTGACTGTAGCGCGCATATACATCGGAAATGAGGGAAGTAAAGGGGGTTTTTACCTTTATTTTAGCTTGAGATTCTAATATTTCACCTTCTAAAATTTCTATAATTTCCTCTTTAGAAGTAAAATTGAGGTTGTTAGCGAAAGTTTTGCATTTAGGATATTTATCGTCGTCGTAATTGGTAGCGACGATAGTACCGTACGAAATTTTTAGGATTTGGTACAAGTTATCGAATCTATCAAAACTTTGTTCAGGTTTGAAGTGGTTGATAGGCACCTGAATTTTATCCATATCATATCGGTCGATATTTTCTACTTTTCCCGCTCTTTTATCTACATATAACAATGGGCGCACCGATTTATCGGGGTTGTCCTCATCTTTGATTACCAAGATATAGTTCTCGTTGCTATATCTCAAATTTGGATTTTCTTTATAACTAAAATCACCTTTAATATCTTCTATTTTCATATTACTATTTGTTAATTTGCCGCAAAGATAAAAATAATTTGCCAATTTGCCAATTTAGCCCCGTTCCCCCGAAGGGGGACAAGCCGGTACGAACCGCACGGGTGATTGCTAATTTTCTAATTTACTAATTTGTTAATTGTTAATTGTTAATTGATTTTTTATGCGTTATACTTTCCTTTTTTCCATATTTCAATAGAGTTGATGATATTTTGCCAAAGGATATAACAACCTGGGCCTACGGTAGAAAGCGGATGCAGGTAAGTGGCTGCTATCCAGATAGCAAAGGCGGTGTTCTTCTGTCCTAAGGCTTGTCCTGCCTCTATCGAAGAGTTGAAAAAATTACCTATACGCCACCCTATAGCGTATTGTAATAAGCACAATGCCAAGCCTAAAAAGCCTATGAGCAACAGAAATAATACGCTTGTTTCCGCGTGAAAAATGTTCTTTAGTGTAGTGCCGGTAACGATCATCAGTGAGCAACCCCATAGATAAAAAGATAGGTCGGGGATATGGATGAGCCATTGGTGAAAGCGGTGGAGTAGGGGGAGGGTTTTGGTGAGCAATGCCAATAGCATCGGTACGACTAATACGAGGCATACTTTCTGCATTATCAGCGAAAAAGCACTCCAAAAGGTCATTTGAGAAGCGGGTTCTATCAGCGGGAAACACACAGGTATGAGTAGTGCGCAAAGCAAGTTGGATACAAAAGTATAAGTAGTCATCTGCTCTAAATTACCACCGAGTTTGAGAGTTACTACCGCTGCTGCTGCCGCACAAGGGCTTATAATACACGCCAATACGCTTTCCAAGAGTATCAGTTCTTTACCGTGGATGCCAAAGGAGAGAATTGCCCCCGTGATACTTCCTACCAAAACACACTGCACTGCTATCATCCACCAATGCCAAGGTACAAGTGCTAACCTCTTGAAATCGACCTTGCAAAAGGTTACGTACAAAATGAGGAACATAAAAAGCGGCAAAATAGCATCGAATATGGGAGCAAGCCATTGTGAAGCCCCCTCTAATGCTGATACGTAATAAAATGCCAAATATGCTACTGCTCCTATACCCATTGAAAGGGGGAGCGTCCAGTTTTTTATAAATTGAAGAATGTTAGACATTGTAATTAAAAAGACAGGTTATATTCGTCTGTCACTTTGAAATGCTTATGAGAAAAATAGGCTTTTAGTAAAAGATAGTTGTCAATACTCAATTTGATGTGCAACACTCTGTTTGTTCTTGAGGTGTAAATCTGCATACGAGGGTGTATTCTATCAGAATCTTTCCCTCTTCTCACTTTTTCGAGGAAAAAATGGATATGGTGAATGGAATTTAAATCGATAGTTTGGGTAAGTTCTTCTTTATAAAAAATGGAAAGAGCCTCGTTTTTTATCTCTATGGCATAGAAAGTATTATGAGTGTTTTTTATAAGATCTTCGCCAAAAAGCACTATAATAAATATTAAAACAACAATTCCTATAAGTAAATAGAAATATTTGGCTACCCCTTCTCTATGCTCATTTATAATTTGGTCACTTATTAGCCAGAACATCATTATATAAAAAACTACAATCGACAGAAATTTTATCCATTGAAAGGTTTTGTCTTTCAGTGCTTTTACCTTGATGGTAGGAGGTAATTCACCTCTTGTATATTGGCTGTATCGCATACGCTTATCCATCACCCATCTGTAAAAAAAGCTATATAGCCCTATTAAGACTGCTAAAGGGAGGATAGGGATAATAATCTCGTCTATAAGCTCCTTGCTAAGGGTAAAGTTTCTGGCTAACCATAGAAGTTCTAACAGATAGAAACACAAAAATACAATTAGGATTATACGTCCTATTTTCAAAAACTTTTCGCCGAAAAGCTGTTCCTTTTTCTGTCCTTTTTTAGAGAGTTTTTTTGTTAGCAGATTCATATTTTACTTGTAATAATAATACCAATTTCCGTTCCACTCCTTGTCGCAATCTTCCTGAGAGGCAAAAGTACAATCCTTTATACCTTCCTCAGGATATTGTTGCTCACGCAATAGTTTTTGGTGATACTCGTTTATCTTTTGCAGTAAGCCTGTTTCCTTTGCTTTGCTCAGTTCCTCTTCTGTTTTAAAGATGTAAGACACAAAGTAATCTTGCGGGGCTATATAAGCTCCGAAATCCACAGAAGCGTATAATTCTTGAAAAGTTGCCTTTACCTCTTCTTGTGTTTGGGCAATGATATTTTTCCATATTTTGCTCATAATTTATTCTAATAACCACTGTTCATCGGTAAAACCTTTGCGGTAAGCCTTGCCGTGCACATCAATCACAGCGTGCCATTCTTGGCAGGTTTCTAAGGGAATTTCAGCAACTAAGGGCATACACTCTTCGCGTAGGGCTTTATAGGTTTGTGCGGTAGAAAGGTTCAGGCGGTTCAAAAGTCGTATAGCGTACTGGTCGGCTATGAACACCTTTCGCTCAAAAATGTACAACAACATTGCATCGGCAGTTTCTTCGCCTACACCTTTGATAGAGAGCAGTTCCTTGCGAAGCTCCTCGGTAGGGATAGCTTGAAACTTCTGTAAGGAAGCTCCGTGCGACACGTACCATTCCATCAGGGCTTTGATGTAAGTGCTTTTTTGCTTGTAGAAGCCTGCCGGACGTATATATTCCTGTAAAGTGTTCAGTTCCATAGCGTGTAAAGCCTCTACCGATAAGTTACCCTCTAAGTTAGCAAGGGCTTTTTCGGTATTCTCTTGGGTGGTTTGCTGAATGAGAATCATCGATATCCAGTCGGTAATGCGATTGGGGTCATTCCACCAATGTTGCTTGCCGTAATGGGCTAATAATTTATTGAAAACTTTGATTTTTTGAGACATAAAAGCTAATGCCTAAGGTGTTTTATGAGTTATTGTAATTACACAAAGATATTTCTTTTAAACCTCTGTCAAAAAGAGAGGTCAAACAAAGGTTGCCTGTGATATTTTGGAGTTTGTGTTTTGTCATTCCTTTAGGTAAGAAAATATTACCATATTCGCGTGTAGTGAGCGAAAAGACTTTTTGATTGCCCTTCCATTCATCGGTTTTAAAAATAGGTGTTAGTATCACATATTCTGAGTCCGTAAAACAGCCATTAACACCGTGTTTTTTATGATCGGTATGCAAATTGTCCGATTCAATAACTTTCTCGATGACCTTCCCTTCGGCAGAGATTTGTGCGAGCGCATAATAATCCATTCCCCATTTATTGACCGATGAAGCGCTTTCACCCGGAATGAAGGCGTAGATTTTTTTATCCGATATTTTAAGACTGTCTATTTTTGGGGTGTCGGCGGTTCTGTTGTCACGATGTGTAAATGCTTTTTTATCTATGTAAGAAAAGGATTTCCATTTGGCAGTTTTTGCTACCTCATCAAATTCTAAAAGGGCAAAACATCTTGCATTGCCGTAATAAACTTCATTTTCAAAGCAAACGGGAATTATTTGGCTATCCGATATATTTTGAAAATACCGCTGTTCTGCCTTCTCTGGTACAATGTTATATCTGAGTAATGATTTATTTTTTATCGGAATGAGTGCTGGTGACGAATGTACCTCTGAGTAATACCGCACTTCTTTTGCCGAAATGATGATGGCAAACCCTTCTTTATATCTGAAGAGCACAGGATAATCTCTGTTTGACATTGGGTTGTATTCAATAGGAATCTTTTTGATGCCTTCGGTTGAAAGGACAAGGACGTAATATTTATGCCAATCGGTATGATCGGAAGTTAGGATTATGGCAGTGCCATCGGGTAGTAAAGTTGAAGCATAAACAAATGAGAATTCATTGTCAAATTCCCATTTTCTCAAAAGTGTTAGTTTAAAATCGCTCATATCCTTTTCTTTTTTGCTGACAATTTACTTGGCAAAAGTAGTAAATAATTTTCTAATTAGAAAATTAGAAAATTGACTAAATTATTATTATCTTTGTGGCTTAAAAATCACATAGTATGGAATTGGAAGTAGGTAAAAACTATCGCATAAAAAATGATATTTTCAGCTTTAAAGCGGGTGAAGTTTGGTCGTTAGTAGATGAGGGATACCAAGTGTACTTCGGCGAACACAATTTTGTATTCGTTAATGCCGAGAAAAATTGTCACTTTATGGTATTACGAAATACTTCCGATGAAGATATGGAAATAGGATGCCATTTGGATAGGTATTTTGAGGAAATAGAAGAGGATGATAATAATTTCATACCTTTGTCCTTAGATAAAAAGGACACTATGAAAATCTTAGTAATAGGCATAGGCGTTATAGGCTCTATTTACGGCTATGTGTTTTCTAAAGCAGGACACACAGTAACACATTACCTTAGAAAAGACAGTAAAAAGAATAACATACACACTTTAAACGTTCATATCTTGGACGGACGTGGACACAAGAAAGGACTTTCGTATACCGACAGCTATTCTATTGGGCACGCCACAGAAAAAGAGTATGATTTTATCTTTATTGCGGTACCTTCTGGAAAATTGGCAAGTGTAATAGAAGAACTCAATAGAGAGCATATTACAGGAACACTGCTCATTGCTTGTGGTATTTGGGAAGATAAGAATTATCTGGAAAAACTCTTAGGCAATCGTCCTTATGTATTGGGTTATCCCGTAGCAGGAGGCAACTTAGAAGGTGAGACCCTCAATGCTTGTCTGTTTGACCATTTTATGCTGGAGAGCAAAGCAAAAACTACTATCGATAATTATGATGATTTAGTAAAGCTATTTAGCGATTGCAACATAGTCTTAGAACACCCTTACGATATGCTCGAATGGATATGGTTACATCTGGCTATTAATGCGGGAGTTATTTCGGTAGCAAGTACTACAATGGAAAATTATAGCAATAATGCACAAACTACTGAGGCAGCCGAGAAGCTAATGCAGTCTGCCAAACTACTGAAGCAAGCCGTAAAATCGATACGTGAAACGGTGAAGATAGTAGCCTCACGAGGGGTGGTACTAAAACACTACAACAACGAGTTACTACCTTACAAATTGCCTACTTTTCTTTCAGCACCTTTGATGAAAAGAATGTTTGCCAACAATATCCTCACCCAAAAAATAATGACCCTCCACAACAATCTCCCCGACTTATTATATATATGCAAGTGCGTGTATGAAGAAGGTAAGAAAAAAGGTATAGAAGCACCTTTGTTCTATAAAAATTGCAGCAAGTTACCAATCTAATGGAAAATTAGCAAATAAAATGAAAAGACTACTCCCTTTATTATTAGTCCTTTGGGGTCAAAATATACTATGGGCACAAAGGGGCGTGCTTCTTAGAACGCAAAGCGAAAGCTATGCCATAGACAATGAAACCGATTCACTACTCCCCGACAGAAAGGATAGCCTTGAATACTATACCTTTTTGCGCTTCAACCGTAGAAAGGATACTTTATTTGTCCATCAAAAAGATACCCCAAAGGATATAGCGCAAAAAGATGCCTTTTCCTACTTCCTCACTACGAAAAAAATAGATGCCGATAAGCTACAACTACTTATAGGCGATAGAAATTACACCCATACACTTTTATTTTACGTTGAAAGTCCCAATATCATACGTGTAAATAGAGATAGTTATGTACTCAGTGATGAATACAACCACTTTCTAAAGAAGAAAATATTCAAAAAGAGGGATATTGCGACTATTTTAGATTTTTTAGACGACCAATTCGGGGATTATTTTATAGATACGGAAGTATTTATGATAAGCACTAAGGACAAATACAAAAAGAACTTAAAGATGAATGGAGGCACTGTCCTCAACGAAGCTGATGCCACTGTTTATAGTACTTTATATGCAGCATACGATGATAAAGGTCTTCAGATGTTAGGAAGAGTAGATACTAACGAACCCCAATTACCTTTTTCACTTGACAAGAAAAGAAAATATATAGACGCCGATAAGCTCATTTTTGAAATAGAGGAACAAACTCCCAAAAACAACGCCACTTATACCCAAGAAATCTATTTCTCAGGCGAAAAAATTATTACAAAAGGGAAACATACCCAATACGGACTTAATATTACTACGTTTTATACGAAAACTATAGAGAAAATAAAAAATGAAAAATGCGGTTATATACATACATGGTAAGGGCGGAAATGCAGCAGAAGCTAATCACTATAGAAAGTTTTTTAGTGATGAATATGAAGTAATAGGGTTTGACTATAAATCAGAATTTCCTTGGGAAGCCAAAGAAGAATTTCCAAAATTCTTTGACTTCATAGCCTCACAGTATAGCAGTGTCGTCTTAATAGCCAATAGTATAGGAACTTATTATGCTATGTTGTCGTTGGCAGATAAATCTATTAAAAAAGCTATGTTTGTCTCGCCAATCGTAGATATGGAGCACATCATTTTAAATATGATGATCCTCTCCAAAGTATCAGAGAAAACACTATATGAAGAAAAAGTAATCAAAACCTCTTTTGGAGAAACTTTATCTTGGGAATATCTTTCTTATGTTAGAACTCATCCAATAACTTGGAATGTACCTACAAATATTCTTTATGCTGAGAATGATACGATAACTTCTTTCGAAACAATAACGAATTTTGCAAATAGCATTGGGGCAACTCTAACCATTATGAATGATGGCGAACATTGGTTTCATACAGAAGAGCAAATAATCTTTTTGGACAATTGGTTTAAGAAGTTTGTATAACGCATTTCAAATGCCACTGGTTAGGAAATAAAAATCCCCGCTCATAGTATTCTCTACGAGCGGGGAAATATTATTTTTGTTGGTTAGATAACCTGAGGGCTTCTGTCCAAAAAGCGTCTTCTTCGTCTATGTGTTCAGAGAATAACCAAACCTCTTGTATTTTGTCGTTCTCTACCCGATAGAGATCAATACCTCTCATTCGCATACTTTTGTCAAAAGCAAAGACCTCAAAAGCGACGGCAGCAGCTACCAAAGGGTCGTTTTCGGTGATATAATCAATTTGGTCAATAGCAAAAGTGCCTCCACTGAGCTGTGCCATTCTTCCTAAATGAGAGAATACAGCCTCTTTACCTTTGTAACTACCGGAAAGAGCCCCTTTCCCTGGTTGGTGCCATACTAAGTCATCAGCTAATAAACTGCCTACTTTCTCAAAATCTCCTTTAGCTAAGGAGACATAAAACTGATGTACAATTTCTGTTTTTGTCATTTTTATATGAATTTTTTTTTGTTATTTCACCGCAAAATTATACCTTTGTATCCAAGCACACAAGTACTTACGAGAAAGTAAGCACCTTACAAAAAAGTTAGAATTACTCAGTATCAAATAGAAAAAATATTGCGATGAACGAAAAAAATATTAACAAAGACTGTCCTGTATGGCGAACAATGCAAATAATGGGAAGCAAATGGGCAATGCTTATACTGTTTCATCTCAGTCAGCGCACACATCGTTATGGGGAACTAAAGCGTGCCATTCCACAAGTGAGTGAAAAAGTACTTAATGAAGAACTAAAAACGCTCTGCACTCATCAATTAGTAGCAAAAGTGAGTTATCCAGAAGTACCCCCGCGAGTGGAGTATTCCCTTACCGATTTAGGTAAAGAAGCCTTACCTATCATAGAAGCGATTATCCGTTTTGGAAATGACCACTTGAAGAATAACTAATAAAAAACCTCCCCACTCGTAGCATTTCCTACCAGTAGGGAGGGTGTTTTTTATCCTAATTTGCGTGTTATTTCAGCGAAGAAAGAAATGCTAACAATCGCTGGGCTTGCGCTTTGGCTTTTGCTTCTATATCCTCTTTGGTATAACCTGCATTTACTGATGTTCCGTGAAAATATAGAGGCTCTACATACTTCATCTGCGCATAATAAGCCGTTTGCGCTAAGTTCTTGCAAAACTCGTATACTTTGAAATGGTGTTCTCCCAAAGTGTGATATTCACTTTCGGGTGCCCCAACGGTAAAACTTGGGATAAAATATTTCCCTTTGAGCTTATCTCCTTGTGAACCATAAGCAAACTGATACGTGAAAACCTCATCAAACCAATGCTTGAGTATCGCTGGCATATTATACCAATAAAAAGGATATTGAAAGATAACCTCTTGATGCTTGAGTAAGGCTTCTTGCTCTGCTTTTACATCTATTTGAAAGGTAGGGTATAGCGCTGATAAATTTCTGATTTCAAAATCTATGTCGCTACGAGAAAGCTCCTCTATGATAGCCTTATTGGCTATCGATTGGTCAAAATGGGGGTGTGCTAAAATTACTAATGCCATATTGAAATTATTTTTTAATTTTGTCGCAAAATTATAGTACAACTTTCAATCTGGCAATAACTATCTAAATAGATACTTTATAATTTCAACTATTATGGAAACAAAAATAGAGTGTACTGCCCCCAGCGTTCGCTTAGGAGAAAAAACCTATCCTTGCACCATTGCCGTAGCGATGGATTTGATAGGAGGAAAATGGAAAGCCGTGATTTTGTATCACCTTAAAGAAGGTGAAAAGCGATTTAGCGAACTGAAAAAAGACCTCTATTCGGTAACCGAAACTACGCTGAGTATCCAGCTAAAACAATTGGAAAACGATGAGCTTATTTCTAAAGTTGTCTATGGTAAGAAGCCTCCTTTGGTGGCTATCTATTCACTCACCGACTTAGGGAAATCTTTTTTGCCTATACTCGATGCCCTTACCCAATGGGGAAATAAAATTGTGCTTGAAAAAGGAACTTTCCTAACGGAATAAAACACAATTATTAATTTCCAAATTTTCTAATTTTCTAATTGCTCAATTATTCTCCGCTTTTTCCTTCAAAGCATTCACTCCATTAATACCCAAACAAAAACCTATATAAAGGATAGCAAGGAGCAAAACGATTCTGTTAATTCGTCAAAAGTTTGTGCAGTTGAGCGTTGAACGAGGGCTGTTCGGTTGCCAAAATACTGAAAAATTCATCGTCGAAAGCCTCGACCTTAGCGACGGCTTGCGCGATGAGTTCGGCACCTTTATCGGTGATAGCAACTACTTTGGCGCGGGTGTCGGTCTTGTGTTCTTCCCTTGTGATGAGGTCTTTGCTCTGCAAAGTGCGCACCACTTGCGAGGTAGTCATTGGGTCTATCTTGGTGAAATTTGCCAAAGATACCTGCGTGATTTCCTTTCCTTGTTGGGCGAACCACTGGGCACTCGCCAAGAGTACAAACTGGGGGTGTGTAAGGTCGAAAGGTTGCAACACTTTTTTGATTCCGCGTTGCCATAACATACTTACCTGCCAAAGTAAAAGCCCTGAGCTTTCTTCGGCTTTCAAATTAAAAATTGAGGGCTGAGAGGTCATTGTGTAACATTTTAGAGGCTATGAGTTTAAAATCGTTTTCGGATATTTCCAAAATACCAAAGCGAAAAGGATATCCCCACGCCTTTTTGTTGGGGATAAAGTCCAATAGCTCGATAAGGTCGGCTATAGGCGTTTCTTCGCAGTCTACAAAAGTAATATTTCTCCTAAACGGACAGAAATTTTCACTCATCTGAAAGGCATAGACTTCCTCGTCTTTCACTCTGCCAATAGCCGTGAAGGATTGGCATTTGTCTTCTTTTCCAAAATAGCGTTTGGAAGAGTAATAGAGAATACCGTCTCCCTCTTTCATACGTTTCAAAGGCTGTGCCTTGCCGTGGCAGGCTTGGGCAAATCCTCCCGCAACGCCCATTTGTACGTGGTCGCGACTTGCCACTACAATCCAATATTTGATAGGTCTGTTTTTCATTTATAAATGGAATAAAAACCGTGTGACACACTGCCACACGGCAATTTTTATCAATTGCAAACTTAGTTTAATTCTTTGATTTGCGCAACCAATCGAGTGGCGTGCTCTTTGGCTCTTTGTTGCAAGGTGGTAAGTGCTTCTTTGGGCATTACCTCTGGAATGTACTTCATTCCGTAAGAGATTACAGGCTCTTGGAATAGCAATTTGCAATGATTGGCAGTTTGGCGGTGAATATTGAGGAAATCGGTAAACGGATAGTTCTGTGCGCCACCGTGTTGGTAAGCCTCTTCAGGTGCTCCGGTAGTGAAAGAAAGGATGAGTTTCTTGCCCATCAGCTTGTTGTCGCCATAAGCAAAGCCGTGTGAAAATACGTTGTCTAACCATTTTTTTAGCAAGGCGGGAAGCGAATACCAATTCACGGGGAATTGCCATACTATTATATCTGCTTTTACAAGTTTAGCTTGTTCGGCAGTTACATCAATTTGATAGTTAGGGTAAAGGGCTTGCAAGTTACTTACTTCAGCCTCAGGGAGCAAGCGTTTTACTTCTTCTAAAATAGCCTTATTGGCGTTGGACGTCTCCATAGAAGGATGCCCGTTGATAATTAAAACATTCATATATAATTTAAATTTACTTCTTTATTCGGGCGCAAAGGTAATATGTTTCTATATAATAAGCAAACTTATTATATATTATTTTATAAATATTTTTTTAAGGTGTAGGTATTACTACGAGTTGGGGATATAAAAAATCCCCGCTAGTAGATTTTTCTTTCAGCAGGGATTTTCATTTTTATTCAGGTGCGGAATAGGTTACGATATCTATCCCGATGCCATTGGGGTCTATAATAGCAAAATGGCGGTCGCCCCAAGGCTCTTCGCGAAGCGCTATGGCAATGGGTACGCCCTGCTCTTTTAACTTGTAGTAATAGTCGTCTACATTCTCTACTTCAATGGTGAGGTATACGCCCTGTTGGGTAAAAGGTTTTTGGAAGAGAGGCTGTTGCGAAGGGTGATTAGGCAACAAAAAACTGATTTCTGCCTCGTGATTAGGGGTGTGCAACAGCAAATAAAAGTCGTTTTCGAAAGTAACACCAAATTGCAATACTTGGGTGTAGAAAACTTTGCTCTCGGCTAATTTCTCGGTGATAATACCTGCGTTTAATTTCATTCTGATAATGTATTTGTTATTCGGGGGCAAAAGTACCGCAAGCGCAGGGAATACGATTGTAAAAAACGGACATTTTTCAGCCTAACACCTTACTCGGCGTATCGCCATAGAATGTTTTAAACGATTTGATAAAGTGGGCTTGGTCGTAATAAGTGTCTAAAAAGGAATGGTTGTGATAGGCTTTTGCGCTTAGTATATGCTGAAAACGCACAATATTGCTAAAAGTTTTAGGACTATCGCCTATGTAGTAGTCGAAAAGGCGGCGCAACTGTCGGGGGCTGATACCGGTATCTAACTCACTGATGTGTATGCTGCCTTTGCTCTGTAATATCTGAAAAAGTGCCGAGAAAAAGCGTTTGTCCATCTGCAAAGGGCGTTGTGATAGGTGACGGAGAAAATAGTTGTCTAAGCATTGTGCAATGTCAGGTAATGAAAGAGGAGCTTCCAATTGTTCGGCTATAAAAGTAGCCAAAGCAGGAACTACCTCGCGCAAGGGGATTTCTTGTGCGCTGATTTCAAAAGCATCCTGACCAAAAAGAAGCGGAAAAGCACTGGGCAGAAAGCGAACTCCCACATAGTGAAAGGCACCCGTTATGGGAAACTCTACATACGTATTGCAATAGCCCATAACGGAACTCATCTGCGGGGCGTTACAGTTGAAAAATAGGTCTATACAACCATCGGCAACTACTCGGTAACAAAAAGGTGTGTTACGCGGAGGTGATTTCAGTTCCCAATAGCAATAGATAAACGAGTGCAAAGCCTCACACGGAAGAAACTCGGTATAGGTAACCTCTTTTTCTTCTGCAGGAATAACGGATTGCATAGGGTGATAATAGGAGCGAAGTGATAACACGTTGTTTGCTATTGATGAAGGGCAAAGATAGAAATAATTAGCCAATTGGCAAATGTGTTAATTATTATAAAAATCCCCGCTGGTAGGCAAAGCCTACCAGCGGGGATTTTTATAATTTTACTAGGTTTATAGATATTTTCCTGTAATACTATTGGCATTATTCTTTACTGATTGAGGGGTGCCTTGTGCTACGATTCTTCCGCCTGCGGCACCGCCACCGGGACCCATATCGATAATATAATGAGCATTGCGAATGACGTCTAAATCGTGTTCAATCACTATCACGGTAGCTCCTAAGCTAAGGAGGCTCTGAAAAACACCGAGCAGCACACGTACATCTTGCGGGTGTAGCCCTATGGTGGGTTCATCAAATACGAAAACGGTATCGCTCTGTCCTTTACCCATTTCGCTGGCTAACTTAAGGCGTTGGGCTTCTCCGCCTGAAAGCCCTGGGGTATCTTCGCCAAGCGACAAATAGCCTAATCCTAACTGTTGTAACACTTGTAGTTTTTGATTTACTAACTTCAAATCGGTAGTTACCTCTATTACTTGGTCTATACTCATACTCATCAGCTGGGGTAGACTGTATTTTTCGCCATTCTTGGCGGTGCGAAATACTTTATAGGCTTCGCGCTTGTACCTGCTCCCTTTGCAATCAGGGCACACAATATCAACATCGGGGAGGAACTGCACATCTAAGGATATTTGCCCTGTGCCGTCGCAGGTAGGGCAACGGAGGTCGCCTGTATTGTAGGAGAAGTCGCCTGCCTTATAGCCGCACTGTTTGGCATCGAGGGTTTTGGCGTAAATCTTACGGAGTTCGTCGTGAATACCGGCATAGGTAGCTACCGTAGAGCGAACATTGATACCTATAGGGGTAGCATCGATGAGCTTTACCTGACGAATACCTTCTGCTTTTACCGATTTGATGTGCTGAGGTAATTTCTTCCCCATAGCGTTTGCCTCTAAAGCGGGAATTAGGCTCTCTAACACTAAAGTAGTTTTGCCTGAGCCCGAAACCCCTGTAACTACTGTAAGTCTCCCCTTTGGAAATTCGACTTCTAAAGGGTGTACGGTGTGTATAGCATCGGTAGAGAGGTGTATGTTTCCCATAGAAAAGAGTTCGTTTTTTGGGAGTTCTGCTGGCAGTTTGCTCTCTTGCGATAAGTAAGGTGCTATTACCGATTCCTTATTTTGTGTTATTTCATCTACCGTTCCTTGTGCGATGACGGTTCCGCCATTAGTCCCTGCGCCTTTGCCCATTTCTACAATCTCATCGGCGTGAGTAAGTACTTGGGTATCGTGGTCTACCAATATCACCGAATTGCCGTCGGCTATGAGGTCGTCCATCACCCCTGTTAAGCCTTTGAGGTTGTGAGGGTGTAGCCCGATAGAGGGTTCGTCTAACACATAGAGCACCCCAGTAGTGCGGTTGCGTACAGCGCGTGCAAGCTGTACGCGCTGGCGTTCGCCAGTGGAAAGGGTAGCTGCTGCACGGTCTAAGGAGAGGTATCCCAAGCCTAAATCGATGAGGCGGTGGGCGGTATCGGTAAAGGCTTCGCAGATGTTTTTAGCCATTGGGCGCATAGCTTCTTCTAATGAATCGGGGACGCCTGCTACCCAAACCATTAACTCATCGAGCGTCATAGCCGTAGCTTGGTCTAAGCCAATGCCCCTAAGGCGTGGGGCACGTGCCGCTGGAGAAAGCCTTGTGCCGCGGCAGTCGTGGCAAACGTCTTCTTTTAGGAACTTCTCGAGGCGTTTCATTCCGCTATCGTCTTTTACCTTAGCCAAAGCGTTTTGTACGCTATACACAGCACTGTAGTAAGTAAAATCCATTTCGGCAGTTTGTCCTGTTTTGGGGTTTAGGTAGAATATATGTTTCTTTTCAGCAGGCCCGTGGTAGACTATTTCTTTTTCTTCGGGGGTTAAATCCTTGAAAGGCACATCGGTACGCACGCCCATTTCGCGGCATACATCTTTCATAAGTGACCACATCAGGGTGCCCCATACCACTACTGCTCCTTCGTCGATAGTGAGGTTTTGATCGGGGACTAACTTGCTTTCGTCTACCGTTCTGACGGTTCCTATTCCGCCACAGGTAGGGCAAGCCCCACGACTGTTGAAAGCTAAATCTTCAGCCCCAGGTCCGTAGAAATGTTCGTGGCACTCGGGGCAGGTGATTTCTTGCATAGCTGCTACAGCAAACGAAGGTTTTACATAGTGTCCGTTAGGGCAACAGTGATTGGCAAGCCTTGAGAACATCAGGCGGAGGCTGTTGAGCAATTCGGTCATTGTGCCGAAAGTACTGCGGATACCAGGTACCGTAGGGCGCTGGTGCAGTGCTAAGGAGGCTGGCACGTAGCGCACGTCGTCTACCTCAGCGCGTTCGGCTTGCGTCATTCGTCGTCTTGTGTAGGTAGAAAGCGATTCTAAGTATCTTCGTGAGCCTTCGGCATAGAGAACTCCTAAGGCAAGAGATGATTTGCCAGAGCCCGATACGCCTGCAATCCCTACAATCTTATTGAGGGGTATATCGACGTCTATATTCCTGAGGTTATGTATTTTAGCCCCTCGAACTTCAATATTTTTGGGGCGTTTAGGTTTTTCTTTTTTCATAGTTGTCATTATTTTACTAATTTGTTTTTCTGTGAAGAAGCTACTAAATCATACGATTGTTTTACATAAGCCTTGATTTTATCATCGGGCATATCTTCATTGAAACGGATCCCCACCCAATACTTTTTGCTTAGGTTAAAAGGGTCTTCTACTGCCTGATAATTTGCTTTGAGTTGTTCTATCTCATCGGGGTTGCATTTGAGCGTGCATTTGTCAAACTTATTGATATCAAAGAAGCAAAACATCTTTGTACCCACATAAAAAACTAAGATTGAATCAGCATTTTTAAAGAACCCCGAAAAGGGCATTTTCTCATACGTATCAGGCAGGGATAGGCAAAAGTCTCTAAATTCTTCTATATTCATAGTGTGAGCCCCACGGACAGTTTAGGGTTTATAATTGACATTAGTTTTTTTAAGGTCTCACTTGAAAAGTTCTAAAGCGATATGTGCGCAAGCCTCGGCATCGGCTAAGGCGTGGTGATGTTGCTTGAGATCAAAACCAAAATAAGCGGATACGGTGTTTAGCTTGTGATTCGCAAGCTGAGGGAGGCTCTTGCGTGCTGCCCTTAAAGTACAAAAGAAAGGATTGGTGTGTTGCGGTAGCTCGTAATAAGCTAATACAGCCCGCAAACAGCCTTCATCAAACATACTATTGTGAGCAACGAGAGGTAAATCTTTTATTTTTGGCAATATTTCTGCCCATACTTCGGGGAAGAGTGATGCATTTTCGGTGTCGCGCTGCGAAATACCGTGTATTTGGGTGTTAAAATAACTATAAAAGTTTGGTGCAGGTTTAATCAGTTGATAATAAGTGTCAATAATCTCATTATTTTCTACAAAAACAAGTCCGATACTGCAGACACTGCTGCGGTATTGGTTGGCGGTTTCAAAGTCTAAAGCTGCGAAAGTGTTCATTTTATTCAGGTAACAAGTAAAGACAGTGTTATATTGAACTCACGTTATTTAAGTTGTTTTTTCATCCATTGACTTACCTCAGTGGCGGGGATATCTTCTTGGTTAGAGAAAACGTGATCGGCTTTTGAGATGATTGCTAATTCGGCATTTTTGTAGAAATACAAAAGATATTCACTATACGAGTAGGGTACTGCTCTATCACCTGTTCCGTGAATGATTTTTACCTTTCCTTTGTAACGCTTAGCGGCTTCAAAAGGCTTTATGCGTTGCCCTGAAAGAATATACTCTTTGCCTACGGTAATTTTGCCTGAGAAGAGGCTCACCTTATCGGGTACATTTAGAGGGTCGAAAGTAGTGCCAAAAAAAGCCCCTTGTAGCATATTATCGTGAATGATAACTGCTGGAGCTAGCATTGCTACTGCCTTGATTTTGCTCTTGCCGAGTTCTGAACTGAGCAGTATAGAAATCAGTCCTCCTTGCGAATGACCATAGATGCCTATTTTACTCACAAAAGGCAGTTGTTCAACATACTGAACAATACGGCGCGCATCTTCTAATTCGTTATCGAGGCTCATTTTCTCGAAGTCGCCATCGCTTTTCCCGTGCCCGTTGAAGTCGAAGCGTACAGAAGCAATGCCTTCTTTAGCAAGGGTTTCGGCTATAGTAATGTTTATTTTCTCGTTGATATTTCCAGTAAAACCGTGAAACATAATCACCACGGGGATTTTCTTTTGGTTAAAATTGTCGGGAGTAGTAAGCACCCCTCGGAGTTTGCCTACCGCACCTTGTATTTCTATGGGTTCAGTTTTGGCATTAGCCCAAAAAAACGTCGTTAAGAACAATAAAGTCAATACTTTTTTCATCTTATCTGATATTTAGTGTTTATTATTTTACGGGGACTATATAGTTATCCATTTGAAATGACTCTGTGATAAATAATGAGAGTTCAACGTAAGTAATTGTTTAAAAATCAGCAAAGTATTTTAATCTTCCACAAAACCAGCGAGTTGGCGCTGCTGGGTAATGTGGAAGATAAATTTTTACGAAATTGACAATTTTACGTTTACTAATTTTGAAGACTACTTTTTCAATCGTTTGAAAACAAAGCGGGTGATAAAAAGCCCTGTAGAATCGTCTTTACCTGAATTACTTTCTACACCACTGGTAACAAAGGCGAGCTCCCATCCTTCTTCACTCATTGCATTGAGTTTGGAAGCGATAAGGGCATCGTTGGCAGCGATATTCTGAAAGCGAATCCCTCCGAGGTTAAAGAAGTTTAGCAACTTGGTTTCGTCAAAACCTTTGACACGAATCTCATCACGGTCGCTTTTGTTACGTTCATCCCCGTCTTCGGAGCGGGTGGTGGTAAAATCTTTGTAATTGCGCTCATCGTTAGTTGAGATCAAACGAGAACGACCGATTCCATAAGGTACGACCGATTCTACAGCAGTTACGACTTTAAATTCGTATGTTTGAGCTGTAGCTACAAAGCCCACAAGGGCTAAACAGAATAAAAAAATCTTTTTCATTGGATTTGTATTTGATGATTTAGGGGCAAAGATACGAAAATAATTAGCAAATTAGTTAATGTGATAATTAACTTCTTCTTACTTAAAAAGTTTCAAAGTCTAAGGTTATGAAAGTATTCATTTGTTCAGGTAAAGGAAAATATAGCAGAGTTTTTACAGGTTAATTTTTAGAGGATTGCTTGATTTTATCGAGTTTTATTCCTAACCAAATGGCTACCCCTAAGGTTTGTATACCACAGGAATATAAGAATGCTTCTCGTATTTCATATAAATGATGTCTATCAATCCATTTACCATCTTCTAAAAAACTGAAAACTATGGCGCCTATATTTACAGAAATAAAGGTGAGTACAAAAAATAGAAGAACACCTATTATTGCGTTTTTAGAAGTGAGTTTTATGTACTTTTCTATGATTTTAGCTATTAAGAAAGAGGGAATTACTCCTGCAAGTAGGGGGATAAAGATAATCCCTATAATTGAATCGGCGGCATCTGTTCCTCCATAGATTATTCCTAATATATATACTGAAATAACAACAATTATAGTCTCTATTATAATTGCTTTGCAAAATAATGAAGAGGTATGAGGCATAATTTTAATGACGAATGACGAATGATGAGTGCAAAAGTAGTGAATAATTTGCTAATTTCCAAATTTGTTAATTACTTCATACGCTCTGCCAATAGGGATTTCGGTATCCCCTATATACACAAATTGGTGGGTGTAGGAAGTAATGTGTTGTATATTCACTACATAACTCTTATTAACGCGTACAAATACCGAATCGGGGAGCTGGCTGTGTATGTTTTTGAGATTAATCCACGTGATGTAGCGGTCGGTGAAGGTGTGGATAATCACGTAATCTTTCAATGCTTCTATATATAGGATATCGTTATGAGGGATACGGTAATTGCGTCTGTTGGCGCGGATACTGATGTATTGCGTATCGGTAGCTTCAAAGTCGGTTTTCTGCTGAGTGAGCAATTGGTGGTAACTTTCGGCTTTGGCAACGGCTTTTTTGAAGCGCTCAGGGGTGATGGGTTTCACTAAATAGTCGAGAGCATCTACTTCATAACTGTCTAAGGCATATTGGCTGTAGGCGGTAGTAAATATTACCAAAGTTTGTTCGGGTAAGGTTTTAGCGAACTCCAAGCCGTTTACACCAGGCATCTCTATATCCAAAAAGAGTAGGTGTACTTCGTTCTTTTTCAGAAAGTCGGCAACACCTACTGCATTTTTGAAAGTACCAACTACCTTCAAGTTGCTGTATTGCCTGATGAGGCGCTCCATACCGATACGGGCTAAGGGTTCATCGTCTATTATCAAACAATTCATAGTTGTAGAGCTAAGGTTACTATATATTCTTGTGGTAAACGCTCTTGTGACAAGCTAAAACGATCGCCATAGAGCAGTTCTAACCGCCGGCGGAGGTTAGTTAATCCTATACCGCTGAATTTTTGTTGAGGATTAGGTTGCAAAGGTACGGAATTGCGTACTGAAAAGTGTAGAAGTCCTTCTTTTTCCTCACATTTCATATAAATATAAGTAGGGGAGAGACTGTCAACACTGTGTTTTACGGCATTTTCAGCTAAGATAAGCAGTATATTAGGAGGCAGTTGTATACCTTGTATATTCTTTTCGTTGTAGGTAATCTCATAAGTAAAATCATCACGGCGCATTGCTTCCAAAGAGAGAAAATCGGAGAGAAAACGCAATTCAGAAGAGAGGAAAACTCGTTCTTCGTGTGATTGGTAGAGTAAATGTCGCAAGAAATCGGATAATTTTGTGAGGGTGTACGAAGCTTTTTCGGGGTCGATATACAACAATGTGTTGATACTATTGAGCATATTGAACAAAAAGTGTGGTTGTATCTGGCTACGGAGGGCTTGTAGCTCACTTTTGGCAGCTTGTTGTTCTAATTCTTGCATCTTTTCGGTGCTTTTTATCCACAATTGGAATATTTTTATGAGTGTGGATAGCATTATAAAGGGCAATAAACTCAATAATGAAAAGATAAATAGGGTAGGAATGGGCAGTGCCATTGCTTTTTTTAGGTCTTCACTGATAATATACTCTCTCCATATAACGGCATTTAGGTAGTAGGTAATCACTTGACAGATGAAAAGTATCCCTATAAGGCTAAAGGTGTAAGTAACAAGCTTTCCCCTAAACAAAAAGCGCGGAATAAGCACATAGATATTTAGGTAAAAAGCTACTGTGATAATCATACATCTCTCTATCCAATCCAAGTGGTCAACAAAGCCTTCGTACGCTCCCCATTCTTTAGTGATTAGGAAAAACAATAGTAATGATACACAAGCAGTTATATGCCTATAGATGCGATATCTATCGGCAATAAGAAACTGTAAGAAGAGATTGTTTTTTAGAAATATATAGGGATTTTCGTTCATAGTTTCTATTTGGTAAAGTCATACCTTTTTAGGTTTTTGAAGCCTATTATTAGTTTCCTCCGATTGTAATCCCTGCCGAAAGGTAAAAAGCAGGGTTAAACTGACTGGAGCGAGAAGTGCCATCTTCATTTTTAGCTTCAGAGGCGAACATTGCACTGAGTTTGCGCTCTCTATAACGCCCTGAGCGGATAAAACTTCCCCCTACAGTAAGTGGAATACTCACGTGTTTACCTATCTTGAACTCAGGTTGCAAACCTACAATAAAAGTCTGCTGACTGAATATTTCCTTTTCTCCATTGCGCCTGAGGTAAGCGGAATATCCTCCCATATTAGCTATTAATTTAAAGTCGAGGTTTTCGCGGTAGTTATACCCTAAGGCAACTTTTAGCCCATCGATACTCCCTACTTCAATAGTAAATTTATCGCTAAAAGCACCATTGTATTTAAAATAAAATGCAGGGAACACCATAGGGTAACCGAAACTATTGTTCAGCGCTACCCCACCTCCTATTTCGATATTAGGTCGACAGTGCCATACAAGTATAAAAGCACCATTGGCTACTACATTTTCACCTATGTGAATAGACGAAAGACGATTTTCGGGGGTATAGCTTCCTGCACCGAGTGCCATAAGCATAGACCAACGTGTTTTTAAAGGGCGGAGATGAATAGCGCTCACACCGAGGTTCATTACCTCTGAAGGTAGTTCTTTTCCGATAGGAAAGTTGTGATTGTTCATCTTTACAAAAGTGCCGTTAAGCCCTACACCCCATACGGTAGGTCGTTGGTAAAGGTCTTCATCCTCAGGGGCTTGCATAGAGAGGGGAACCATTGCTCCCACAGAGTAAATCATAGCCGAACCATCGCCTATATTGCTGTCGCTTACTGCATCGTAGAACTTGGAATTGCTTATATACTCTGCTTTTACACTGATTTGCGCTGAAACACTTACTACAAAGAGCAGTGCTATAAAAGTTATTATCTCTTTCACTATAATAAAGATTTAAGTATTACAGTGGCAAAAGTACAGAAAAAAAGATTGTTAGAAGAAAAAGAGTTGTTTTTCTATACCAAAAGCGGGAATTACTATACTAATAATACACATTGTCAAAGCCCTTAGGCTTTGGCAAAGTTAATGAAATATTATTGTTCATATCACCATCACTAAGGTACCAATGGCGATAAGTGCAATGCCTATTAATGATTTGAGAGTAAAGGCTTCGTGTAAGAAGCAAACAGCTAAGATAAACGTAAGGACAATACTAATCTTATCTACAGCTACTACTTTAGAAACGACTCCCATTTGTAAGGCTTTGTAATAACATAACCACGAAAACCCAGTTGCAAGTCCTGAGAGGATTAGAAAGAGCCAACTTTTCTTGCTGATGTGTGCTAAACCACAGCCCTGTTGGGTAAGGAAGACCATTACCCACGCTAAAGCGACTACCACTAAGGTTCTAATGGCTGTAGCGAGATTAGAATTGACACCCTCAATCCCTATTTTGGCAAGAATAGAAGTAAGAGCGGCAAATACAGCTGATAATAGTGCGTAAATGAGCCACATAATATTGATTTATCATTTATTGTTGATCTCTATCAAAAGATTTTATCAAGAGTAAAAGTATGTATACCCTTATTCGCAGTAGCAACTTCTTTACGCATTCTCTGAGCAAGAACAGCTGTTGGCATAGGGCGGTAACGCTTGAAGAGTCCTATTTTGTTGAGGAGAACAATCATTTTGAGACCCAATTGCTCTCCTTTTCTATCCGACCCTTTTCGCACTAATACTGAGGGTTGGAAAATGAGCAAGCGCGAGAAACCAAGTGCTTTCACAGCGTCCTCTAACTGTCCTTTCATACGGTTGTAGAACATTTTAGACTGTGCATTTGCCATTGCTGCCGAGACGAGTACAAAGGTAGGTACCCCATTAGCTTTACACTGCTGGGCAAAGGCGTACTGATAGTCGTAATCCACGCGCCATTGGGCTTCTTTACTACCTGCAACGGCTAAGGTAGTACCCAAACAAGAGAAAGCTACATCGCCATGCAACAAATCTGCCCACGCCTCAGGGGTATCGAAATTGACCTCGTGAGCGTGTAACTTGGGGTGGGAGAGGGCTAAAGGTTTGCGCACGAAGCAATGCACCTCGCTATAAGTGTCGTCGGTTAAAAGTTGTGTTACTAAATCTTTTCCAGTAGCGCCTGTAGCGCCCATACAACTCACGAGCTTTATGTGTTTGCGTTTAGCTGCAAGAATAAGGTTCAGCTTAGGGGTAATACTATCGATACAGTCGATAACATAATCGAAGTTGGGCGTTACGATTTCCCAAGCGCGCTCAGGGGTGAGAAATTCGTGAATGACGGTGAGTTTCAGCTCGGGGTTGATATCCAAAAGACGTGCTCTCATCACTTCGGTTTTGGCTTGCCCTATCGTAGAATGAAGGGCGGGCAACTGGCGGTTGATATTAGAGAGGGAAACGGTATCAGCATCGACAATAGTGAGAGCTCCTACGCCTGCACGAGTTACAAATTCGGCAGCATAAGAGCCTACGCCCCCTAAGCCTGCAATGAGGATATGGGCATTTTGCAGAGTGGTAATACCTTGTTGTTTAATTAAAAGCTCTGTACGTTCTAACCAATGATTATTCATATTAAAAAAAGCCCCATCGCAAAGGAAGGGGCTTATAATTCGCTTTTATAGTGCCGATAACAGTGCTTGTCTGCAAGGACACTTTCTACGTTGCAAAGGTAGAAAATATTTTTAATCTTGCAATGAAATTTTCATTTTTTCTCTTACTATTTTTGTAATAGCTTCATTTTCAATATAATTTGAGACAAGACTTTTTATACTTTTTCTCAAATCTTCTGCTCTATTTTTTGAAATAACACTCAAAAAGTAATGTATTACTTTTATGATAGCATTCAGAGAGTTCCTTTCTTCTTGTGCAATAGGACAAACTTTACTTGATTTAATGGGAAAATAAGTATTAAGATCAAACAGAACTCTAGTATGAGAGCAAATGTTTCGAATATAAACAATCGCTCTAAAGTAATTATCAAATATTTCAATGTTCTTTATACCATAGTAGTCAGCTATTTCTTCTTTAATAACATTGTCTTTCAACGCCTTAAATATTTTATAGATACTTCCTAAAGTCATAAACTCCAAAGTTTTCCAAGCAGGAGCATATTTATCATTAGTGTATTTTTTATGATGCCTTGAAATTACTTTATTTTGTTGCTTAAAGGACTCAGTATAATATTTAGGTAATTTACGAATAAACTCCTTTTTCATAATTTTAGGATCTGCAAACCAAACAGGTTTATCTTTATAAGAAGAAGACACAATATAGATTATCTGAGTTCGTAGATTAATCTCTATTCTACTCAACACCTTAATTAACAGGTGCCTAAAATCCATGTCTAAATAATACAAATCCATAATTGTTGAAAATTGAGTATTTTCAGCAAAAATATGATTTTTGCTATTCTCTTGAAAATAGAACCAATAAAATCCTAAGCGATAATAGCCCACATCTCTGAGAATTTCCTTCGCTTTTTCTTCATTGTCAAAATGCATACCTCTTGTTTTGAGAATAGCAATTTGCTCCTCAATAGTTTTTACTTCTTTTCCCATAATGGTGTTTTTTTTCTGTTTTTTTGTTTGAAAAACTCCTCCTTTTTTTGTAATATAGAGGAGTCCTTTCCTTTTTTTATTAAAACTTGCCTGCATTGCGTCCAAATCCTTTTTAGAATTGAAAAGTTCGATAGATACATTATGCGAATCAAGATAATGCTTGATAAAACTGAGACTAGCAGATAGGTCTAAACTTTTTGTTTTAAATTTCATAAAATGTTTTTTTATTTGGGTGCAAAGTTACAGAATAAAAAGCTTTTTTAACCAGGTTTAAAAATAAGTTATCAACAGAGTTATCAACTATGGGTGTTTATTGATCATTATAATTGAAGTCAAAAAAAACTTATCTGATATAAAAATAGAGCAAACATACAAAATTAATTTAGGGAAAAAGAGCCCCTTAGAAGTAAAAGAAAAACAAAGAATAGCAAAATAATATAACTAAATTATTTAATAATGAAGAGATTAATAACTTTGCCAAAGTTTCAAACTTTGGCAAAGTGTAGCGACGCAAATGCGATTTAAATCTTCTTTACTCTTCTTTCGTGGCGACCGCCTTCAAAAGGGGTGTTGAGAAAGGTATTGGCTATTTCTACGGCTTGCTCAATGGCGGTAAAGCGGGCGGGAATGCTCAGCACATTGGCATTGTTATGGGCACGGGCAAGAGCAAAGAGCTCTTTTGTCCAGCAAACTGCACAGCGGATGTGAGGGTGCTTATTGGCGGTCATTGCAATGCCGTTACCACTACCGCAAATCACAATACCAAGGTCGGCTTTGTTTTCTTCTAAGGCTTTGGCTACGGCGTGACCAAAATCGGGGTAGTCTACACTTTCAGAGGTATCGGTGCCGTAGTTGAGTACTTCTATTCCTTTACTTTCCAAAAAAGCTACAATGGCTTTTTTATAATCGACTCCTGCGTGGTCAATGGCTATTTTCATTTTAGTTTTTTATTTAAGAGATTTATTAAGTTGCAAATATACGAAAAAAATATTTTACAAAGGATGGAGATTTCTATTTACTCCTTAAACATTCTGTAAGCACAGATAAAGGCAAATACTGAAAGTGTGCAGAGCAACATAAAAGTATACCAACTACCTTTTGCTGTACCTTCAGCAAGTGCGAAGTTGGTTTGCGCTGAAGCCACTAAGGAGGCTGCTATAGAAGTGCCTACTGCTCCTGCTAACTGTTGTAAAGTGTTGACCACTGCATTGCCATCGGCAGAGAGGGAGGTAGGAAGCTTGGCTAATCCGTAGGTAAGAGTATTTCCTACCACAAAACCTTGTCCGATGGTAAAACACACATAAAACCCGATGAACATTGCTGTGGTAAGTGTCTTGCCAAAGACAGTAAATAAGGCTAAAGCTATGATAAGCAATATACTACCTATAAGTATAGGCTTTTTTGCCCCAAAAGTATCTAACAATTTACCACTGATAGGAGCTAAAAAAGCTCCTACTAAGCAACCTGGGAAGAGCAAGAATCCAGCAACAGAAGCCGTTGTTCCCAATGTGATTTGAGCGTAATTGGGTATTAAATAACCTAATGCTAACACGTTGAATTGGCAAACTAAAATTACGGCTATACTAAGCACAAACCTGCGGTGGGAGAATACGGATAAGTGTATAAGAGGTTGCGGTGTCTGTGCCGAACGGTATACAAAGGTATATAAGGTTAAAGCTGAAATACCTAAAAGTGATAACACTACAATACTTGTCCACCCGTGAGAGGAGGCTTTTTCGGTGGCTAAGATAAAGGAGGTAAAGCTGAAGACTATGAGTAGGTAATCAAAAGTGTTGAATTTGGTTTTCTCAGTAGGAATATCATTATGTTTTAGAAGGAAGAAACCTAATGCTAACGAGAAAAAGAGTAAGGGTAAAAGTACTAAAAAAATAACTCGCCAGCCATATGCATCAATAATATAGCCACCAAGAACAGGGCCTACAGCTGGAGCCATTGCCGAAATGAGAGAGGCGATACCCATACAGAGCCCTAATTTACTTTTAGGAGCACGGTCTAAAATGATATTGAACATCAGAGGGAGGGCTATGCCTGTACCTACGCCTTGTAACACACGCCCTAAGAGCAATATCCAGAAGGTGGGAGCAAAATAGCATAATAAGGTAGCCAAAATAAACAAGCTTATCGCACTGAGAAAGAGAGTGCGCATTGAAATGTTGTGTTTTAAAAAAGACGATACGGGAATGGTGAGAGCCAACACAAGCAGATAGCCCGTAGTGAGCCATTGCACAGTAGAGGTATTGATATGGAATTCCTTCATCAGGGTAGGGAAAGTAACATTCATAGCTGTTTCGCTTACAATACCTGCGAAAGACATAATGCCTGTTGCTAAGATAATTCCTAAGAGTGCTGGACTAATTTTTTCGGTGTTCATTACAAGCTTATTTAATAGCGTTATAAAAGTATGGTATTTCTACCTTTAAATAAATTCAATTAGTGTCGTCGGTTAAAAGTTGTGTTACTAAATCTTTTCCAGTAGCGCCTGTAGCGCCGATGATAAGGGCTTTCATTTTTAGGTAAGAGATAAGAGTTAAGAAATAATTTGTTGTGCTGTATAGGTTGCAAAGATACAAAAAAATACTCATCGGTTATGAATGAAAAGTATTTTTTACTATTTTTGTCGCCTCATAATTAATGAACTATGGTACAATACTTCTCTTACTTATTGCTTTTGATGGTGGCTATTATGCTGCTTATAATGCTGGCTAACCGACTTAAAGTGGCTTACCCTATTCTGTTGGTTTTAGGAGGTTTAGCGATTAGTCTTATCCCTAATATACCTACCATTACACTCAACCCCGATTTGGTGCTCATCATTTTCTTGCCGCCACTTTTATATGCTGATGTTTTCTCGATATCGCTAAAAGAGATGTGGAAATGGCGACGCATTATCTTTAGTTTTGCTTTTATCGTAGTGTTTATTACAGCGGCTGCGGTGGCGTGGGTGGCTAATATGGTATTTCCAGGATTTTCATTAGCCTTAGGGTTTCTTTTAGGAGGAGTGATAGGCTCTACCGATGCCGTGAGTGCTTCAGCGATTATGAATTTTGTGAAGGTACCTAAACGTATTTCAACGATAATAGAAAGCGAGAGTTTGCTGAACGATGCCTCTTCACTGATTTTATTTAGATTTGCAGCTTTAGTAGTTACTACCGGTCAGCTGGTGTGGACGGATATAGCATTGAATTTCCTTTGGGTAGTTGTTGCTGGGTCACTTATAGGCTTGGCTATCGCTTGGGTGATGAGCAAAATGTATAAATATCTCCCTACTGATGCTAATATGGATGTTATCCTCTCACTTATAGCACCTTATATAATGTATATTGTAGCAAACGAAGTGGGTGCTTCGGGGGTGTTGGCAGTAGTGGCAGGCAGTATATATATGTCACTGCATCTTACTAATATTTTTGCTACCTCCACACGTAACAAAGGGGTTGCGGTATGGGGTGTTTTAGGTTTTATACTCAATGGTCTTGCCTTTATGTTGATAGGTCTTGCCTTGCCTGAAGTGCTTGAGGGTATAGAAGCCGAAGGAATGAGTCTTGCCACTGCTACCAACTACGGACTGCTCATCACAGGGGTAGTGGTAGGGGTGCGACTGCTATCATCTTATGGGGCAGTACTCATTACCCAAATAATGAAACGCTTTATCACCGTTGCCGATGAGCGTAATCCTGGAGCTCGGGTGCCTTTGGTATTAGGTTGGGCAGGAATGCGCGGGGTGCTTTCATTAGCGGTAGCACTTTCTATTCCTCTAACTTTAGAGAATGGCGAGCCTTTTCCGCATCGCAGCCTTATTCTCTACATTACTTTTATAGTGATATTGGCAACCCTACTTGTACAAGGACTTAGTTTGCCGGCGCTTATCCGATGGGCAAAATTTCCTGATTATAAAGACCATATTCCTGAAGCCGAAGCTGAGAGCCTTATTCGGAAATCTTTAGCGCAAGCTGCTTTAGATTATATGCAAAAGCATTACAAAGAAGGAATAACTGATAGTTTTCTATTACAGAATCAGAAAGATATATGGCAATACCAACTCGATATGCCTAAATGCAATACTACCCCTGAAGTGCGAAAGAAATACGTTGCTATTTTGCATCATCAGCGAGAAATATTACAACAACTGAATAAGAACCCACGTATTGATGAGGAGCAAATACGCAATTTCCACCGACAGTTGAATTTAGAAGAAGAAAAATGGGAAGTATGGGAAGGGTGAATTATAGGAATGTTTTTTGAATATCATTATTCGTATTTTTCTATATCAGCATTAGGATTATACAATCCGATAAGGCTTGCAAAGTAAGGATAAACACTATTATACACCTCAAATTTGGTAGTTTCGGGCGATTGAATTTCTACCAAAAAGCCATTTCTCAATATTCCTCCCGCGTTTTGATAATCTTTATCAGTGCTTTCCATATAAAATAAGTTGTTATTTTGTCGCAAAAAAGTGTATTTTTGCGACAAAACTAATACCTAAAACCTGACACCTGAACTCTATACTTTCTTCAAAAAAAGAATCTTCTATATCGCTTACCACTACTACAAAGTTATTGATACATATTAAGTTGGTAATTCATCGGTTGTAACCGATGAATTACAAGAGTATTTTGAGGGTATCAGCTAAGGCAAGTTTATCTTCTTGAGTTCGCCAGCAGGGGTGAGCAATAGTGCCTCTTTATTTTTATATTTATCAGGGCGATTTATACTCATTTTTATTTCATAGACTACTTGTATCATAGGTTCTACGATAATAGGGTTGAGCACCACATCAAAATCTCGGTTAGCAATAGGTCGGTAATACTGAGTAGTAGACTTGTTGGCTTGCACGACATTGCCTGCTCGCTTGCCTTGTAAGGATGCACTACTATAGGCTTCGTAGCTACTATATTGTTCAGTAGGGGAAATGTACAAAAAACCATCAACAACCTTCTTTTCAGCGGAGGCAAAGCTTTCCCCAAGGGTAGTTTCATAGGCCTTTTGTTTTTCAGCAAAGGCAGATTTTACCTTGTCCTTCAGTTCTTTTTTTACCGTCTCTAACTGGCTACTGTAGTAGTCCATACGTACAAGGTCGTAAATCTCGTTATTAGCCAGTAGAGTGATTAACTCATTGAGTCGGGAGGCTTCATTGATTTTGATATGTAGGTTTTGCTTGAGTTCAAAGCCTATAGGTACTTCATTGTAGGTGCGCTTGCTAAAGACTTTCTTCTCGGTCTCGTATTCGTACATAGGCACAAAGGAGATCATATCTACAAAAGCCTCCATATTCTTAGCCTTTAGGGCAGAGAGCACAGGCGAAAGACGCTGACTCATTAGGGAGGTAGCCTCTTCAGCACTCTTGCCTACCTGTACCACACTGAAGATCGCCACAAAAGCATCGGCTTTGATATTAGCCAGTCCCTTGGCTGAGACTACCATTTCGTAATTGGTAGGGAAATCAAGAGAATAGTCGTTGTTATTCAAGCTATTTCGGCCTCTGTTTTGGTAATTGAGGTTTCCTGAGGCCTGCCCAAAACCGAGCATTGTGCTCACAAGGGCTACGGAGAAAAAGAGATGTTTCATATTATTTTTTATTTAATATTTAGCGGTATAATAGCTCCTACTGAAAAGCGGAATTTACCCGTGTCAAAAGGATAGTTGTCACTCATTTTACCCCAAGGGAATGCGTAGCCTGCTTTTACGTAGAAAATAAAAATTTGGATGCCTGCTTCGGGGGCGAAGTAATAAGGGGAGAAATTCAGTTGAGGACGTAACATTAGCACAGGGATATCTATAAAACCACTGTGAGAGTCATCAGCTCTGATCCACGCCGAAATTTGTGCTTCGGGGATAGCGACTAATCCGTTTTCCGAACGGAAGTTGCCCGCAAGTCCCACTGATAGTGCCAACTTATTGCTGTCATAACAGTTGAGATGCACTCCTAACTGTCCGTAACTACTACCTTGTTTGAGGTAACTCATATCTATAATCAGGGTTTTGTCTTTCGAGGTTTGCGCTACAGCAGGGAGTGTTGTCCATACACATACCAGTAAAAAAAGTTTTTTCATTTTAATTATTGTATTTTTCAAGTATGTTGCTCACTATCAAAGCTACCAAATAAGCTATCAACAAACACATATCCCCTACAATTGCCAGAGGAAACAAAAGGATTGTCCTCAGCGTACTCCCAAAGGTTTTTTGGCGTTTCTCTAAAAGGTGTAGGGTAATGAATATGTTCAAATTCATAGTGTATTATGTGTTTTCACTAATCCTTCTTCACATCCATACGGTAGCTGCGGTGGCAGGCTACACAGTTGCCGAGTAGGGCAGTTACTTGTTGTTGTGTAACTTTAGGGTCGAAGTTCTTTTCGGCGCTATTGGCAATGCTATCGAATTTAGCGTGCGTATCGAAACCTATAGTTTTGAATCCCATAGGGATAGAAGCTATGAGTCCTGCAGGAGCGTGATGTGCTACCGAACCTCCTGAACTGCGTGCTGCTTCCACTATCAGTGAGGAATCGTTTTGCTCAATTCCCATATTGATTTGATGTAAGGTTTCTACAAAATTGCGCATTTCGCTCATCACAAAATCACGGTTCGGCTGACTTACCACTATACTTATACGTGAGTCACCTTCAATTACTTGGGTATTTCCTACAAATAATTTGCGTACCAATACTACATTGGCAGCGAGAGATAGCACCAAAAGAGCTATAAAACTCATCTTTTTCATATGTCTATTAATAAAATAATTGATGTTAGTTACTTATATAAGAGTTTTTATTGTTCTATATATTTAGTATGTTATGCCATATATGAACGGATTTTAGAGACAAATTATACGATTATTTTTTTGAAAAAAGAAGGGGCTATTCCATTCAGGCGTTTGAAGAAGCGAATAAAATTGGAAGAATTTTCAAAGCCGAGAGTATAGGCAATTTTACTCACGGAGTCATCAGTGTAGGTAAGTAGACGCTTAGCTTCGAGAGAAAGCCGCTCGTTGATGAGAGCCAAAGGTGTTTGTTGTATGAGCTCGTTGGTACAGTTAGTGAGGTTTTTAGTGGAGATATGTAACAGCTTGGCATACTCTTTTACGGTGTGTAGTGTTTTGAAATGCTGTTCTACTGCTTCACAAAAACGTATAAAAAGCAGATGTTTGGGGTCGTTTATTGAGAGTTGTTTTCGGTCTTCTTTAAGGAAAAAGCGTTGTATTTTGATGAGTAGGAGATGCAATAAGTTTTTTAAATAATCAGTGTGAGCAAAGGCTTCAGAGTTTTCTAATTCTTCCTGCATCTTATCTATAAGCTGATGCCATTTAGGCACTTCCTCAGGAGCTAATGATAGATAAGGCTTTTGCGAAAAAGTATCGAAGATGTTATGTTTTAAGAAGATGTCAAGTGTATCAACTTCATCGGCTAAGAAAATTTTGTTGAAGTGAATAACAAAACCTTCATAAGGCTGGTTGTCGAAGGCGTGTATTTGTCCTTTACCAATAAAAAAGAGTTGATGAGGGCTTACCTCGTATTCTTTGAAATCTACATAGTGTGTGCCCTTACCTTTAGCAAACCATATGATTTGGTAAAAGTTATGTGTATGTGCCTTTTGGGTATAAGTAGTGTTCTTTTCAAGGTACTCATTTAGAGGAACGAGCTCAAGTTGTAAGGCAGTAGGGGTGTCTTTGTGTGGGCTATATTTTTCCATTTGTCTATAATATAGTTTAGCTATTTTTGCAAAGAGTTATCAATTTGTTAAGTCAATTGGCGAATGAGATAACATACTGACAGTACCTGAAGAAAGAGATTCATCCCCGTACCTTCAAGCGTTTCGTCAGTGAAAATATTCATTTGTTATTATATAATAGGCAAAGGTAATAAAAAAATAATATAGTAACAAATAAATTAATTAACAAATAAAAACAATAGTAGCTATAAGTGCTTATTTTTATTAGCAGATTAACAAATTTGTCAGATAATCTTTTTTGACCTCTATATTGCCTGCGAAGGTTGCCCCACTGATATTAAAAGGAGTTGTAATGAGGTGCAGGCCGTTTTTAGAAGGGACTACACTCACCAGCTTTTCTTCTCCATAGGGTTTACTTCTGCTAATTGCTTTCGTATGGTAGCTATCATTGTCTATAGCTTGCTTATTTCATCTATATGTATAATCCAATTCTTACCCATCTTTTTTATAGAGGTCTTCTCCTTCTTTTATCTGATATAACTTTATGATATGAGCGTACTTGTGTAGCTCTGCAATATCCTTCTTGCTGGTTCGTTTTTCACTTGTAAAAGGCGTGTGTTTATGAGCTTGGCAAGTATATCGGAATTATCGGTGTGCATATAACCTACCTGAAATTGAGAGGATAAAGATAGTAATAATTAGCAAATTAGCAAATTTTAATTTGTAGTGAGTCCGCCATCTACAGCAAGCACAGTGCCTGTAATCCACGAAGCATTGTCGCTGGCTAAGAATACACAAGCTTTAGCTATATCTTCAGGCGTGCCAATGTGTTGTAAAGGGTAAATTTCCTTTACCATAGTCTCAAAAGCCGCTTGTTTTTCGGGGGTGAGAGCTTGCAAATTGCGGTTGAATTGCGGGGTAGAAATACTCCCAGGGGCAATGGCATTTACGCGTACGCCCAAATGTCCCACTTCAAAAGCTAAAGCCTTGGTAAAAGAGTTTAACGCTCCTTTAGTAGCCGAATAGACGGTAGTTGCGCGGTTAGGAAGCATTCGGTGCGCAAAATACGACGAGATATTAATGACATTCCCCTTGCTTTTCACCAAAGCAGGTAACAGACCTTGGGTAAGGAAATAAGGCGCTTTTACATTGAGGTTGAAGTGGGCATCGTATAAGGTGCTGTCCACTTGCTCAAAAGGTACGAACTTGCCCAAACCAGCGTTGTTTACTAAAATATCTACCGTAGATAGCAGTTGCTCAATGTCTTTCACTACCTCAGCTACTGTCTCTGTTTTTGATAAATCAGCAGAGAGGGTGTGTACTTGCACGCCAAACTCATTTAGTAGCGCTTGTTGGGCTTTTTGTAGTTTCTCAGGGTCTTTGCCTATGAGCAATAGATTTGCGCCCTCACGGGCAAAGGCTTTGGCTATTCCTAAACCAATACCATCACTTCCGCCGGTAATTACGGCATTCTTGTTGTTTAAGTTTTTCATTTTAATATTTGTTTATTGATTTTACATTTTCTTCTTTTATACCATTTTACTAAGGAAACATAAAGTACTGCCTGAGGAAATGATATTGCGTATTTAGTCCCCAATCATTCCAAAGATTAAACTTATCGCTTGTAATAAAGCTGTTTACCAAGCAAAGCGGTGTTGCTATAAAAAAGACAAATTGTAGAGTTTGTTTAAGTTCTGTATTCATTTGTTAATTATCTTCTTTGATTGTAGATTATTTACAAAACGCAAAGGTAAAGTATTTATTTGTATATTTGCAACTTATTTCGTAATTTATTTACAATTTATGGCAAAAAAAGTACAAAAAGAACTCTTGTTAGACTTTGATTTTCTGCGAAAATTGGTAGTGGGTATAGGGGAAGTATCGCAAATCACTGGAATCCCTACCCGACAAATACGCTATTGGGAAGAGAAAGGGATTATCACCAGTTTGACAGAAGAAGAAGGAAAAAATCGCAGGTATGATTACCTGAATATCAAAAAAATACTCCTCATCAAAGAACTCCTTGATGAGGGGTACACGTTAGATGCTTCGGTAGAGAAAGTAAAGAAGCGTATGGCGATGATAGAGGAAACGCTCTCCAAGATGAGTCAATTAGTTACAATCTAAAAATATCCTCAGTCGATACATTGAGTTCAGGAAATTTAACTGATTGAACCATATCGCCTTCTACAATAGGAGGGAGGGCGCGGTATTTGCCCTCTTCAAGAACAAACTGCGTGATTTCCTTGTCGATAGGGCGGACTACCCAATATTCCATAACTCCCGATTCTTCATACAATTCATACTTATTGCGCATTTCCTTTTTAGTGTTGCCAGGTGATAGTATTTCAATAATTAGGTCAGGGGCTCCTAAGCAACGTTTGTCGTTCTCTAACTTTTTAGGGTCGCACACCACGCAGAGGTCGGGTTGTACTACACTGTCCTCCAAGCCATTTTTGTTTTTGAGTACCACATCAAAAGGAGCTGCAAAAAGCTGACAGGTTTTTCCTTTGAAATAATGATAGAGCTCGCCCGTTAAATTTCTTGCTATTTTTTGATGTGAAATAGCAGGAGCAGGGCTCATTCTGAAAATTTTTCCTTTGAGAATTTCCAACCTTTCTTTTATTTCCCAAAGTACATAATCCGCATACGTATATACCCCATTTGCGAGGTCTAACTGATTGATATTGGTGATTACTGTACTCATAAATAACTAATTTTAAACAATTATCAAGGGCAAAGATATAAAATAATAAGCAAATTGCTAATTCACTAATTTTACTTCTGATAAAACCGCACCCAATCTACGTACATTCTTACGGGTTTGGTGAAAGGTTTTACTTCACCTACCCAACTACCACCTAATTGCATATCGATGCGCAACATATAGGGGCGGTTGAAAGGAAATTGCCCTTCACTCTCTTTCTCGGGTACGCGCGCATAACTGAAAGTTTGCTTGCCGTTTACATAAAAACGCACCTCATCGGTGTCGAGTTCTACGGCATAGATGTTGTAATCATCGGGGTTGATAGGGGCAGTAGTGGTGCTTGGGGGAGTACGCTTAGATTTGTCTTTTTTGCCCGCTTGGGTGTAAGTGGAGTGTACTGTATGGTGTACAAAAGGCTCGTAGTTGAGTCGTTCTACAATATCTATCTCACCCCCCGTAGGCCAAGGGGCATCGGGTACCATCCACAGGGAAGGCCAAGCACCTTGATGAGCTTCGAGCTTGCAACGGATTTCTAAACGTCCATTTTGAAAATATTTCTTTCCTTGGGTAGTTACCCCTCCCGTAATGTAAGGCGTTTTGTGCTTGGTAGGGTCAGTTCTGGGCTTGCCCAAGAGGATAAGGTTGCCATCCTTTATCTCAAACAGACTGGGGTCGTGATTCATCGTTTTGCACCAGTCGGCAGTGGAAGTAGGGCATCCCCATATTTTAGACCATATACCGGTAGCGAAAATATCATCGCGGTTGAAATCGTCTTCCCAAACTAATTTCCATTCCTCTTTTTCTTTGGAAGAGGTGTCATCTTCTTTTTGTTCTTGAGAGCAACCTACAATGGTGCTCCAAATGCATAAAATAATAAAAGTTTTTCTCATAATATTGTATTGTTTTTAAGTTATTCTAAATGCAAAGGTAGTGATAATTCGATAATTAGCAAATTAGTAAATTGGCGAATTTGCATATTAGGCAATTATGTATTACCTTTGCGACATTAAAATTTAATAATATAATTATGAGAAAAGTACTTTTAATGGGAGTGTTAGCTTCCTTTATGTTAGCGGGTTGTGGTACAGCTAAATCACCAGAGATGAAACGCTTGGAAAAACAACAACAAGCCTTGAAACTCAATACTGAGCTCAACGAATTGCAAATGAAACTCACACAAGAGCAAACCAATAATCAGTCGTTGCAAACTGAGGCTGCACAGGCTAATGAAGAAGCTACTGATCGCACGGATGCTTTTAGTGATGCGAGTTCGGCTTCAGCAAGTGCTAAAAAAGCGAACAAAGCTGAAAAGGCTTTGCGCAAAGCTAGTAAAGCTAATAAGCAATTAGCAAAAAGTAATCGTCGTATTGAGAAATTGCAAAAAGACATCACTAAATTGGAAGAAAAGATAACTAAACTAAATGCTGAAGTAGAATTTAGCAAATAGATGCAAGTTAGATGTTTTATTAAAAAATCCTTGTATGGTATTACCACACAAGGATTTTTATTTATTGCTTGTCGTGCTACGATCTAATTACCATATTGTAGTATCATCTCTACAAAAGCAGGGTCTCGGCGAGAAGAGAAGAGCGGTTGCTTGGTATCAAGAGCTTGAATTTTTGCCATATCCTCTTGGGATAGTTGGAAGTCAAATACATTAAGGTTTTGCTCCATACGCTCTTTACGCACCGACTTAGGAATACAAATAATATCGCGTTGTAATAGATAGCGCAAAGCTACTTGGGCAGCAGTTTTGTGATACTTTTCACCAATGGCATTGAGCGTAGGATTGGCAAAGAAATCGTTTCTACCTTCGGCAAAAGGTCCCCACGACATCAGCTTGGTATCGTATTTCTTCATTAGCTCTTGGAGGTCTTGCTGTTGGTAGAATACGTGTGTTTCCATTTGGTTTATAGCAGGTTTTATCTCGCAGTGGTATGCCAAATCAAGGTATCTATCGGCATAGAAGTTGCTCACCCCAATAGCGCGCACTTTGCCCTCTTTGTAGGCTTCTTCCATAGCGCGATAAGAGCCGTAATAATCGCCAAAAGGTTGGTGAACGAGTAGCAAATCAATATAATCGGTTTGGAGTTTATGCAAAGAGGTCTCGATAGAGGCTTTAGCTTTTTCATAGCCTGCATTGCTTATCCACACTTTGGTAACGATAAAGAACTCTTTACGGTCGATACCACTTTTCTTAATAGCATTGCCTACGCCCTCTTCATTTTTGTAGATTTGGGCTGTGTCAATCATTCGGTAGCCTACCGAAATAGCATCGCTTACGCAACGTTCACATTCTTCGGGGTCTACTTGGAATACTCCATAACCCAATAGGGGCATTTGTACCCCATTGTTTAATAGGATGTTTTTCATTTGTAATTCTTATTTTGTTAATTGAGTATATTCTTTTTCACTTACAGGTTCTTTCCATTCGGTTTTAGCTTTTTGCACATCCATTATAGCCAAATGAGCAAACCAACTTTGAGCGGTAGCTCCGTGCCAGTGTTTTACCCCTGCAGGCACTACTACCACATCGCCTTTTTGCAGCAGTTGGGCAGGCTTGCCCCACTCTTGATACCAACCTGTCCCTTCGGTAGCCAAGAGTATTTGTTCGGCACTATGCACGTGCCAATCGTTACGACAAGAGGGCTCAAAAGTAACATTGGCAACCAATATGTTATTTTTCTTATCAGGGGCAACCAATACATTCAAATAGCTTTTACCAGAAAAGTGTTTGCTGTTTTCGGGGGAATTAGGCTCGCCAAGGGCAAAGATATATCCTGCATTGCCATGGCTTGGGTCGGCAGCTATTTCATTAGCATAGACTTCTTTAGCAGCAAGGAAAGCTCCCCACGCCTTAGGCCATCCTGCATAGAAGGCAATATGGGTAATCATCTCGGCTATTTCGTCTTTGCTGATGCCGTTTTTCTTGCCCTCGGTAAGGTGCGACTTAATAGTAAAATCAGGCGCTCCACTCCCTATTAGGGTAGCGATGGTTACCATACTGCGATCACGAGGAGAAAGTTCCCCTTCACGACTCCACACTTGCCCAAAAAGAACATCATCATTGAGTTCAGCGAATTTAGGTGCAAAATCGCCGAGGCGGTCTCGTCCAGCAGTTTGTTTTTTAGCTTCTTTTTTCATTGTATTTTGTTGTTTTACTTGGGCACTCATCGCTACTGTTAAGAGTACCATTGCAAAGGTGATAATTTTTTTCATACAATTCTAATTTGCTAATTTCTTACTTTCTAACCATTTGTAGATATGTTCAAAAACTTTTTGGTTATTGAGGTCTTGAAACATAAAGTGGGTATTGCCAGTGATGCCTGCCTTTGGCAAATCGATAACTTTGCAGTCACCTCCGTTGGCATTGATCACTTCGGCAAATTTGTAAGCCAATTCGCGTACACCACTCCAGAAGTTTTGAGCGGGTAGCTCGGCAGTCTTATCGAAATCAGGAATATTGTCACCAAAATAGATAACGATAGGTCGCTTAGTGAGGGTGAGAAACTGTTCTTTAGGTACACCAAAACCTTCTACAGGGAAAGAAGTATTTTCTTTGGTAATTGTAGGAACTTCACCTTCGGGGAAGGGGAAAGTGCCTGGCTCAATGGCTACAACAGCTGTTACTTTTGGGGTTTGCATCGCAACATTCCAACCGATAATGCCACCTTGTGAGTGCGTGATAAAGATACCGTCACCTCCTTTCTCGAAAGTAGCGACTAAAGCCTCCGTTACTTTTGGAATATCAAACTCACCTATGTTAGGAGTCATTTGTTGGAAAAACTTATGTAGCGTTTCTTCTCCTTGGGGGAATTTAGAATTGCTGAAAAGTTTAGGATAATATCCCATACGGAATTGGGTAAACCACGCTTGGTCTAAAGTAGGGGTGGTTACTGTAGCTTCTACTGAGGGTTGCCCTGCTGCCCCACGGCGAGGTTGGTCGATAAGGTAAGTAGCATAGCCTTTGCGGAGGAACATAGGGGCAAACCCTTCGCGCCCATCGGGGGTGTTCATCCAGCCCACACGCGACTGACCGAAACCGTGCAGGAAGTATACGCGGTGATTGTTGTAGGGCTGAGGTACTTGGTAGAAGATATTGGCATAATCGGCGTGAAGCGTTTGTCCGGCGGGGTTGTACTGACCTTTAATGGGGTCGAAAGTACCATCAGTTCTCAGCACAGTACCTCCTGCGGTGAAGAAACCTTGTTCTTTAATAGCAAGCACAGAACTTTCACTTTCATTTTGAGAAGCTGTCTTGCATTCTTGGTTGCAGTTGCAGCCTACTAAGGCAATCGCTGTGGCGAGGGTTGTAAAAATTCTTTTCATTTTGCTATTATTTAGAATATTGATTAAAAAATGTAATGATTTTAGGAATGATAACTGATAGATAGGCTTCTTTGTCGTACATATCGAAATGCCGAGCCTTAGGAACAACAAAAAATTCCTTACTATTAGTATCAGCATTGTTATACATCAATTCTGCTCCTTGACGAGTGAAAGCGTTTTCGCCTGCTATTACCAAGAAAGGTGTATGTAGTTTTTTTACTTCTTCGGCAGGAAAGAATTTGCGCCAAGAAAGCTCAGACCAAGACGCAAACGGCAACCAATTAGGAGCAGCTCCTCGTTTGCTGTTGTAGTAATACTCAGCTCCTTCAGAACCTTCTTCGATGAGATTTACACGTGTAACAATACCTTTTTCTTCATACAGTTTCTTTTCAGCGAGCAACTGTGCTTCACTCTTGCCATTAGGGGCACCTAAGTGGATCAATTCAAAAGGATTGACTACTGCAATAGCTTTCAATGGAGACGATTTAGCCAAGGTAACAGCGTAAGGTAAATACACTCCTGAACCACAGATGCCTACAGCAAAGATTTTGTTTTTATCTACATTGGGATATTTTGCTATAAAAGCCACTGCGCTATTGATGTCGGTAGCTTTTATAGTAGGGTCTTCATAAGCGCGAGGTTGTCCTTCACTAGAACCAAAATAAGAATAATCATACACCATTGTAACAAACCCTTTTTCAGCTAAAAGTTGTGCGTAAAGACTGGCGGTTTGTTCTTTAGTACCTCCCATAGGTCCTTGTACTACTACCGCAGGTAGATGGTCGCTTTTCTTCATTTTTATGGGAGTATAAATCACTCCTGCTAATTGAAAACCAGAAGTCTGGTTTTTGAATACTACCGGAGTAATATTTACCGTTTCGGTAGGAGGTTGAGCTATAACCTCATTTTCTTGTGCCAATGCCCCTGTGCTTACCAAAGATAAACATATCGGAGTTAAAACACTTTTAAAGGAATTATTCTTTTTCATAATTGTATTTTTTTTGATGACAAATATACAAATACTTTTAATTATTTCAGTTTTTCGGAGAGTTTTTGTGCTTGTGATTGATTGTTAGCCATTCCTTCATAGCTAAAACCATACATTTCACAAAAACGTTTTATAGTGTATTCTCCGTCATTAATCATAAACTCGGAAAGACTTAAACCTTGATATAAAAAAAAGAGTTTACGAGGAGCAAACGAATTTGGGGCAATAGTCCCGTAAAAACGCTCTAACAAGGTGCGTACGATGCTACTTATATTGTGCCAATATACAGGAGACCCAAGCACAATGATATCGGCATTTCTAATTTTCGTCAATACTTCATCGAATTGGTCGCCCGAGAGAGTCTGTCCGTAATGATTGACTCTATACTCCACTAGATTAAGTGTTTCGTATGTTTTTCCTTTGAGTAATGTTTGTGCTAACTGAGCCGTATTGCCGTTAGGGTTTGGGCTTCCGTTGATAAAAAGAATCTTTTGGGTATTCTTCTTGTTGTTCATTTCTTTGTCTTTGTTTTGGCAACTTGCCGTTCCTATTAAAGTAAAAAAAGCAAGTGCAAGTGTTAATAATTTGCTTTTATTCATCTTTTTTCTTTTTTTGTCGTCAGTATTCTTGACGACTGATTAATTATTTATTACAAATTCTTTTTAAAAAACTCTGTGAGTTTCTTTACCGCTTGGGTTACGTAGGGTTCTTTCCAATAGGTTTGGATATGGGTGGCTCCTTCAAGCAGATAGAGTTCTTTAGGTTGTGCATTGACGGCTTTAGCAAAGGCATCTTCGGTCATATCACGAGTGTCGGCTTTACTACCGGCAAGCATTAAGAGCGGTTGGTTGATAAGCTCTATTTGGTCGGTAGCATCAAAGCGCATCAAGTCCAGAAGACTGCTTTGGGTGTAACGGAAGGTGCTGTTTGGGTGGGCGTGGGTTTCAAGATAATATTCATAACCTTCGCGATAGAGTTCAAAAGGCATTTTAGCAACCTCTTCTTTGCTCATTTTAGGCATATTGCCCACATAACGCACTTCACCACCACGAGCTTCTTCTTCGCGGGCTTCAGAAGCCTCTTTAAGTCGTTGTTGGATAGTAGCTACTTGCGAGTTTTTAAAACCATTACGGCGCACCAATCCTGTGTTGAACATACTCAATGTTGCTACAGCTTTAAATCGCTTATCGGTTTTTGCTGCATTGAGTGTATAGCCTCCTCCGCCACAGATACCGAGTATCCCGATACGATTGGCATCTACCCCAGCGTAGGTACTGATAAAATCGGCAGCAGCGTGAAGGTCGGCAGTACGGCTGGAGGGAGTATCTACATTACGAGGGGTACCTCCACTGGCTCCTTGATAAGCAGCATCGGGAACTATCACAATATAACCTTGCTTTGCCAAAAACTCGGCATACAAACCTGCGACTTGTTCTTTTACGCCACCGTTAGGGTGGGCTACCACTATAGCAGGATATTTTTTAGTTTTGTCATATCCCGCAGGTGTATAGACATTAGCTGCAATGCTAATACCATCATTGCGGGTATATTGTACGGGGTGCATTTGTTGTGCTGATAGGTTCATAATAGTCGTAAGAGTTAAAAGGTTTATTGTCTTTTTCATTTCTATATGTTTTTATTATTTGTTCATTAACTAATTACAAGGCAAAGATACAGCGGATTTGCCAAAAGATTGTTACACAAAAGTCGGTAGTTTTTACAAATTTTTCTAAGTTCTTATTTTATGTATTGTTGCCAGAACGCTACAGCCAAATCTAACCAACCTTCAGCATCGGTGCCATTGCCTAAACCAAATCCGTGCGAAGCAGTTTGGTAGCGATGAAAGGCTACGGGTACACCTACACGTTTGAGGTTCTCGGCGCGACGTTGCATACCATCAGCAGAGGCAATGCCATCATTAGAAGCTACTGCGAGAAAAGTAGGTGGAAAATCTTTGCTGTAAAGACTTTGCCCTGTATAGATAATCACAGCAGTAGCAGGTTGGGGCAAGTGGGCGTTAGTAAATTTCTTAACTCCATAGTAGGCAATATTGCCCACCATACGTGCGCCTGCCGAGCCTCCCCAAAGAGAATAATCTTCTGTTGAGACGCCTAACGTTTTAGAATTTTGCAGTACATAAGCGATAGCTTGGGCTAAATCTTCGGTGGCGTACTGCTCACTGCCAATGCGGTAGCGTATCACAAAGGCATTGTAACCCAGTTCGCTAATGCGTTTAGCCAGAGGAAAGCCTTCGTGCAAAGAACCTATGTATGAGAAACCACCTCCAGGGCATATTATAGCAAACGGAGCCCCTTGTTTGCCACGAAAAAAGAAGAGTCCTGTGTTTTGCTTGCGAGGATCTTGTTTTTTCTCATTGTCAGTATAAATGTTATAGAAGATAGTTTGCCCTTTATCCACTTCATCAATAAGATGGTTTACAGCGTTGAGTACTACATTGGGGTGCACATTGCTGTGGTAGGGCATAGTACGGGCTATTTGTGAAAGCGGTAGGGTGTAGTAGTTGCTATTCTCATCAAAGGGCAAAAGCAGTTCGCCATAGCCTGTAAAGGCTTTATGATAGATGAGGTCTTGTACGGTATGTGCAACTGTAAGGTGTTCGCTTGTAGTTGTCGAAGCTTGAGGATTGTTAGGCATAAGGTCTTTATTTTGAGCACAGCTTGTAAAGCTAAGAGTTAAGAGAATTAGTGGTGATATGAGATTTTTCATAAGGCTTATTTTTTATAGTTTCTCCAAATTTTTTAAGTATTTTAGGGGTGCAAGCACTCCAAAATTCCCAATCGTGTCCACCTTCACGTAAGATATAATCGTGAGGGTAATTTGCAGCAGTGAGTTGCTGATGGAGGCGTTGGTTTTCACGCGTAAAGAAGTCACGTGTGCCCAATTCAAGGGTGACAGGAGGCAATTCGTTTTGTGGATATTGCTGTATCACCTCATAAATATTGCGTACACCATAGCCTTCGATAACAGAACTCATTGCATAGATATAGCTAAACATATCACGATGAGTAATGCCATAATATAGGGCTCCATAGCCTCCCATCGAGAAGCCTCCTATCATTCGGCTTTGGCGTTCCCCTTTGATATGAAAACGTTTTTCTACTTGTGGAAGAAACTCTTGAAAAAAGTAGCTTTCGTAGCGAATAGAGCGTCCTGCTACATTGTCTAAATACATCCACGTATTGCCATCGGGGGTGATGATAACTGCTTCGGGCATAATGCCATCGGCAATAGCCTTATCGGCTTGTTCTTGGAGTTTATCGTACACAAACCAATCGTTTTGGTTGCCACCATAGCCGTGCAATAGGTATAGTACAGGGTATGTTTTCTCATTGCTGTAACCAGCTGGTAGATAAACCGTGTAATACATATCTCTGCCTACTATTTCGCTTTTTATTACTTGGTCGTGTAGCACAGTGCTTCCATTACTGTTAGTTTGTATAGGTTCGGGGGTATTGGTAACAGTGGGGGTACCTTCTGTTTTAGAGCAAGAAAAAAGTGTAATACTCATCAAGATAAGGATAGGTAAATTCATATTCTTTTAATTTTTATTGTTTGACGAGGCAAAGGTACTGCGGTATTTTGAACAGATTGTTACACAAAAGTCGGTAGTTTTTACAAATTTTTCTATCTTTGTCGCATTATGAGTATGAGTAACGAAAATATCATTATTGAAGACAGCCTTCACCGCTTAGGTAGTGAGGAGTTGCGACATTGTATAGCCCACGTGCTATGCGAGGCGGGTAGTTATGTTTTTAAGTACAACGGAGAAAATTTTGTGCTCGAAGCCGGACAAACGATGATTATTCCTTATCAGCAGTTTATAGAGGCCGTTGTGCCCTCACCCTACTTGCAAGCTACTTGTATCTACCTCACCCCTAAATATGTTGAATACTGTACCCCGCGTAGCAATTATGGCATACGAGGGGCGTTGGCACTATTTGCTAACCCTATTATGCCCCTCACCGAAAAGCAGTTTGCCCAACTGCAATACGATTTTCAGCAAATAAAACGCCGACTGACCGATACCACTCACGCTTTTCAAGAGGAAGTGCTACACAGTGCGGTACAAATGCTTATTTTAGATTATTTTGATATTCATACCTCGCTGTTTGGGAAGCAGAAAATAACCTTTCAGGACAACGATCTTATGGTGCGTTTTATGGCATTGTTAGAACAAGAAGAGTATGTGCAACATCGCGAAGTGGGCTATTATGCCGATAAGCTCTTTGTCTCGCCCAAGCACCTATCGGAAGTGAGCAAGCAGGTAAGCGGGCGCAATGCCCTCTTTTGGATTAACCGCTTTACTACCATACATATACGCAAGATATTACAACAAAAAACACACTCTATCACCGAGCTTACCGACCTTTTTGGTTTTTCTTCCACCGCCTATTTCTCTCGCTTTGTACAACAACATTTAGGGGTAAGTCCGAGTGAATTTTATCAGTAATAATAAACTCCCCGTGATGCGAGCCACATAGGCTGTAACCACAGGGATTTTTATTTATTGCTTGTCGTGCTACGACCTAATTACCATATTGTAGTATCATCTCTACAAAAGCAGGGTCTCGGTGAGAAGCGAAGAGTGTTTGCTGGGTGTCGAGAGCGGCTATTTGGCTCATATCCTCTGCTGAGAGTTGAAAGTCAAATACATTAAGGTTTTGTTCCATACGCTCTTTGCGCACCGACTTAGGAATGCAGATAATATCGCGTTGCAAGAGATAGCGCAAAGCTACTTGGGCAGCACTTTTGTGATACTTTTCACCAATAGCATTGAGAGTAGGATTGGCAAAGAAATCGTTTTTACCTTCGGCAAAAGGTCCCCACGACATTAGCTTGGTATCGTATTTCTTCATTAGTTCTTGGAGGTCTTGCTGTTGGTAGAATACGTGTGTTTCCATTTGGTTTACAGCAGGTTTTATCTCGCAGTGGTATGCCAAATCGAGGTATCTATCGGCATAGAAGTTGCTGACGCCAATAGCGCGCACTTTGCCCTCTTTGTAGGCTTCTTCCATAGCGCGATAAGAGCCGTAATAATCGCCAAAAGGTTGGTGAACGAGTAGCAAATCGATATAATCAGTTTGTAGTTTGCGCAAAGAGGTTTCGATAGAGGCTTTTGCCTTTTCGTAGCCTGCATTGCTTATCCACACTTTGGTAACGATAAAGAACTCTTTGCGGGGGATACCACTTTTCTTAATAGCGTTGCCTACGCCTTCTTCATTTTTGTAGATTTGGGCAGTGTCAATCATTCGGTAGCCTACTGCAATAGCATCGCTTACGCAACGCTCACATTCTTCGGGGTTTACTTGGTATACACCGTAACCCAATAGGGGCATTTGTACCCCGTTGTTTAATTGGATGTTTTTCATTTGTAATTCTTATTTTTAGTTTTTTGACCTTGCAAAGATAAACAAATTTGTCAAATAATTATTACAGAGGAGTTGGTAGTTTTTGCTAATTTTTTTCCTCAATAAAGTTAGGTAGAACTCAACAAAACTGCATTATCCAAATGAAAACTTTAATATCACACTAAATAAAGCTAATTCGTTAGAAAATAAAAATCCCCTTGCAAATAGAGAATGCAAGGGGAGAAAAATAAAAACTATTTGTTACCTAATCCTTTAACAATAAGTCCGCCTACAAAAGCTAAGGCAGCAGCTATTGCACTTGTAACAACTTTTTTAACTTTTTCATCTTTAATGAGGTTTTCAGCAGTTTTTTTTCCATCTTGAAAACCACGTCCGTATTGTCCTCTACTCATAATGTAAAAGATTTTAAGTTAATACCTACTGTCTGTTGCAGGCTTTTCGGTTTCCGCCTTTGCATTGTGTAAAGACAATAAAAAAACGTGAGCCATTCCTCCTTACTTTCTTGCAGAAGCCCGACCAAAGGCTATGTAGCAAAGTAAAAGGAATGCCCACGTTTGAACGTAGGCATTTCCACTTTAACTTTCCTGCTACTAAAATATTGGTCGTTTTCTGCAAGAGGAAAATTGTAAGCGAAACGCTATATGTCGTTTTTTATGTTATATCTTTTAAATGCTGTTTAAATGAGTTCTTAAATTCATTGCAAAGGTAATGAATTCTTTGTAATATGCAAGGGGTGAGAAATAAAATCGTTAAAAAAATACTATTCAACCTTTATGATTTGTCTATGATCATTAATCCACATAACTATATTAAGATAATCAGTAGAAGTTTGATATCTATCCAAACTTACTGTACCATAAACAATTGCGTGGCAACCATTGGGATAATCTTTAATAAGAGAATATTCCTTACTTACTAACTTTATTGCAATTGTTTTCTCTTTACCTTCATCTACTATTTCTTCACCATACAAGAAAAGAGAAGGTTTATTCTTATCTCCTATGTGGTAAATATCCCCTTCAATACAGATAGGATAGCCTTTGTGGATGATTTTTAAGATACCCCCATATTGTTTAAAAGCAAAATAAAAATCTTTCCATTTGACTTGCTCTTTTCCAAAATATAATACAAATTGAGATAAATCGGCATTACTTTCCAAATCATCTCTTAAACGTAATACATCTCTTATCGTTTTTAGATAATTGTTATAGTATTTGTTGTCAGCATATATGCCCTTGCTATATCTGTCATAAGATAGTGTGTTGTTATTGGTTTTCGTACTTTTTTTGTTATAAGGATTTTTTAAACTCAAAATATATTTACCTTTTTCAATGGGTAAACACTGTGATTCAGCTACAATTTCCTTTATTCTATTTGAAATATTGTATGGGCAATCTTCTTTATGAACTGAGGTTTTACTGTCTCTGAAGAAAGCTGAGACGATAGAAGAATTGTCTTTACCAGAGCTTCTTGTATGTGTTTCAACAAAAGAGAGTTTCGCTCCACAAGAACATCTAACTTCTTTTCTGTCGTTACATTTTTTAAACATTTCTTCATACTCACGAGGAGTAACAAGTTCATTTTTTTCAACAAGTAATGCTTTTCTAATCTTCATAATATTTTTACATTTAAAATTATTGGCAAAAGTATGGGCTTTTTGCTTATTGGCAAAATAAAAGTTCTGACATTTTTTAGGGTTGCCCTAAGTGATTTTTCTTTATTGCGTGTCGTGCTACGACTCGTACTACGACCTTATTGCTTCAATTATATTATCTACTTGTAGTTTTTCGAGGATATTTTGGCGGTGGCGGTTTACGGTATGTATGCTGATGTTCAGTTTTTCGGAGATTTCTTTGCTGAACATTCCTTCTTTGGCAAGGGCGAGTATCTCTCTCTCGCGCGGGGTGAGTAGTGCATCGGTAGCACTTTCGATAACAAAAGGTACAATCTCATCGGTAAGACAGTTTTTTATCTGAAAACGGACAGAAGTATTGGCTGATTGCTCGGGAGCAAGGTCTATCATACCCATAGCCAAAAAATTATCGTCTTTGAATGCCAATAGGCGCGTTTGGTAAATCATTCGTATATACTTCCCTTTTTCTAATACTCTCAACTCATAGATGTATTTGTAAGTGAGCTTTTCTTCTTCGGGGAGTGTATCCAAAAACTCCCATACTTTTTTATCAATTCGTCTTACCACTTCTAAATCATCGGGGTGTACTAACTTCTCGATGTCGAGCTCTTGAGGCGTATCAATATTCTCTACATATTCGGTTACATAATAGTAACGACCGAATCTATCTAACAGAAAAACAGCAAAACTACCTGCTTCTTCTAAGATTTTTAAGTGTGGAATGTATTCCTGTGCTATTTCCTCTATGCTTTTATCGGTTGTCATCTTCAAAATGGTTATTTTTCAGTATTGTGCAGTTATGCGCACCAGCGTAATTTTGCGCCAAAGATAATTAAATATTTTTAAAAGATGAAACATCAATCACGAACCATTAGGAATTTATGTATTTTTATTCTCGTAGCCCTCAGTTGTGGCTGGGTGGGCGTATGGGTGGATGCTCTTACGGGTGAAACGACAGGCGATTTTAGCGATACTAGCAATGGTACTAGCGGAATGGGTATTTTTATAGTGGCTCCGCTGCTTACCTGGCTTGTGTTGCGCGCTTTTATGGGCGATGGTTGGCGCGATGCAGGATTGCGTCCGCTTATTGAGAAAAACCTGCGTTGGTATGGGGTGGCAACCCTTATTTACCCTGCGGTGATTGCCGTTACCCTGCTTATAGGGGAGCTTTTGGGCTGGCTGGATGTACAAATCCGGTGGACGGACTATCTTGCGGGCTTTGGTATTTTTGTAGTAGCCGAATTTGTAAAGAATTTCTTTGAAGAATCGGCGTGGCGGGGGTATCTTACGGCTCGTTTGCTCAGTTTGCATATTAAAGACGTGTGGCTCTATCTCATTGTGGGGGTAGTGTGGTGCTCGTGGCATTGGCCTTACTTTTTCTACTTCATAAAACCCGAACAGCTATTTGCTGTATTCCCTTACGATAAGGTTACTTTTTGTATAATGGCATTGGTGTGCTGCACCTCGTGGACGGTGATGTATACCGAACTTTTCCGCCTTACAAAGTCGATATGGCCTGGGGTGTGGATGCACGCTATTGAGGATACTGTCATTAACAGTTTGATATACGATAAGCATATTCTCATTGAAGCAGGTAGAGAGATACTCATTTCGCCCGTTTCGGGGATTATTCCTTGTCTGCTGTACCTTGGCGTAGGTTTATGGCTGAGGAAGTTACGAATGATGAGAGACGAATGACGAGAGACGAATGACGAGAGACGAATGACGAGAGACGAATGACGAGAGACGAATGACGAGAGACGAATGACGAGAGACGAAAACTCCCCGTGATGCGAGCTACATAGGCAGTTTGCATTACGGGGAGTTGTTTTATTGAGTGTTGTGCTATGACTCCTCAATTTTAAGGTAGTCTTTAGCTTTTGTAGGCGATATAACACTGCGCCCCAATTGAGCTTCCAATTGCTTGCGCGCTACTTTGGCTACACTACTACCTTCTTTAGCTACCTTTTTCTGTTCTTCTACTCCTTGTGGATCGCGTTGTTTGGAAAGTTCGGTAGTTGAGGCTTCGGCTAATATGTTAAAAGCCATTTCCAAGTTAGTCATATTATCGCGTAAGTTCTCTTTTTTGAGTCCTTTATACTGCTTGTATTCTTTGGTAGTAAAGCCACTCCATTGTTGGGTGATAATATCAGTGAGCGTAGCGTACTCTACACCTTCTTTTACTCCCGTACGTTTCCACTCATCGGTAAGTTCTTTTTGCACTTCAATAGATTTGATACGCTGGTTTATCCACGCTTCCGAATATCCCAAGCGGCGGTAATCAGCTACAGCTTGTTCTATAGAGCGTTCAGGGTCTTGCAATTGGTCAATACGAGTGCTAGCAACTTCTGCCATCCATAGTTTGAAAGGTTCTGCCTTAGGAGAAGGTATAGACTGTATCAAGCGTAAAAGTTGTTCAGTATCAGCAACATCAGTAAGTCGCATTTTACCATCAGCAGCTTTTAACTTCAAAGCGTTACAGTTTGTAACGGTTTCATTTCCCTCTTCTTTTAGTCGTTTTTTTAATACACGCCAATAGGTCTGAGGGTTAGGGCTATCAGTTAATATAGCCACTACATCTACAATAGAGAAATACCATTTCTCGTGAGTGTCGTCCCAAATGGTACGCACCTTGCGTTCTTCAAATAATTTGATAGCTTCTTTTTTCATTTCAGATGATGAAAGATTTTTAAGTTACAAAGATAGTAATAATTGATTAATTAACCATTGATAGTTTACAAAAACTTCCTGTAGTGCGTTCTGTATAAGTAGTTTGCATACGAGAATTTTATGTGTGATTTGTTCTCGTTAAATGATTACATCTTCAGGAGAAGCATAAGAAAAAGGCACCCATCGGTAGTCCTTCTCTTTGCCTATATATCCCAAACCAGGGAAAGGTAAATGCCCTGCAAGAATAAGCGTATGCTCTTTGTAGCAGTTCTCTAGTATGCGTAGGCGTGTGTGAATACCTTGCTGATAATCAGTATCCCACAACACACCCCAATCGGGTTTAGCAATGAGCAAAGGCGAGTGAACCGTATCGGCTAAGTGCTTTAACGAACGTCCCTCTGAGATGATAGTTACAAGCGTATGCCCCGGCGTATGTCCTTCGGCTAACTCGGTTTTTAATATCCCAAAAAGAGTATCACCTGCGCTGAAGAAGTGCAGATGATTGCCTAGAGCTTTGAGAATATTGCGCGAATAGTTTAAGTATTGTTCTAACTGCTGGGGCGTTCTCTTATATTTAGTTTTAGAAAAATCGGGATTAGGTGATAGCCAAAAGTCGTACTCCTTTTTGTTGATATAACATTGCGCATTAGGAAAAGTGAGTTTGCCATCGGGAGTGGTAAGTCCCCCAATATGGTCGCCGTGAGCGTGAGTGATAAATACATCAGTAATATCAGAAGGAGAAACACCTATCTTTATGAGATTTTCGGGGAGTCTTCCTATATTGGTTTTCCCAGAATGCTTTCCATTACCAGCATCGATTAAGATATACTTATTAGCTGATTTTATAAGCAATATATTCACCGACATCTGCATCAGTTCGGGGTTGAGATACAGTTTTTGCATCTGGTTTACAAAGTCCTTTTTAGGTATTTGAGGGGCAAAGATAGATTGAGGAGGAGAGACGTTCATATATCCATCAGATAGGAGAAAGAGCTCCAAATCTCCCAATGTGATTTTAAGGCTACATCCTGTTGCAACAACATTGCTGTCAGTAGTTTTTTTAGGTAAGAAACTCATTAGTGAGGGAACTGCTAAAAGCCCTCCACTGAGGGCAGTGGTTTGAAAGAATTTACGTCTATTCATAATATCGATTAGCTTTACTTTATTTATTGATGACACAAAGATACAAAATAATTGACAATTAACCATTGATAATTGACAAAAAAACTCCCCGTGATGCAAGCTACATAGGCAGTTTGCATACGGGGAGTTTATTTTCTAATTCTTTCATTTCCTCATTTGCTAATTGACGATTTTATCAACTGTAGCATTGCTGTATCTATCTTTTCTGCTGTAGCGAAGTTTTGCTTTATATGGTATTTTTCGGCGATAGCAGCAATTTTCTCGTAGCGTATATTTACCGTTTTTCCCTCCTCGTAGATGAGGATTTTCAAAGGGAGTTCAATAGCAAAGCGAGGGTTTTCCTGCATTAGGGCGGTTCCTACTTTGGGATTGCCTACTATAAGTACAGTTGCGGGCTGCATACTTTCGCCTACTGCCTCAGCCGCTTTGTGATGTTCAATAGTGGCAAAAATGGTAATCCCTTTGCTGTTCAGTGTTTTCTGAAGTGCTGCTACGGTCTCTTCAAAAGCTAATGGACTTTGGAAGTCTCCATAAGGTTTTATTACATCTTTACAACTAATAATAGGTTGTGCTGCTGCTAAGAACGGGAATAATAAGAAAATAATAAGGTGTTTCATATAGTTTATTATAAGTGTTTTTCAAAGAAAGTAAGGGTAAGTTCATTTAGCTTGTGGTGAGTTTCCTCAATAGGGGTTTTGCTACTAAATCCCAAAAGATGAGGAAAAGGCACCCATAAAGGCGCATCGGTAAAATCTACGTGGAAGATATCGGGGATTTGTATAAATTCACTTTCAGCTGTGTTTTTGCATAGGTTTCCCATTGTGCTGAGGTGCTCTTGAATATCGCTTTCTGTCCACCCACCTGAGCGTTCTCTTTCTGTACGCATAGCTTCTGCAGGACGTGTGATCACCATTGTAGGAACACACAAACCCGTTCGTGCTATTTTTTGAGGAATCCGCGATTCCATAATCAAATTAGCCTTGATACGAGGGTCTTTCCAAGAGGCTTCCGATACGATAATTCCTCCGAGAGAGACCCCAAAAGCTCCTAATCTATCCAAGTTGAGTTTGTTGTAAAGAAGATTGTTAGGGTCGTTTGTGTTGAGCATAGTAAGGAAATCTATTACTCGCGATACATCTTTGGCGAAGTAGGCTATCAATCCCCCCTCAAAAGTTTTTCCGTTATAGTTCAAAAGTGGATTTTCTTCTGTAAGACTTTCATTGAGCATAGGGTCGATGAGCGTTCGCGGCAGGCTTTTGAGCGTACTGCCGTCGGGGAACGTTGCCAAGGCTACAGCCATAGGGCAATCAATACCTACCACTATATAGCCTTGAGAGACTAATTCTTGTATCTGAAAAGTATTTATACATCGGTGTCCATAAAGTCCTGTAAGGTATAAAAGTACAGGATATTGCACTTTTTCCTTGTTTATAGGAGCTTTTACTAAGGCATTCGAACGCTTGAATTGCAACGGATAAAGCAACGCCTTTGGAATATGCAAAAGCTCTGAAATAGCCTCGCTCACCTTTATAGCTTCAGGGATATAAGGGGCGTAATCAGGTTGAGAGGTGTTTTCGGCAGGGTACCACACTTGTATAGGGATTTGTCTGGCTTGATGTTTATCAGTGATGAAAATCTCCTCCCTATCAGGGTCGGTTACACAATAACTCACTGTACCAATGGCATACTTGCCCGTAGGTTTTGCAAAAAGCGCAGGACGAAATATATAGTAAGCCCCTCCCACGAGCAACAGCAATAGTATGGTGATAAGGATATACATCTTTTTCTTTTTCATTTGCTAATTATATTGAGGTAGTGGCAAAGATACGCAATGAACCATCTGTTTCCTTACGTTGTATATAGCCTTTGAGGGTCATTTGGTGTAATTGTTTCTTTACTGCTGCGGTAGCTATCCCAGCTTTTTTTGCATTTAAAGGTAGCCTGTGGCTACCTTTAAACGGTATAATATGCAAAAGTACATATTATTTTTTACTTAACCTACTAAATTTGTAGCTTTTGTATCAGCCACCCATTCCACCATCAACGGCATCTAATTTTAACTGGTGATAATTTGACACCGTTTCATTTTCCCTCTTTTTTGAGTAATTCCCAAAGGTGTGCATTTTGAGTTCTTTAAATCTTACTCCACTAATTGTTCTATCTGTTTTTGCAGTGTCGCGCGTTCGTTGGGGGATTTAGAGAGAGTAATTGCTTTTTGGTAATGAGCAATTGCTTTTTGGTTATCAATATCAGTATATAAATATCCCAACAACTCGTGGTAGTAACGATTGTCTTGTAATCCTAATTTTTCAGCCTCGACAATAGCTTTTTCTTTGCCGTATACCTTGCCATAAGCAAAAGTCCTGTTTAAGGCTATTACAGAAGAATATTCAATGATAATCAGTTGGTTATATAGACGGAGAATATACTCCCACTTGTTTTCGTCAGTAGGGGTAGTATGCCAATAGGCAATGCCAGCTTCTAAGTGATATTTAGAGATTTGTGAGCCTTCGCAGGCTTTTACTAAATAATAGTTACCTCTATGTATAAGTTCTTTATCCCATTTGCTTTTATCTTGTTGTTCATAAAGAGTGTTTTCACCAGTGGTATTGATACGGGCTTCAAGTCTGGAACTTTGGAAACACATCAGCGATAAAAGAGCATTCACTTGTGGTGTATCAGTTTGAGGGTGTTCGGCAAGTAAGAGCGTAAGGCGCAAAGCTTCTTTGCAAAACTCCTTTCGTATAAACTGATTGTTGGTTTCGGAAAAATAGCCTTCATTGAAAAATAAGTACAAACAGCGCAATACAGTTTCTAATCGCGCTTGTATATCGGCTGGACTTACGATTTTGATTTGAAAATGATGCTCTCTGAGCTTGCTTTTAGCTCTAAGAAGTCGTTTTTTTATAGTTTCGGTATGGGTAAGCAGGGCATTAGCAATCTCTTCCACCGTAAAACCACAGAGTATTTGCAAAGCCAAACTTATTTGAGACTCTACAGAAATAGAAGGATCGCAGATATTGAAGAGCATTTCTAACTGACTATCGTTTATTTCAGAAGTTTCAAAGGTAAGTTCTTCGCTTTTCTCAGTAGGTGTAAGTGCCTTTTTTACTTTATCTTCGAATATAGCTACGTGTTTTTCATAGTCTTTAGCTTTGTTTTTGGCGACGGTGTAAAGCCACGCAGTAGGGTTGGGAGGTAAGGGCTCTCTTTCCCACAATTCATAGGCTTTTAAGAAAGTATCACTTACAATATCTTCAGCAATCTCCAAATGAGAAAAGCCAAAATGGCGACATAAGACTGCCACCATTTTAGCGTATTCTTTTCGAAATAAATCGGATAAAAGTTGTGAGTGAGGCATTTTAATCTCTTTTTAGCACTTCACGCACTTCAATACTACCACCTACTTGTTCAAAAATAGGGTTGGCTTTAGCCATTTCCACTGCTTCATCAATGTTTTCAGCTTTTACTACCACATAGCCACTGATAAACTCCTTAATTTCGGTAAAAGGTCCATCGGTTACAACCTTATCGGCTTTGATAGTTTTGGCACTGCCAGCGATAGGCAAAAGGGTATTGCCTTTGTCGGCTAATTTGTTTTGTGAAGCGATACCTGCAAGCCAGTTCATACGTTCTTGCATTTGCTCCGGAGTAGGTTTGAAATCAGCGATGTTGTTCAAACGAAAAATTAATACAAAATCTTTCATACATTTTTAAATTTAATATTATACCCCTATAACGATTGAATTTCCTCTATGGGGACAAAGATAGTAAAAATTAACAATTAACAAAAACTCCTCGTGATGCGAGCCACATAGGCTTCACCACGGGGAGTTTTTTTATTGCTTGTCGTGCTACGACTCGTACTACGACTTAATTAGCCAAATTCATCTTATAGAACTCTTCAAACTTGTCAAAAGGTATTTTGCCTGCTTTGTCATCGTATAAATCTACGTGAGTAGCATTGGGTACGATATAGAGTTCTTTGTCTTTACTACCTATTTGTTTGTAAGCATCTTCACTGAAATAGCGCGAATGTGCTTTTTCGCCGTGAACGAGCAAGGCAGGGGTTTGCATTTCGGCTGCGTAGTGCAAGATAGGCATATTAATAAGGGCTAACATACCGGTATCAGCCCAAGAGTGTTCGGGGTTAGAGTTTACAGCACGAGGGTGAAAACCGCGCTTGGTGCGGTAAAAATCGGCATACTCGGCAATGAACTTAGGTGTTTCGGGGGTGATAGTTTTAGGGTCGAGGTTATTAGCAGGCAGGTAGGAAGCATAGCCTTTTTTAGCACTTTCCCAGCGTGCATTATTCATTTGTTCTTTCATCTTACGGCGTGCTTCGGGAGTATTGCCTGGTACGCGGTCGTAAGTGCCTTGAGCATTGGGGGTCATTTTTATTTCATAGCCATTAGCCGATACGCGGGTCATATCGTACATAGTGCTGGTGCCTACGGCTTTGATACGAGTATCCGAAAGGGCAGCGTTGAGAGCAAAACCACCCCAACCGCAGATACCGAGAATACCAATGCGCTCGCGGTCTACATTCTCCAAAGAGCCTAAGAAATCAACAGCAGCTGAAAAGTCTTCAGTATTGATTTCGGGACTGGGCATATTGCGGGGTTCGCCAGAACTTTCCCCAGTAAAAGAGGGATCAAAAGCAAGGGTTACAAAGCCGCGCTCAGCAAGGGTTTGGGCATAAAGCCCAGATGATTGTTCTTTCACTGCTCCAAAAGGACCTGAAACAGCAATAGCAACGAGTTTACCCTGAGTGTTTTTAGGGGTATAGAGGTCGGCAGCAAGGGTAATGCCATAGCGGTTTTTAAAGGTTACTTTGCGGTGGTCTACTTTTTCTGATTTGGGGAATATCTTATCCCATTCTTGTGTAAGTGTCATAGCGTTTTCGGTATTAGAGGATTGAGCTTCTGTTTGTGTATTTTCGGTGTTGTTCACTTGTTTGTTTTGGCAAGAAACCATAGCCAAAACTGTTGTAAATGTTAAAAAGATTTTCTTCATACGGTATTATTTTCTAGTTCTTTAATTATTTTCGCTGGTACGCCTGCCACTACTACATTAGCAGGTACATCTTTGGTAACAACGGCACCAGCCGCTACTACCGAGTTTTCACCTATGGTAACCCCAGCGGTAATTACAGCCCCAGCGCCTATCCATACGTTCTTACAAATATGCACGTGGTCAACACTCAAACTCTGGCGGTTGGCAATAGTCACGGGGTGTCCTTCGCTAGAAATAGTAACCTTAGGGGCTATCATCACCTCTTCATCAATGGTAATACCGCCTAAATCGAGGAACGAACAATCGTGGTTGATAAAGGTATGCGCCCCTATGCGGAGATTCCTACCGTAATTTAGATGAATAGGGGTAGTAATCACAGCGGTTTCGTGCATTCGGTTCCCGAAGAGTTCTTGTAATAGTTGCTTTGTTTCAGTAGTGTCGGCAGTGTTATTGAGGCGTACAAGAAGTTTTTTGCTTTCGGCACAAGCCTCGTGAATGAAGTGGTAATCGGAGTCAAAGAAAGAAACAGTTTCTCCTGCAAGGAGACGAGAAAAGATATTGTTCATAAGCGTTAGTCTTTAGTTCTTAGACTCTTTGTTGTTTAGGCTACAAAGATAGTAATAATTTGCTGATTAGCTAATATATTGACAAAACTCCTCGTGATGCGATCCACACAGGCTGTTTGCATACGGGGATTTCATTTTCTCATCTACCAAATCGACCAATTTGCTAATTTACAAATTTGCTAATTTCCTAATTCCCTAATCTGCTAATTTACAAATCACTTTCTTATCGCCAAACTTCTCAGCGAGCCATTGTTGTAACTTTTGGCGATCCACTTCTTTGGCGATCTCTTTACCTTTTACAGTCTCTTTTTTAGGCGTGTAGAGCATCACCGTAGTGAGAGAAGAGTTGCCTTTAGCCGAAAAATCTGTCAGTTTTCCAAAATAAAAACTCTCAATATTAGGGAATAATACTTTTATTTCTTTAGCAAAAGTAGGGTCGTTATATTTGTATTGCGCCAACTCTTCTTTTAGCTGATTTATCATCACATCTTTACTAGAGAGCGACGACTTGTTTTTGTTGATTTCTGATAGTATTTCTTTATCAATTTCCGATTCTTTTTGTCGTACAATAAGCTCAGTATTGAGTAGTTTGAAGTTTTTAAGGTCGCTTTGCAGCGTTTTTAACTCTTCATCGCTAAATTTCTTATCCAAAAACGCTAATTCAATGCTTTTAGGGTTCGTATTGTAGCGTATTTTCTTATAAATGATAGTATAACCACTGTTTTCAAACTCGGCAGTGATATAATGAGCTACATTCTCGTGGAATTCCTTCTCTTTTAAAAGGCTATATGCCAAATACAAACTGGGAGTAACAATGAGGATTACCAATGTGGTGATAACAACGCGCAAACGCTTGTTAAGCGCCTCATTACCCGTATTCTTAGGGGTGTATTTCAGGTATTTGATAATGAGGAAAGTAGCAATCCCAATGAAGAAACAATTGATGCTATAGAGGTAGAAAGCTCCTAAAAAATAACTAAAATTACTCGTTGCTAAACCAAACCCTGCTGTACAAAGTGGAGGCATCAAGGCAGTAGCAATAGCTACCCCTGGTATAGGGTTACCTTTATCCTCGCGCGTTAGCGAGATAGCCCCTACCAACCCACCCACAAAAGCGATGAACACATCGTAAATGGTAGGTGAAGTACGCGCTAAAAGCTCTGACTGCACATCCTTGAACGGACTGATATAGAAGTAGATAAACGATACTATAAGACTCACCACAGTAGCGATGAGCAAACTCTTGCCGGTTTTCTTCAACAGGTCGAAATCGTAAGTAGCCAATGCAAATCCTGCCCCTACGATAGGTCCCATCAAAGGAGAAATAAGCATCGCCCCAATGATAACAGCAGTAGAATTGACATTCAGCCCAATAGAAGCAATGAGAATAGCACAAGCTAAAATCCATAGATTAGCGCCACGAAAAGAGATATTGCTAAGGATATCTTCAATTACTTTTTCCTTTTTCTCTTCGCCTTGATGTAAATTGAAAAGCTTTTTCAAAAAACTCATAATGTTAAGTATTTAGATGTTAGTTTTAAATAATTGGGTACAAAGATAGTAATAATTAGCTCATTAGCCAATGATAATTCACTGTTTTTTCCTACTTTTGCTTTCTGATTATGAAGAAAATATATACTATAGGGCACTCTACCCATACCTTGGAGGAGTTTATAAAAATGTTACAATCGTTTGAGATACAACATTTAGTGGATGTTAGGGGACTACCAGGGTCTAACAAATATCCGCAATTCAACAAAGAGAATTTAGAAGTGGCATTACCCCAAGTTGGTATCGCTTATACTCATTTGGCGCTATTGGGGGGCAGACGAAAAGTGCACAAAGACTCCAAGAATACCCGCTGGCGTAATGAGTCTTTCCGCGCTTATGCCGATTATATGGAAACTCTTGATTTTGAAGAAGGTATTGCGCAGCTTATCGCCATTGCCAAAAGAGAAACAACGGCTTATATGTGTGCTGAAGCCCTCTGGTGGCGCTGTCATAGATCGATGATATCCGATTATCTGAAAGCCAAAGGATGGCAAGTAGACCATATTATGGCAATAGACAAAGAAGAACTTCATAAATACACTGCCCCAGCTCGTGTTATAGGAGACAAGGTAGTGTACTATGATGATGGAATTCTTTGGGGGTAATTTGCAAATTTGCTAATTATCATAGGGTATCACCTTTATTTGCGCACTTTCGTATTCTGCTAAAAATACTTCCGACGGACTATCATAGCCTAATTCTTGTAGCTTCGCAAGCAACCATTCTTCGGTTTTATCTACATCTTCCAATACGCTTTTTTGGATAATACCATCGGTGATAATAGGGTATTTAGGATTTTCTTCACCCGATAATACAATAATGAGCTCACCATTCTGTTCAAGTACGGCTCTTTTTACATCCCTGATGTAGTAAATCCCTTCTTTGCGGAGCTTGAAAGCGAGTTCGTGTGCTGTGATTTTAGCTTTTTTACAAGCCGCGATGTCTATCTTGCCACGATTAATAACAATCACGGGGTTGCCATCTATAAATCTCCTAAAAGCGTGGTTTTTAGTTTTCAGCTGGCGTAATCCTATGATGAGTAATGCCCAAATAATCAATACAATGGCAAACTGAAAGAGCGTAACCGACGGACTGTAAATCACACCCCCGATAATACCCCCAAGTACGTAGTTTTGCACTTGGTCCATAGCCGAAGTAGGTGCCAAATTACCCTTGCCCGATTTGTTGATAATTAGGGCAATAGCCAACAATCCTAAGAGCAGTTTTAGGAAAACATCTAAGTAGAAAAACTCCTCGGATTCAATATAAGGAATTGTAAACATAAAATTGATTTATTGATGAGACAATTTACTAATTTGCTAATTGACAAATCGACAATTAAAATGAAACATTAAGCCCTACTTCAAGCGAATGATACTCTTTTTTTATAGGTACAATAGGGGCAGTGTCATAGATAATTCGGTAAGTACCCATAATGCCTATGGTAGGGGTAATGTTGTAAGTGAGGTCGAGAGCCCCACCAAAACGCGCTTCTTTGAAGTAAGTGCTATCGGGTTTCCCCTGATGTATAGCAGTGGTGATAAACGTCCATTTCTCAGCTAATTGAAGTTTGTAGCTGAGCGATAAATGAGTTTTGATACTACGACTATAAGCGTGGTTAGGAGTATTGGCATCAGGGGCAGGGTGTTGCCATTTTTCGTATTCAAAGAATAAGCCTACAGCAGCAAACATCAGTGAGGAATTAGTGTTTATTAATCGATAACGCGACTGCAAACCGGTAGAAATCTTGTGGTTCATTCCCCTGCTCTCTGCCCATTGTGATTCGGCATAAGGATACACCTCAAAAGCGTGGTCTAACAAGTAGCGATATTCCAAATGTATATACCCACCACTTAAGATTACTTGACTACCATAAGTAGAAAGCTCAAATTTGTTGATTACATTGATGACCCTATTGTGATTGATGAGCAAGTTGAGATTAGCTGTATTTTTAAGAGTAAAAACGTCCTCTTTTTCAGTTTTGAAGTCCAAGATAGGCATCAAGCTCCCTTGTAAGGTTTTGGTGCTGTCTATTGTCATAGTGAGATTTTCCGAAAAAAGCATTTGTGAGTAGGCAGAAGCTGAAGGTAATAGTATTAATAATGCATAAAGTAATTTTTTCATTGTACTTAAATTTTCTTTTTCAAGCGACAAAAGTAAGAATAATTAGATAATTAGCAAGTTAGCTAATGAAAAAATCCCCGTGTAGTCATACCACACGGAGATTTATTAGTTATTTGTCACTTCTGTAATTACCTCTATATTCCCACGAGTAGAGTTAGAATACGGACAAACTTGATGTGCTTTTGCGGCAAGTTCTTCAGCTTGTTCAAGTGATACATCGGGTATATTTACTTGTAAGGTTACTGCAAAAATAAAGCCGCCATTATCGAGCTTTCCTATAGATACGTGTGCTGTAACAGAGGTCTCGCCAGTGGTTACTTTAGCTTGCCTAATAACCAAATTCAGGGCAGTGTCAAAACAAGCTGCATAGCCAGCTGCAAAAATCTGCTCAGGATTGGTATAATCATCATTAGCCCCACCTAAGGCTTTAGGAGAGCGTAGTTCAAGGCTTAACACGCCATTATCGGAAGTTACTTTCCTTTTTTGACCACCGGTAGCGGTCGCCACTGCTGTGTACAATGCTTTCATAATAATTCTTACTTATTTTGTTATTTATTCTTACTTTGTGAGTTTTATAGGTCAGGCTTTTAAGAACCTTAAACTATATTTCGAGAGACAAAGATACAACAAATATTTTTAACAATGTTTTTTACAAACAATTTCCTAAAATAACGTCAGTTCGATATAAAAGAATATTGATTTACAGCTTTATATCATAATATATTCACAAAATAATTCACCGTCAGGTGAAAATTCGTGAGATAATAAAAAATAAAGACTTTTATACATTCCCAAATTCGTGAAAATTCGTGAAATTCGTGGGGGATTAAAAATATTTTACTGATTGTTAAGTAATTACTTACGTCGAACTCACGTTAAAATAGAATTTATGATGATTAGTGGGACAATTGATGATTAACAAAAATCCCTATGAGGTAAGTACCTCACAGGGATTTTTTAGTTGTTTTATTCTTTTTCTTAGAACTCTTTGCTTTGCTGTTGAATTCTAAACAGAGTTGTAACCAAAACTGAAAGTCTTCTTTTTGGTTGTACCCCGTAGGGTCTACATAGCAATAGCCAGAGAGCTCTTTGCCTCTCATTACCACTGGCGAGAAGCCCTGCCTTTCTGCGAGTTCTTCTGTCTGCTCAGGGTCAAACCTACACATTAAGGTATCCTCTCCTATATTGATGCACATCTTGTCATTTACCAAGAAAGCCAAACCGCCAAACATCGCTTTTTCTTCCACCGTAATATGGGGTATTTCAGCTAAATATTCGCGAACTCTATTCGCAAGTGTTATACTATAAGCCATTTTTATTAGATTTTTAAATGCTCTTTGAGATCGGGGGCAAAAGTACTGCCTTCATATTTGCCCTCGTGAAAGTACTCATAAGCACTTGTTTCCAATTCGCCGCAATGGGAAATAAGATTGCCTTCTTCATCGTATATTTTGTAAGTCTGCTGGGTGTTGCCTATGGAATTTTCACCATCTAATCCTAATAAAACGCTGTAAAAGACATCTGTTAGGAGAGTATCTATTACTTCTTTTAGCTGCTCTTGCTGAGTGTTACTGAGCACCATTTCTTTTATTTTGGCATTTACAGCACTGGGGTATTGGGGCTGCTCTTCAAAGCAGGATTTTAGAAAATTTAGTTTTTCAAGGTAAAAATTCTTTGCAAATTCGTCTGAAGTCATAGAGTTATTGAATAAATTTATCAAAATCTGATTGAAAAAGTCTATATTGTAGGATGAGAAATTTTTAAATTGAGATAATTAATTTTGGTTAATACTAAAAGAAAATTATTACTCCTCTGGATACTTTATTTCATAGGACAAAACATATACGTTATTTTTCTTTCTTAATCTAATTGAAACAATTCCTAAGGGCACTTCTTTTTCTATGATAATATTGTTCTTCTGTATTGTGTAATTTATATAGTGTTTATTGTCATAGAAACTTTTTAGAGGTATTTTATTCAATAAGTTTTCTGAACCATAAGGAAAATCGGTTAAAAAGCAATTGTATGCCTCTTGGAGGTTGCTAAAATTATATTCTTTTTCTACTTTCCAATAATTTCTATCATCACCAGGGATTCCTTCTATATGAAAGTTTTTACTTGCAGAATCATCTTTGTATTTCTTTTTAAAATAGAAGAAATAGCCTCTGTCACGGAAAATAATAGTACTATCATTGAGACACAATGTATTAAAGATATTATCACACTGCAAATCATCTTCAAATCCTTTGATAAAACTAATACTATCTTGTTTAGGTTTTAAAAATATTATGTAACTATCCTCCTCATTATCCTTTTTTAATTTTGTGGGGTATTTATACTGAAAAACGTATTTAGCACATTGGTTAGAAAGTATTAAAGAGTCTTTTTTGAGTGAAAATTGGGCAAAATGGGAAAATTGCTTAGCATAGTTCTCACTAAATTTTTTATTGTCATTTCCAGCATCTTTAATATATTTAAAACATTCCCATTTTCCCTCATATCTTTTATCTACTAAATTTTTCTTTACCTTAATATGGTTACTACTTTCAGATCCCGATATGATTTTATTTTCATTACTCTCCTTACATATTTTTCCAATGTTATCTGCAGTAAGTAAATTTTCATCGAAAGTTAGAATAATAGGATTTTCTATATCATAAGTTATATTGTATAGTTTTTTTTCCTTCACACAAAATAATAACCAAGCAATGGTATTTTCAACCACTTGTTGGGTATTAGGTTCATTCTCATCAGTGATATCCATATCAAAAAATACTTTGATAAATATACTATCTCCCGAAATGCGATCTATTCTTGTGAAAGCTTTGGGGTAATGTTCCCAATCTAAAGAACTTGATTGTACAATTTTTGAAATAATCCCTTCACAATCTAATCCTTCCTCTTGTTTATTTTGATTGTTATTACTTTGATTATTAATAAAATCACAAGAGATAAGTACTCCTATAAGGAAGAAAAGATAAAATATTTTTCTAATCATTTTGATTGTTTTTTAATTATCATTTAAACGATCCCTTTTTCAATGTATCACAAAGTTTGCCTTGTACTGCCTTGCGTATTTAGGCAAATCTATAAGAGTAGAACCTTCAAACATTAGTTCTATATAATAAGGCAGGTCATACGCTTGTATTTCCTCGTCTATAAGGTGATCAGTAAGGGCATCGAGTTCGTCAAAATTATATATAGTTATTAGTTTTTTAAATCAATGAGTAAATTAGTAAATTTGGAAATCAGCAAATGGACGTACTGTTCTTTCATTGTAGCAGAAAGAAAACTACGCTCAATCCACTGTTGCCAAGTAGGTAATGCTTACTACTTGTTTCATTTCTCTACAAGAGTTACGACCCCTACTTCGGCACCGAAGAGAGCCAATACTTGATTTATTTTATCTAAACGCAAGGTTTTTTTGCCCTGTTCCAATTCACGTACAAAGCGCAGTCCAACGCCCGATCGCATTGTCAGTTCAGCTTGTGAGGCTGTCCAAAAAGTCTCAAAATCACTTTTGCGTCGCTACACTTTGCCAAAGTTTTAGTTGCTCGTCGTGCTACGACCTTTGGCAAAGTTGACTACTCTGATTATCAATAGCTTTTGTAGTATGTTATGTAGGAAAGCCAGCGATAGCTGGGTATGTGCTGCAAACGCCCACATAAATAAAACTTTTCGGACACCTTCTTCCTTTACAAAAGAAGCGATATTCATAATTAGTAAATTGACTAATTAACAAATTAGCTAATTAGATTATACCTTTTCGGGTGTATTTTTTTATTAAAATTTCTCAACTCGTCAAACCACTGCGTTATTTTCTCTTCCTCAATAGTAAAAGGTAATGTTGAGTAAAAACATATATTTCCCATATTTACTTGTTTATTAATATCAGAAAGGTCATCAATACCGAAAAAAACGCTACCAATAATGTAGTAGGTAAATGAACTTTTACAGCTAATAGCACTGTGAATCCCACCAAAAGTACATTTATAATAATACAATAACGAAAACTAAGAGGCAGTTGCAGTTGGTAATGCATCAAGTTAGCAATCCCAGCAAAGATAAGGGCTAATCCAGCACTGAAAAACCAAAAACCTTCAGCTGAAAAATGCTCATACTTCTTAAAACTCAGTGCCGAGTGTACCACCCCCAGCATTATAATTACTATAATAGTAATGAAATAAAGACTCCTCATTGTAAAAAAATGTTTATCAAAGGCAAAGGTAATACTTTCTAATAACAAATACAAATAGATTTGTAATTTACCGTCAGGTGAAAATTAGTGAAAATTCGTGGAGTTGTGATAATCAATCACTTTTATAGTATGTTATGTAGGGGCGTTTTGCAAACGCCCTCCACAAACGCCTCCACAAACGCCCACATAAATAAAACTTTTCGGACACTCTCCCCACAAACGCCCCCACAAACAAAACATTTTAAACACCTTACATTTTCTTACCTCTTATCTCTTACCTAAAAAACAACTTTTTTGTGATATTTGTAACAAAATTAAAAGTACATAACTCCTTATAATATAATAACTTCTATAAAAAGTAGCTATATAATATATTGATAATCAGCATATAATAAGTAATTGCTGCATCTAACCCCTAACCCCTAACCCCTAACCCCTCTTACCTCTTATCTTTCAGATAGTTTTGTGGTTTTAAAAAATAATTGTACTTTTGCACCCGCTTTGAATAATTAAAGCCTAAAACTCAAGTAAACAAATAAATAAATATATAGTATTGTAAATTATGCCAACAATTTCACAATTAGTACGAAAAGGAAGAACCAGAATTACCAAGAAGAGTAAATCGGTTGCTTTGGATTCGTGCCCACAACGCCGCGGTGTATGTACACGTGTGTACACCACTACGCCTAAAAAACCGAACTCTGCTATGCGTAAAGTAGCTCGTGTTCGTTTAACTAATGGCAATGAGGTGAACGCTTACATACCAGGTGAAGGTCACAACCTCCAAGAGCACTCGATAGTATTGGTACGAGGCGGAAGGGTAAAAGATTTACCAGGTGTTAGATATCACATCGTGCGTGGCGCACTTGATACTGCCGGTGTTGCCGGTAGAACGCAACGTCGCTCTAAATACGGTGCTAAACGCCCTAAACCAGGACAAGCCGCTGCCGCACCAGCTAAAGGTAAGAAAAAGTAATTTAACACACAAAATCTTTTAACTGAAAAGAAATGAGAAAAAGACAGGCTAAAAAACGCCCACTTTTACCGGATCCTAAGTTTAACGACCAATTGGTTACCCGCTTCGTGAATAACCTTATGTGGGACGGTAAAAAATCAGTGGCTTTTAAAGTATTCTACGACGCTATCGATATCGTAGAACAAAAGAAAAATAACGACGAAAAGTCGGCATTAGAAGTTTGGAAAGATGCTCTTAGCAACGTAATGCCTCACGTCGAAGTACGCTCTCGCCGTGTAGGGGGTGCTACCTTCCAAATTCCTATGCAAATTCGCCCAGACCGTAAAGTCTCTATGGCTATGAAATGGCTCATCGGGTACGCTCGTAAACGCAACGAGAAATCTATGGCTCAGAAATTGGCTGCCGAAATTATCGCTGCCTCTAAAGAAGAAGGTGCTGCCGTGAAGAAAAAAATGGATACGCACCGTATGGCTGAAGCTAACAAAGCATTCTCACACTTTAGATTCTAATTAACACGATGAGTAGAGATTTAAAATATACAAGAAACATAGGTATTGCCGCTCACATTGACGCGGGCAAAACCACCACTACTGAACGTATACTTTTCTATACCGGTAAAACTCACAAAATCGGTGAAGTTCACGATGGTGCATCTACTATGGACTGGATGGAACAAGAAGCTGAACGCGGTATCACTATCCAATCTGCTGCAACCACTTGTAAATGGAACTTCCCTACCGAAAATGGTAAACCTACAGCCGACGCTAAAGAGTATCACTTCAATATTATCGATACTCCCGGTCACGTCGATTTTACCGTTGAGGTAAACCGTTCTTTGCGCGTACTTGATGGATTAGTATTCCTCTTCTCTGCCGTAGACGGTGTAGAACCTCAATCTGAAACTAACTGGCGCTTGGCTGATAACTACAAAGTTCCTCGTATTGGGTTCGTAAACAAAATGGACCGTCAAGGAGCTAACTTCCTCAATGTTTGCAACCAGGTAAAAGATATGCTCAAATCTAACGCCGTTCCTATCGTATTGCCTATCGGTGACGAAGCTGACTTTAAAGGCGTTGTAGATTTGATTAAAAACCGCGCTATTGTATGGCACGAAGAAAACTCAGGTTCTACTTTTGATATAGTAGAAATTCCTGCCGATATGAAAGAGGATGTAGCCAAATACCGCGCTCAATTGATTGAAGAGGTAGCGGGTTATGACGAAGGTCTTCTTGAGAAATTTATGGAAGATGAAAATTCTATTACTGAAGACGAAATCCACAAAGCATTGCGCGCTGCAGTAATGGATATGGCTATCATTCCTATGGTATGCGGCTCATCATTCAAAAACAAAGGAGTACAGTTTATGCTTGATGCTGTTTGCCGTTACTTGCCTTCACCTCTTGACAAAGAAGCTATCGAGGGTACTAATCCTGAAACTGGCGAACCTGCCCTACGCAAACCAGCCGTTGATGCTCCTTTCTCAGCCTTGGCATTCAAAATCGCAACCGACCCTTATGTAGGACGTTTAGCATTCTTCCGTGCTTACTCTGGTCACCTCGATGCAGGTTCTTACGTATTGAACACTCGTTCAAACAACAAAGAGCGTATCTCTCGTATCTACCAGATGCACGCTAATAAACAAAATCCTATCGAATACATCGAAGCTGGTGATATAGGCGCTGCAGTAGGTTTTAAAGATATCAAAACTGGTGATACCCTTTGCGACGAAAAATATCCTATCGTACTCGAAAGTATGGTATTCCCTGATCCAGTAATCGGTATTGCTGTAGAACCTAAAACAAAAGCTGACGTTGATAAATTAGGTATGGCTTTAGCTAAACTCGCTGAAGAAGATCCTACCTTCCAAGTAAAAACTGACCAAGCCTCTGGACAAACTATCATCTCTGGTATGGGTGAGTTGCACTTGGATATCATCGTAGACCGCCTCAAACGCGAGTTCAAAGTAGAAGTAAACCAAGGACAACCTCAAGTAGAGTACAAAGAAGCCATTACTGGTAAGGCTGATCACCGCGAAGTCTACAAAAAACAAACTGGAGGTCGTGGTAAATTCGCCGACATCGTATTCCGTATGGAACCAGCCGAAGAAGGTAAAGTAGGTCTTGAGTTTGTCAACGAAATCAAAGGTGGTAACATCCCTAAAGAGTATATCCCATCAGTTGAAAAAGGTTTCAAAGAAGCTATGAAAAACGGACCTTTGGCAGGCTTCGAAATGGACGCAATGAAAATCGTTCTTATCGATGGCTCTTTCCACCCTGTCGATTCCGATTCATTGTCATTCGAGTTGGCAGCCAAATTGGGTTACAAAGAAGCTGCTCGCGCTGCAAAAGCCGTATTGATGGAACCTATTATGAAATTGGAAGTTATTACTCCAGAAGAAAATATGGGAGATATCGTAGGCGACTTGAACCGCCGTCGTGGTCAAGTAAATAATATGGACGACCGTAATGGTGCTAAAGTAATCAAAGCTTTTGTTCCATTATCAGAAATGTTCGGCTATGTAACAGCACTTCGAACTCTCTCATCAGGTCGTGCTACTTCTACAATGGAGTTCTCTCACTATGCCGAAACTCCTTCTAACATTGCAGACGAAGTAATTAAAAACGCCAGAGGCAACTAAATTATTAAGCAAATGAGTAATCAACAAAAAATAAGAATAAAGTTAAAATCTTACGACCACAACTTGGTAGATAAATCTGCTGAGAAAATCGTAAAAACAGTAAAAGCAGCCGGTGCTGTAGTAGTAGGACCTATTCCGCTACCTACCCACAAAAAAATATTTACTGTATTGCGCTCTCCTCACGTAAACAAAAAAGCTCGTGAGCAATTCCAATTGAGCTCTCACAAACGTCTCCTCGACATCTACAGCTCTTCATCTAAAACTATCGACGCTTTGATGAAATTGGAATTACCAAGCGGTGTTGACGTAGATATCAAAGTTTAATAACTTTACTAAAATGTCCCGAAACTGCGGGTTAGGGAAAAACGGATAAAAATGATTCAGGGTTAAAAAGCCTCGGGCATTTTTTGACCCTGAAACATTTATAGGTATCATTCCCTGATACCTAACTCCTAAATAAAAAACTAATAACTAATTTAATATTTAATTTTATGTCTGGGTTAATCGGAAAAAAAGTAGGAATGACCAGCATTTTTGATGAGAACGGTAAAAATGTACCTTGTACCATCATCGAAGCAGGTCCTTGCGTAGTTACCCAAGTCAGAACCAAAGAGGTTGATGGCTATGAGGCTCTTCAACTTGGTTTCGATGACAAAGCAGAAAAACGTGCTACCAAAGCTGAGCTTGGTCACTTCAAAAAAGCAGGTACTTCTGTAAAGAAAAAAGTTGTTGAATTCCAAGGTTTTGAAAACAATTACAAATTAGGTGATACTATCACCGTCGATTTCTTCACCGAAGGCGAGTTCGTCGATATCACAGGAACTTCCAAAGGTAAAGGCTTCCAAGGGGTGGTACGTCGCCACGGTTTTGGCGGAGTAGGTCAAACTACTCACGGTCAGCACAACCGCCTCAGAGCACCAGGTTCAGTAGGTGCTTCGTCTTACCCTTCTCGCGTATTCAAAGGTATGCGTATGGCTGGACGTATGGGAGCTGAAAAGGTAACAGTACAAAACTTGAAAGTATTAAAAGTGGTTGCTGAGAAAAATCTTTTACTAGTAAAAGGTTGTATCCCAGGTCACAAAAATGCTTACGTAACTATTCACAAATAATGGAAGTAGCAGTATTAAACATACAAGGAAAAGAAACAGGTAGAAAGGTAACCCTTTCTGATGCTGTATTCGGTATCGAGCCTAACAATCACGTAGTATACTTAGATGTAAAACGCTATTTAGCTAACAAACGTCAAGGTACTCACAAGGCTAAAGAAAGAAACGAAGTAGCTGGTAGTACTCGCAAAATCAAAAAACAAAAAGGTACTGGTACAGCTCGTGCAGGTAGCGTAAAATCTCCTGTATTTGTGGGTGGCGGTCGCATATTCGGTCCTCGTCCTAAAGATTATACACAAAAACTTACTAAAAACGTAAAACGATTGGCTCGCCGCTCTGCCCTCAGCGCTAAAGTGCAAAACCAAGCCCTCGTTGTAGTTGAAGATTTAAATTTCAACGCCCCTAAAACTAAAGATTTTACAGCTGTTGTGAAATCCCTCGGCTTAGAAAATAAAAAATCACTTTTTGTGTTGCCAAATACAAATAATAACGTATATTTGTCCTCTCGTAACGTACCTACTTCAAGCGTAGTAACAGCTTCAGAATTAAATACTTACCAAGTAGTCAACGCTGCAAAGGTAGTACTTACTGAGAGCTCAGTAGCAGTTTTAGAGTCAATTTTAACAAAATAAGAAGAAAATGAGCGTATTAATTAAACCTGTAAATACAGAAAAAGCAACTGAAAATAGCGAGTTAAAAAACTGCTATACTTTCGTAGTAGCTAACGACGCTAACAAGATTCAAATCAAAAATGAAGTTGAAGCTACTTATGGCGTTAAAGTAAAATCCGTACGTACCCTTAACTACGGCCCTAAACGTTCTACTCGTTATACAAAAACAGGCTTGCAAATCGCTAAAACAAACGCAGTGAAAAAAGCAGTTGTGCAAGTAGAAGATGGAACTATAGATTTTTATAGTAATATATAAGTATTTAACAAATAGACAAAAATGTCAGTTAGAAAATTAAAACCAATTACCCCCGGTCAGCGTTTTAGAGTAGTAAACGAATTCGACACCATTACTACTGATAAGCCGGAAAAGAGCTTGCTCGTTCCGTTGAAAAAGACTGGTGGTAGAAACAATCAAGGAAAAATGACCATGCGTTACATTGGTGGTGGTCATAAGAAAAAGTACCGTATCATCGACTTCAAACGAAACAAATTCGGCATCGACGCCAAAGTAGTTTCTATCGAGTACGACCCTAACAGAACAGCATTCATTGCTCTTGTTCAATACACCGACGGCGAAAAACGTTACATCATCGCTCCAGCAGGTTTGAAAGTTGATCAAGTAATCGTTGCAGGTCAAGAAAATATCGCCCCTGAAATCGGTAACGCAATGCCGCTCTCTCAAATCCCACTCGGTACCGTGATTTCTTGCATTGAATTGCGCCCTGGACAAGGAGCTAATATCGCTCGTTCCGCAGGTACTTTCGCCCAACTAATGGCTAAAGATGGTAAGTATGCTACCGTAAAATTACCTTCTGGTGAAACCCGTATGATCCTCCTCACTTGCCTCGCAACCATAGGAGCTGTATCAAACTCCGACCACCAATTGGTACTTTCTGGTAAAGCTGGTCGCTCTCGCTGGTTAGGACGCCGTCCTCGTACACGTGCCGTAGTAATGAACCCTGTCGATCACCCAATGGGTGGTGGTGAAGGTCGTGCTACCGGTGGTCACCCACGCTCACGTAAAGGAATACCAGCTAAAGGTTATAGAACCCGTTCTAAAACCAAAGCAAGTAATAAGTATATTGTAGAACGCAGAAAAAAATAAGAGACTAACAAATGGCACGTTCATTAAAAAAAGGACCTTACGTTCACTATAGCTTGGAAAAGAAAATCCAACAAAATATACAATCAGGTAAGAAAAACGTTATCAAAACTTGGTCACGAGCTTCTATGATTACACCTGATTTCGTTGGCCAAACTATCGCTGTACACAACGGTCGTCAGTTCGTCCCTGTATATATTACTGAAAATATGGTGGGACATAAATTAGGAGAATTTTCACCTACTCGTTCCTTCCGCGGACACGCAGGTGCAAAAAATAAAGGTAAAAAATAATTAAGGCTATGGGAGTTAGAAAAAAATTAAGAGCAGACGAAATTAAAGAAGCTAAAAAAAGCTTGGCTTTCGCAAAGTTAAATAACTGCCCTACTTCCCCACGAAAAATGCGCTTAGTAGCAGATTTAGTTCGCGGTCAGCAAGTAGATAAAGCCTTGGCTATTTTGAAATTCAACCAAAAAGAAGCAGCAGCTCGTTTAGAAAAATTGTTGCTTTCAGCTATCGCTAACTGGCAAGCTAAAAACGAGAACGCTAACTTGGAAGAAGCAGGAGTATTCATCAAAGAAATCCGCGTGGATGGTGGCGCTATCCTTAAACGCTTACGCCCAGCTCCACAAGGAAGAGCACACAGAATTAGAAAACGCTCTAACCACGTAACTTTAGTGCTTGGAGCTAAAAATTTTAACACAGAAAGCTAAGATAAACTATGGGACAAAAAACAAATCCAATCGGAAATCGCCTAGGAATTATCAGAGGATGGGAGTCTAACTGGTATGGAGGCAATGATTACGGAGATAAACTCGCTGAAGACGACAAAATCAGAAAATATGTTCTCGCTCGTTTATCTAAAGCTAGTGTTGCTCACGTGATTATCGAACGTACTTTTAAACTTGTAACCGTTACTATCACCACCGCCCGCCCCGGTATCATCATCGGTAAAGGAGGTCAGGAGGTAGACAAGCTGAAAGAAGAACTTAAGAAAATCACCGGTAAAGATATCCAAATCAATATTTTTGAAATCAAACGCCCTGAGCTCGACGCCGCTCTCGTTGCAGCAAGCATCGCCCGCCAAATCGAAGGTCGTGTCTCTTACAAACGCGCTATCAAAATGGCTATCGCTTCAGCTATGCGTATGAACGCCGAAGGTATCAAGGTAATGATTTCTGGCCGTTTGAATGGAGCCGAAATGGCACGTTCCGAAAGCTTTAAAGAAGGTCGTATCCCTCTTTCAACCTTTAGAGCTGATATCGATTACGCTATTGACGAAGCTCACACTACTTATGGCCGTATGGGCATCAAAGTGTGGATTATGAAAGGCGAAATCTATGGTAAAAGAGAACTCTCCCCACTCGTAGGTATGACTAAAAAAGCTACCGGTGGAAACTTCTCCGGTAAATCAACTGACAAGCCTGCTGGTGCACCCAAAAGAGCGCGTCGCAAAAAGTAATTTTTTAAAGAACAAGAAAGATGTTACAGCCAAAAAGAACGAAATATCGTAAACAACAAAAAGGCAGAATGAAAGGCGTAGCTCACCGCGGTGCGCTCCTTTCTAATGGTACTTTCGGAATTAAATCGTTAGATTCAGCATTCATCACTTCTCGTCAAATCGAGTCAGCTCGTGTCGCTGCTACCCGTTATATGAAACGCGAAGGTCAACTTTGGATCAAAATCTTCCCAGATAAACCTATTACCAAAAAACCACTCGAAGTACGTATGGGTAAAGGTAAAGGTGCCGTTGAATACTGGGCAGCCGTAGTAAAACCAGGTAGAATAATGTTCGAGGTTGGTGGAGTGCCGCTCGACGTAGCCAAAGAAGCGCTACGCCTCGCCGCTCAAAAGCTACCCGTGAAAACAAAATTCGTTGTAGCAAGAGATTATCAAAATTAATTAAAGAACAATGAAACAGTCTGAAATTAACAAATTGACAATAACTGAGCTACAAGAAAAGCTTGGTGAGTTTAAGAAATCGTATGCAGATTTGAAAATGGCACACGCAATTTCGTCATTGGAAAAACCAATTCAATTACGTAACGTAAGAAGAACTATCGCGAGATTGGCTTGTGAGCTAACTAAACGTGAATTACAATAATTCGAACCTGCCTTATGGAAAAAAGAAATTTAAGAAAAGAAAGAATAGGGGTTGTTACAAGCAACAAAATGGATAAATCTATCGTCGTTTCAGAAGTGAAACGTGTAAAACACCCTATGTACGGTAAGTTCGTGTTGCGCACCAAAAAATACGTTGCGCACGACGAAAAAAACGATTGCAACATTGGTGATACTGTACGCATAATGGAAACACGCCCATTGAGCAAAACCAAATGTTGGAGATTAGTAGAAATCATTGAAAGAGCTAAGTAATTATGGTACAACAAGAATCAAGACTAAAAGTAGCCGATAATACTGGCGCTAAAGAAGTGCTAACTATCCGTGTACTCGGTGGTACTAAGCGCCGATACGCCTCTGTTGGCGATAAGATTGTAGTTACCGTCAAAGAAGCTACCCCTAACGGAAACGTAAAAAAAGGACAAGTTTCTACCGCGGTGGTTGTAAGAACTAAAAAAGAAGTACGCCGTGCCGATGGTTCTTATATCCGATTTGATGAAAACGCTTGCGTTCTCTTGAACGCAGCTGGTGAAATGAGAGGTACCCGTGTATTCGGTCCCGTAGCACGCGAACTTCGTGATAAACAATTTATGAAGATCGTTTCATTAGCACCAGAAGTGCTTTAATTTTTAACTAAAGTAAATGATGAAACTAAAAATTAAAACTGGAGATACCGTAAAAGTAATTGCCGGAGAAGAAAAAGGTAAAGAAGGCAAAGTATTACGTGTAGACCGTGAGAAGAACAGAGCGATTGTTGAGGGGCTTAACTTGGTGAAAAAACACACCAAACCTAACGCACAAAACCCTCAAGGTGGAATCGTAGAAAAAGAAGCATCTATTCACATTTCTAACCTCTCCCTCATCGACCCTAAAACAAAAAAAGCTACTCGTGTAGGTTTCGAAGTGAAAGACGGTAAAAAAGTGCGAATCTCTAAAAAATCTAATGTAGTAATATAATATGGCTTACGTACCTAGATTAAAACAAGAATACAATGAGCGCATCATTGCGGCTCTTAAACAAGAATTTGGCTATAAAAACGTAATGCAGGTTCCTAAACTTGAAAAAATAGTTGTGAGCCGTGGTGTTGGTACTGCCGTAGCCGATAAAAAACAAATCGACTACGCCGTAGACGAACTTACCAAAATTACTGGTCAGAAAGCTGTTCCCACTTATTCTAAAAAGGACGTCGCTTCTTTCAAACTCCGTAAAGGTATGGCTATAGGTGCCAAAGTTACCCTTAGAGGAGAAAGAATGTACGAGTTCTTAGACCGCCTTATCACTACAGCTCTTCCCCGTGTAAGAGACTTCCAAGGCGTCAAAGCAAATGGATTCGACGGTAGAGGTAACTATAACTTAGGCGTTACCGAACAAATCATCTTCCCTGAAATCGACATCGATAAAATCAATAAGATTGCAGGTATGGATATTACCTTCGTTACTTCAGCTCACACTGATAAAGAAGCTAAATCATTATTAAGCGAATTAGGATTACCTTTTAAAAAGAACTAAGTATATGGCTAAAGAATCAATGAAAGCCCGCGAGGTGAAACGTCAAAAGTTAGTAGCTAAATACGCTGCTAAACGCAAAGCTCTAAAAGAAGCTGGTGATTATGAAGCACTTCAGCTCATCCCTAAAAATGCTTCCCCTGTCCGTTTGCACAACCGTTGCAAACTCACCGGACGCCCTAAAGGGTATATGCGCACCTTTGGAATTTCACGTGTGTTATTCCGCGAAATGGCAAACAAAGGATTAATTCCTGGTGTAAAAAAAGCAAGTTGGTAATAATTTAAAAGGACAAAATTTATGTATACAGATCCTATCGCAGATTATTTAACAAGAATTAGAAATGCTAATAGCGCTGGTCACAGAGTCGTTGAAATCCCAGCATCTAAACTCAAAAAGGAAATTACTAAAATCCTTTTCGACCAAGGGTTCATCCTTAGCTATAAATTCGATGACTCTACCGTTCAAGGTACCATCAAAATAGCTCTGAAATACGACAAAGTAACCAAAGAACCCGTTATTAGGCATATTGAAAGAGCCAGCCGCCCAGGTCTGAGAAAGTACGCGGGCGCTGATAACCTACCTCGCGTATTAAACGGTTTGGGTATCGCTATCATCTCTACATCACAAGGCGTGATGACTGGTAAAAAAGCGAGAGAACTCAATATCGGTGGTGAGGTAATTTGTTACGTTTACTAATCAATAAAAAGACAATAAACAATGTCAAGAATAGGTAAAGCACCCATCAATATTCCCGCAGGAGTTACAGTTACTATCAAAGATAACACCGTAACCGTAAAGGGGAAATTAGGCGAATTAACCCAAGAGGTTAAAGACATTGCTGTAAAGCAAGAAGATGGACATTTAGTGTTTGAAACTACAGATACTACCAAAGACCAAAACGCTAAACACGGATTATACCGTGCATTAGTACACAATATGGTCGTAGGTGTCTCTGAAGGTTTCACTAAAGAATTAGAGTTAGTAGGGGTTGGATACCGTGCAGCTAACCAAGGTCAAAAACTCGACTTAGCCCTCGGTTTCTCCCACAATATCATTCTCGAATTGCCTAAAGAAATTAAACTCGAAACAATCAACGAGAAAGGTAAAAACCCCATCATTAAATTAACTTCTCACGACAAACAACTACTCGGTCAAGTAGCGGCTAAAATCCGTAGCTTCCGTAAACCTGAACCTTACAAAGGTAAAGGCGTCAAATTCGTAGGCGAAGTGTTAAGAAGAAAAGCAGGTAAATCAGCTTAATAGTTAGAACAATGGCATTATCAAGAATAGAAAGAAGACAACGTATTAAAAGCAGAATCAGAAAAGTAGTAAAAGGTACTGCTGAACAACCTCGTTTGGCTGTTTTCAGAAGTAATAACGAAATCTATGTCCAAATCATAGACGATACTAAAGGTACTACCCTGTTGGCTGCATCTTCACGCGATAAAGAAATTAGTGCCGCCAAAGGTACTAAAACTGAAAAAGCAGCATTGGTCGGTAAAGCTATTGCTGAAAAAGCTTTAAAACAAGGTATCGAAAAAGTATCCTTCGACCGCGGAGGTTACCTTTACCACGGACGTGTAAAATCATTAGCCGACGGGGCTCGAGAAGGCGGACTTAAATTCTAATAACTATGTATCAGAAATATAAAAATGTAGAATATGTAAAACCAAGTGGTTTGGAATTGAAAGACCGTTTGGTAGGTGTACAACGTGTTACTAAAGTAACTAAAGGTGGTCGCGCTTTCGGTTTCTCCGCTATCGTTGTAGTTGGCGACGAAAACGGAGTCGTAGGTCACGGGTTAGGTAAATCTAAAGAGGTTTCCGAAGCTATAGCTAAAGCTGTTGAAGACGCTAAGAAAAACTTAGTGCGTATCCCCCTCAACGGTACTACCTTGCCTCACGAACAAAAAGGAAAATACGGCGGTGCCCGTGTATTCCTACAACCCGCTACCGATGGTACTGGAGTTATTGCTGGTGGTGCAGTACGTGCCGTATTGGAATCCGTAGGTATCCATAACGTACTCTCTAAATCTCAAGGCTCTTCTAACCCTCACAACGTGGTCAAAGCTACTTTCGACGCTTTATTACAATTGCGTAGCGCTAAAACTGTCGCTGCTCAACGTGGCATCTCTTTAGAAAAATTGTTTAAAGGTTAATTTATATAGCTATGGCAAAAATTAAAGTAACTCAAATTAAAAGTAGCATCAAACGCCCTAAAGACCAAAAACTTACTCTCGAAGCTTTAGGTCTTACTCGTATCGGTAGAACCGTCGAACACGACGCTACACCAAGCATCCTTGGTATGATCAATAAGGTAAAACACTTAATTTCTGTAGAAGAAGTTAAATAATATTTTTATACAAAGTTATGAACTTGAGTAATTTACAACCCGCACAGGGTTCAATTCACAGAGAAGGGAAGCGCGTAGGTCGCGGTCAAGGTTCTGGTAAAGGAGGAACTTCTACCCGCGGTCACAAAGGAGCTAAATCTCGTTCTGGCTTTTCTAATAAGATTGGCTTCGAAGGTGGTCAAATGCCCCTACAACGACGCGTACCAAAATTCGGTTTCAAAAACTTTAACCGTAAAGAATACGTCGGTATCAACTTAGGTCGTATCCAAGAACTCGTTGATAACGGTAAAATTACCGATAAAGTTGACCTCGAAACCTTAGTTCAACTAAACCTCGCTAAAAAAACCGACTTGGTCAAAATTTTAGGAGGTGGAGAACTAAAATCTAAATTAAAAATATCTGTTCATAAGTTTACTGCAAGTGCTAAAGCCGCTATCGAAGCTGCTGGTGGCGAAGCAGTAACCTTGTAATATTCAATTTATGAAGAAGTTTATCGAGAACCTGACCAATATTTGGAAAATTGAAGAGTTAAAAAATAGAATCATTTTAACTCTCGGAATTTTGTTAGTTTATCGCTTCGGAGCTCACATCGTCCTCCCTGGTATCGACTCCGCTCAATTACACGAGTTGTCTACCAAAACCTCTGGCGGTGGTCTCCTCGACATCCTCAACGCTTTTACTGGTGGCGCTTTCTCCAATGCCTCAGTATTCGCACTCGGGATTATGCCCTACATCTCAGCTTCTATCGTCGTTCAGTTGATGGGAATCGCTATTCCTTATCTCCAAAAACTACAAAAAGAAGGTGAAAGCGGACGCCGAAAGATAAACCAAATCACTCGATGGCTTACTATTGCAATATGTATTGTACAAGCACCCGTATACCTATACGGTATCAATAGATTAGGAGTCCCTGATTCTGCCTTCCTTTTAGGCAAGGGACTCTCTTTTATCGTACCCGCGGTGCTTATCTTAGTAACAGGAACTATTTTCGCAATGTGGTTAGGTGAAAAAATCACCGATAAAGGAATTGGTAACGGTATCTCCCTACTCATTATGGTAGGTATCATCGCTCGCCTCCCTCGCGCATTCCTCTCCGAAACCGCTTCTCGACTTACCGGTACTGGTGGACCTCTGTTAATTCTCATCGAGATAATCCTTTGGTTCGTGATCATCCTGCTCTGTATCTATCTGATCAAAGCAGTACGACAAATCCCAGTACAGTACGCCCGTAGAACAGCCGACGGAGGAACTGCTAACGAGAGAAATATCTTCGGCGCTCGCCAATACATTCCTTTAAAACTTAACGCTGCAGGGGTAATGCCTATCATCTTCGCTCAAGCCTTGATGTTTATCCCAGCCACTGTAGCCGGATTATCACAATCCGAATTTGCCAAAAGTGTTCAAGCAGCCTTCTCCAACGTCTTCGGATTTTGGTACAACCTGCTCTTTGCAGCTATGATTATACTATTCACGTATTTCTACACTGCAATCACAGTGCCTACTAACAAAATGGCCGACGACCTAAAACGTAGCGGAGGTTTCATCCCAGGTATACGCCCAGGTAAAGAAACGGGCGACTATTTAGACAAAATTATGTCGCTCATCACATTCCCTGGCTCTATATGTATAGCCTTGGTAGCTATCTTCCCTTCACTGCTCAAAATTATCGGTATGCAAGACCAATGGGCATTGTTCTACGGAGGTACTTCACTACTCATCTTAGTAGGGGTTGCTATTGATACTATGCAACAAGTAAATTCATATCTGCTCAATCGCCATTATGATGGTTTGATGAAAACAGGTAAAAATAGAAAAGTATCTTAATTAAAATTTATGGCTAAACAAGCAGCAATTGAACAAGACGGAACTATTGTAGAAGCACTGTCTAATGCAATGTTCAGAGTGGAGTTAGACAATGGGCACGTAGTCATCGCACACATCTCAGGAAAAATGCGTATGCATTACATCAAACTACTCCCAGGTGATAAAGTAAAACTCGAAATGAGCCCTTACGACCTAAGTAAAGCTCGCATCACCTACCGTTATTAGTTTTAATTAAGAGAATTCTTCCAATATTTTGGTTGATAATTTCTCACAGATACAACCCTTTTAGTTATATCTGTGAGAAATTACAATCATAAAATAAGAATTTTTTATTTGTGGTATTTTTAGCGTAAAACATTTGTATTCAAAATGTTGAATACAAAAATTACGCTCAAAAAAACGAGTGAACTAAATGCAAAATGAAATTTTTGTACACTAAAAATGTGGCTATTACAAAAAAAAATTGTAGTTTTGCGCACTCTATTGATATAAACAAAACAAAATGAAAGTTAGAGCATCAATTAAAAAAAGAAGTTCCGAGTGCATCATTGTGCGCAGGAAAGGACGATTGTACGTAATTAACAAGAAAAATCCTAAATTTAAACAACGACAAGGATAATTATGGCACGAATTGCAGGTATTGACTTACCAAAAAACAAAAGAGGGGTTATTGGTTTAACCTACATTTTTGGTATTGGAAAAAGTAGAGCTAAAGAAATATTAAGTAGAGCTCAAGTAAACGAAGACACTAAAGTAAACGAATGGAATGACGACGAAATCAGTCGCATTCGCGAAATCGTTGCGTCTTACAAAATCGAAGGAGAATTGCGCTCCGAAATCCAATTAAACATCAAACGTTTGATGGACATCGGTTGTTACCGCGGTATCCGCCACCGTAACGGATTACCTTTGCGCGGTCAAAAAACTAAAAACAATTCTCGTACAAGAAAAGGTAAAAGAAAAACTGTTGCGAACAAGAAAAAAGCAACTAAATAATAAGTAGTAGAGTATGGCAAAACAAAATGCAAAAAATGCAAAAGTCTCTAAAAAGAGAAAAGTAGTCGTTGAGTCTGTTGGCGAAGCTCACGTTTCAGCTACTTTCAACAACGTTATCATTTCTCTTACCAATAAAAAAGGAGATGTAATTGCTTGGTCGTCAGCAGGTAAAATGGGCTTCAGAGGCTCTAAGAAAAATACCCCTTACGCCGCACAAGTAGCCGCCGAAGATGCTGCTAAAGTAGCTTTCGACGCCGGTCTTAAAAAAGTAAAAGTATACGTAAAAGGTCCAGGTAACGGTAGAGAATCCGCTATCCGCACTATCCACAACGCTGGTATCGAAGTAACCGAAATTATCGACGTTACTCCCCTTCCTCACAACGGATGCCGCCCTCCTAAAAAACGTAGAGTATAATTTAATATAACAAGTAAGAAAGGTGAGTTGTTATCGAAGGAATGCCTTAATTCATAACTGCCTTTCATTTTAAACAATTCAAAATGGCAAGATATACAGGACCAAAAACTAAAATAGCTCGTAAATTTGGTGAAGCTATCTTCGGAGATGATAAATCTTTTGAAAGAAAAAACTATCCTCCCGGACAACACGGCTTGGCTCGCCGTAGAGCAAAACGCTCTGAATACGCCACCCAGCTACAAGAAAAACAAAAAGCTAAATATACTTATGGAATCCTCGAAAAACAATTCCATAACCTATATGAAAAAGCTAAAAGAAGTAAACACATCACCGGTGAGGTGCTTCTTCAACTTTGCGAATCTCGCTTAGACAACGTCGTATACCGTATGGGTATCGCTCCTACTCGTAGCGCCGCACGCCAATTGGTGTCTCACCGCCACATCACCGTAAACGGAGAAATCGTAAATATCCCATCTTACTCACTTAAACCTGGCGATGTAGTAGGCGTTCGCGAAAAATCAAAATCTTTAAGCGTGATCGAAAATTCATTGGCTGCTCACAGCACCGTATACGAATGGATCACTTGGAACCCTGAAAAATTAGAAGGTACTTTCGTAGCTGTACCTCAACGTATTCAGATTCCTGAAAATATTAAAGAACAGTTAATCGTAGAGTTGTACTCTAAATAATAAATAAAAAAGACAGCAGTCAAAATATGGCATTATTTAACTTTCAAAAACCAGATAAAGTTATAATGATTGAATCATCTGATTTCGAAGGGCGATTTGAATTTCGCCCTTTGGAACCAGGATATGGTTTAACTATAGGTAACGCATTGCGCAGAGTTATGCTCTCCTCCCTCGAAGGTTTCGCTATTACCTCTGTGAAATTTGATAAAGTAGACCACGAATTTTCTACTATACCAGGCGTGAGAGAAGACGTAACCGAAATCATTCTCAACTTGAAACAAGTTCGCTTCAAACGCCAAGTCGAAGATGTAGAAAATGAAACAGCTACCATTACTGTTTCTGGTAAAAAACAATTGACTGCCGGTGATTTTCAAAAAACTCTTTCAGGTTTTCAAGTGCTAAACCCCGATTTGGTGATTTGCAATATGGAAACTTCCGCCGCCTTTACTATGGAAATTACCATTGAAAAAGGTCGTGGATACGTGTCCGCCGAAGAAAACGCAAAACCAAACGCCGCTATAGGAGTCATCGCTACCGATTCAATCTTTACTCCTATCAAAAACGTGAAATACACCGTTGAAAATTATCGTGTTGAACAAAAAACTGACTACGAAAAATTAGTCTTCGAAATTAAAACCGACGGTTCCATCCACCCTAAACAAGCCCTTACTGAAGCCGCTAAAACCCTCATCCATCACTTTATGCTCTTCTCCGACGAGAGAATTACTCTCGAAGCCGATGAAGTAGCCCAAACCGATACTTACGACGAAGAATCATTACACATGCGTCAGTTGCTCAAAACTAAATTGGTAGATATGGACCTTTCAGTGCGCGCTCTCAACTGCTTGAAAGCCGCCGAAGTAGAAACATTAGGCGACTTAGTATCATTCAACAAAGCCGATTTGATGAAATTTAGAAATTTTGGTAAAAAATCCCTCATCGAACTCGACGAATTAGTGGCTAACAAAGGTTTGGTGTTCGGTATGGATACCTCAAAGTATAAATTGGATAAAGATTAACTCGCTCTTGCGATATTTTAACTAAGGAAAAATGAGACACGGAAATAAAATTAATCATTTAGGAAGAAAATCTGCTCATAGAAATTCAATGCTCGCCAATATGGCTTGCTCTCTTATCGAGCATAAACGCATCAATACCACCTTGGCAAAAGCAAAAGCTCTAAAACTTTTTGTAGAGCCATTGGTAACTAAATCTAAAGAAGATACTACTCATAATCGTCGTATCGCTTTTAGTAAATTGCGCAACAAATACGCTGTAACCGAACTCTTCAAAGAAGTAGTAGTAAAAGTAGGCGACCGCCCAGGTGGATACACTCGTATCATCAAATTAGGAAATCGTTTAGGCGATAACGCCGAAATGGCTATGATTGAGTTCGTAGACTACAACACTACTTACAACGTAGCTAATAAAGCAGCTAAAAAGAAAACTACTCGTCGTGGTAGAAAAAAAGCAACTGAAGAAACTGCAACTGAAGCAAAAGCTGAAGTTAAATCTGAAGTAAAGTCTCAGGTTAAATCTGAAGCAAAATCTGAGGTTAAAGCTGAAACAGCTGAATAATTGCAATTATTTAAGTTAATAAAAATAAGGAGGTTTGCCACGGCAAGCCTCTTTCGTTTTCTAAATAAATTTGGCAGAATAGATTATATTTCATACCTTTGCCCAATTAATGACTTAAAAATGAAATCACTAATGAAAAAAATCGTCTTGAGCTTAGCTGTTATAGCAAGCATTGCACTCGTGAGTTGTGACAATACAAACACTCAACAAAGTACTGAAACAACTACCCCTACTACCGAGCAAACTACTGCACCTGAAGCTACTCAAGCATCTACTTTTGCTTACTCAGTTGATCCTACTTCAGTAGTAGAATGGGTAGGTAGCAAACCTGCAGGCAAACACAATGGTACCGTAAATGTTACCAAAGGCGGTGTAAATGTAGAGAATGGTGCTATTACCAAAGCTGAGTTCGTGTTGGATATGAATACTATCACAGTACTCGACCTCCAAGCAGGCAAAGGTAAAGAAGACCTCGAAGCTCACCTTAAAGGTACTGATCCTGAAAAAGTAGACCACTTTTTCAATGTGAAAGATTTCCCAACAGCTTCTTTTGTATTCAAGAAATTCGATGGTAAAAACCTTACTGGTGACCTTACTATCAAAGGTAAAACTAAAGAAGTGTCTTTCCCTGCTACTGTTACTGTTACCGATAACGAAGTGAGCATCGTTTCTCAACCCTTCAAAATCAATCGTGTAGATTTTGGAGTGAACTATGGTTCTAAATCAGTGTTTGATGATTTAAAAGATAAATTCATCAACGATGATGTAGAGTTAGTAGTAAAAGCTAAGGCTACCAAGTAAAAATTCTTTTCATAAATAAAAGGCAGTTGGTAGCAACTGCCTTTTTCTATTATTCTTATGGTTGAACCTATTTCTATAATTATTATCCTTACTACGCTGGCACTTTCAGCCTTCTTTTCGGGCTTTGAAATAGCATACGTATCATCTAACAAAGTACACTTAGAAATCCTCAAAAAGCAAGAGGGTGTGATTGCCAACGTGCTTACTAAACTCACCCGAAAGCCCTCTAAACTATTGGCTACTATGCTCGTGGGTAACAATGTGGCTTTGGTAGTCTACGGTTTTGAAATGGGCAAGGTGATGACTGCCCTCTTGCCCGAATTCTTCCAAAATGTGCTTTGGCATACTATAATCTCTACCCTTATCATCCTCATTACAGCAGAGTTTATGCCTAAAGTATTCTGCCAAATTTATGCTAATCAGTTGTTGAAAATATTTGCTATTCCTGCTTATTTTTTCTACCTACTGTTTTATCCGCTTTCCAGCTTTGTAATGTGGATTTCCGATTTTGTACTGCGTGTATTCTTCAAAACAAAAGGTGATTACGTGCCTCTTTCATTCACTAAAGTAGAATTAGTAGACTACATCTCTGAACAACTGGAAAATGTGCCTAAAAAAGAAGAAATGGATAGTGAAGTGCAGATGTTCCAAAATGCTTTAGAGTTTTCGGGAGTAAAAGCGCGTGAGATAATGATACCCCGCACCGAAATAGTAGCTGTAGAACTCAACGAATCTATTGAAAATCTGATTGCTACTTTTGTCTCTTCGGGATTTTCTAAAATATTGATATACAACGAAAATATCGATGATATTTTGGGCTATGTACACTCATTTGATATGTTCAAGAAACCTAAAAATATCAAAGAGGTACTCATTCCTATCGTGAATATCCCTGAAACTATTCAAATAAACGAAGTGTTGAATCTCCTTACCCGTAAGCGCAAAAGTATGGCGGTAGTTCTCGATGAGTATGGAGGTACCTCGGGGATTGTAACCTTAGAGGATATTGTAGAAGAACTCTTTGGCGAAATTGAAGACGAACACGACAAAGATAAATTTATAGAGGAACAACTATCGGAAACAGAATACCTATTTTCAGCACGTTTAGAGGTGGAATACCTCAATGAGATATATCATTTAGAAATTCCTGAAAGTGAAGAATACGAGACCTTAGGAGGCTTTATTGTGCTTCACAATGAAGGAATCCCTACCCAAGGTGAAAAGATAGAAATTTCTCCATTTACTTTTGTAATTGAAGCTTGTTCCCAAACCAAAATAGAAACTGTAAGATTGATAGTAAACAACGAATAATTATCAATTGTTATCAATTAAAAAAAGACTCTCCCTTTCGGAAGAGCCTTTTTTCACAATGCATATAAATACTACTACTAACTCCAAAATTAATACTCTTAAGCTAATAAAAATTTTATGAACTTAAAAGTATTTGTTTTTTCCATAAAATTTTGTCCTATAAATAGCTTAATAAATGATCTTTTTCAGTAATTTAATTTTTTTCAATTTCTGCTTTAATGATAATGTTTCTTATAGTAAGCAATTTTGATTAACAATTAGCAATCTCTGTTTCTCAAAATCTTGTTTTCAATGAAATAATCTTTATCTAACAATGTTTCTTATAGCAATTTTTCAGTAATTTTGTTTAATTCAGTTTTTTCAAGCAATTTTCAGTATAATCATTTATTATGATTTAAATGCACTTGTAAGCTTTACTAACATCCCGTCTGTCAAACTTACGCTTACTATATAGAAAATAGCGTGCCAAAAATGAAATACCTATCTATTTTGCCTCTAAGTTGTTTATTATCAGTGTTAAATAAAAAATCAATACTTCGTGCCAAAAAATAAAATTACAGTTTTTTGTATATACGCTATACGGAATCTTTGTATAACTTTCTCATTTTACACGTTTTTAACCGATACTTCTTCTCTTAAAAATCTACAGTTACCCCTAATTTTTCAGCAATAATGCCATTGATATAGGCTGAAAGAGTAGGGATTTTTACGCTTTCTAATACAGTATTAGCAAAAGCATAAGTGAGTAGGGCAGCCGCTTCTTTTTTGCCTATCCCACGTGTTTGCAGATAGAATAAAGAGTCTGCGCTGAGAGAGCCTACAGTACAACCGTGCGAACACTTCACATCATCGGCGAAGATTTCGAGTTGGGGCTTGGTGTATACCGTTGCCTTATCGGAGAGAAGGATATTGTCGTTCTGCTGATAAGCATTCGTTTTCTGGGCGATTTGCTCCACCATTATCTTACCGTTGAACACATTGGTGGCTTCATCACTTACGATACTCTTATAATCCTGATGACTCTCGCAATTAGGACAAGCGTGGTTCACTAGCGTATAATGGTCGGTGTGTTGTGTGCCTTTGAGAATGCTCAACCCTTTGAGGGTAGATTCTAAATGCTCGCCTTGGTGATAGAAATTGAGGTTGTTGCGAGTGAGTGTCCCCCCAAACGAGAAAGTATGTACGCTGGCGTGGCTATTTGCTTCTTGCGAAATATAGGTGTTATCAATAAGGGAAGCTGTCAGACTATCGTTTTGCAATTTGTAATAATCAAGCAAAGCCTCTTTGGCTACAAAAGCCTCGGTTACTGCATTGGTAAGGATTGCCGTAGCAGTATCCGATAGGTTTTGGTGTACTTCAATGACTTTGAGCTGTGCATTCTCGTCCACAGCAATAATATTGCGCGGCTGGTAGCAAGTGGTTTCTCTTCTATCGTTGAAATACAACAATTGTATAGGTTTATCTACCACTTTTCCTTTAGGCACTTCTATATATACACCTTCTGAGGTAAAAGCCGTGTTGAGGGCTGTGAATATATCGCCTTTTTCGGTATTGGTGTTGAAGTATTTTTTGATAAAGGCTTCTCCACCCTTGTGCAACGCCTCTAATAGAGGGCTAATAGTAGCGCCTGCAATCTCTTTGCTTGACATTTCGGGGCAGTAATAGCCGTTTACAAACACAATCTGATAGCAATCTGCAATAGCGTACTTGTGTAACACTTCGGGAGAGAGGGTTGTTTTATTGTGAATAGGTTGCCACAAGCTGTAATCAGTAGCTTGGAGGTTAGAGAGTGAGGTGTATTTCCACGCTTCTACTTTCTTATGAGGGAAACCTTTTTCGGCAAAGAAACTAAGGGCTTCTTTGCGAATGTCTTTTAATATATCGTCTTTATGTGGGAATGCCTCGAAGGCAGCAACCCATTTTTCTTTTAAATTCATCTTCTTAATTTTTTAATTCACTTGGTAAGGGTATTGCGTATAACTTCTTGCAATTTGCGGCATAGCTTACTGTAGGGTCAAGTCCGAAAATTGTAAGGATTTCATCTTTGATAGCTTTGTTGAAAGGAGCGCGCAAATCTCTATCACACCAGCATAAGTCCTCGCCACTGAGCATTTGCGCTAAACGATGTTTTCTATACATCTGTGGTGAAATACCATTTCCTCTATTGTTATAATCCAAATTATCGGTGAGTGTTTTGAGTTTTTTGGCTCTTTCGTCAAAGGCGGCTTCACTCATTCCTAATTGTATCAATCCCCATTGCAAAAAATATTTAGGACCACCGTATAACATAAATCCATCGTCTTCAAAGTTGATAGGGAAGTCGTATTCTTCATCGGGGATAGGAACGTTGCCTATAATTTCGTATTCGCCATAGAACAAATTGTTGTCCATCATCACGTTAGAGGGCATTGTTTTCTGCTGTTGCAATACTTCTATAGCTACATTTTTAGTATCGGAAGCATATACAAAGAACTGTATCATCACAGGTCGACCGAAAAGAAATCTCCAAAAGTGGTTTTCGGGGATAATATTTTCTTTTTGAACCTTATAGATATCTAAAACCACTCTGCCAAATCCGTATTGGGTGCGATTGAGTTTAAAACAGAAAATATCGTCTTTTTTGAATTTTACGTGCTTGCGTTTCTGTTGTTTAAATTCGGCTATTTCCTCTAAATGATTTGCTGGTGATTGAGCGATAAAATCAGCTATTTGCTGAGGGATGGAGGTTTGCTTTCTATCGGAAGGCTTTTCCCAAAAAGTATCGTAAAAAGTGATTTCGGAGGTGTAGCTCGTTATTGCCAACCGGTCATTTTTGATTTCTACCCACACGCCAATAGGGGTGCGTTTTTCAAAATGATTGGCTTGCAAAGGCACTTCTTTACCTTTTGAGGTTTTAGGTAACAATATTTTGCGGTTGCGTGTTGCTTCCTCGTACTGTTTTTCAATATATTTTTCCTTTGTGGAGATGATTTGCCTTTTGATGATATCGCCGTCAAAATACAATATGCTCTCTGGGCGGTGTTTGTCGCCTGCCAATAAAACCCTATCCCAATGAGGTAATATAGGGTCTAAGCCTACGTATTTGCGTTGTTCGTTGTTGAGTTCAAACATTTAATTAATTTGCCGATTTGTCAATTTGCTAATTAGCAAATTGGCTAATTTTCTAATTTACTAATGAGCCAATGGTATATAGGATTACTTTGTTTATCTACTTCGGTATATCCTCCTATCAGCTGACCGTTGTGATAGTGGAGTTCGTCGATATCGCTTACTAAAAACTCTTCTACCTCATCTTGATAAGGTTCAAAACCTTTGAAAATGATTTCGTCTTCCACTGTGAGGGTACTGATATCAAAAATGTAATGCCGATTGCAATACATATCGGTAATCAGTATTTTGTCACCTTTGAAAGGTTGTGCTATGGCTCCCCAATCCTTGGAGAATTGGTGTTTTTTGAGTGTTTTTAGCGATGGATAACTCATTACATAAAGCTCTGCCTCGTAGAAATTGGTGAATACAGCTTCTTTTTCACTGAGCATACAGCAGAAATCTACATCATTAGGCAATTGTTTGGCTACTTTTAGTTTTTCGTTTTCAAAAGATAGCAGATAGCTCATACAACCATCTTGTCCGCCATAGAAAGTGATAACCACTTTGTTATTAGGCAATGTTTTCAGCTCTATATTAGCATCGTAGATTTCGTCGTCCATAGGTATAGACGCCAATGCCTTCCCTTGCAGGTCATACACCCATACGGTGATATGCTGGGCATCGTGGCGCTGGGCTAGCCAAATTTGCTGACGTTCTATCGCTAATAAAGCCCCCACAATAGGTTTATTTATTTCCCAAAGCAGTTCTTTTTCAAAAGTGTAGAGCGAAAATCCTTCTGACTTATTGCATACACCTATTTGCTGATGTTCATAGTTGATAGCAAAGATGTCTTTTCTTTTTAAGAACTGAAATGCCTCAGGCAACAAAGGGTTTGTTAAGGTTTCTGTGTATTTTTCAATAAGCATAACCGTAATTCATCATTATCCTTTCAACCAATCATAACCTTTGGCTTCCAATTCTAAGGCGAGGTTTTTGTTGCCTGTTTTTACGATTTTACCATCGGAAAGCACGTGTACATAATCGGGGACGATATAGTCTAAGAGGCGTTGGTAGTGGGTGATAACGAGTACTGCGTTGTTTTCGTTTTTGAGTTTGTTCACCCCATTAGCGACAATGCGAAGAGCATCGATGTCGAGACCAGAATCGGTTTCGTCGAGGATAGCAATTTTGGGTTCGAGCATTGCCATTTGGAAGATTTCGTTGCGTTTTTTCTCACCGCCAGAGAATCCTTGGTTGAGGGAGCGAGAGAGGAAGTCGGGGTTTATTTCTAAAAGGGCTGCTTTTTCGCGTATTTTTTTGAGGAGTTCGGCAGCTGGCATATCGGGGAGTCCTTTTGCTTTGCGGCTCTCGTTGATAGCTGTTTTGATGAAGTTCGTTACTGATATACCAGGGATTTCCACTGGGTATTGGAAAGACATAAAGATACCTTTGTGAGCGCGCTCTTCGGGGGCATCTTCTAACAGACTTTCGCCTTCTAAGAGGATATCACCCTCAGTTACCTCGAAGTTTTCGTTGCCTGCAATTACCGAAGAGAGGGTAGATTTTCCGGCTCCGTTAGGTCCCATAATGGCGTGAACTTCACCTGCTTTTATTTCTAAGTCAATCCCCTTGAGGATTTCTTTGCCATCCACGCCTGCGTGGAGATTTTTTATTATTAACATTTTAATTGAGTTTAGCGTTAAGGGTGCAAAGTTCCGATATTATTTTGAATTATGCAAAATTAAGTGGAAGGTTGTTGGTTATCAATTGTTAGAGAGAGAAAAAATTATTGAGATATCAAATGAAATCTATCTTGCAATTCTTGTAATTTTATTATTAATTCTTCAAAACTAAGAGCTATTCCGTATATAAAACTTTTTCTCATTTCATTGTAATCTGCTTTATAAAGAGGGAGCAATTCTTTTTTAGGAACAATGGTAATTGCATGTGGTGAGGAGTTTTTGGGAGAAGTCGCTGAAATCTTTTTCTTGTTTAGTCATTGTTTTTAATTTTCACTTTGCATAGAATGTTACAAAAGCTGTTAGAAAAGTCGTGCAAACACATAGATTTGCACTAAAATTAGAAAGAGCCTACTTTTCTGTCTTTGTAAATACCATTTATTATCTGCCAACAAACGTCATATTCTGCAGCTCCAGCCCCGCCTGTTGTTACTATGTATAAAGCATCATTATCTTTATCGTAATAAACTTTTATGGCAGACAAAGGATCAAGCAAATCACTATAAGCCTTTTTAGGAAAATCAACTTTTTTGCCGTTAATGGTTACTTCAATACTTTTATATTCGTCTTTAGGAAGGTCGTAATCAACGCCATAAGGGTCAAATCCGTCTATTTTAGTAACACCAAACTTTTTAGTATAAATAATTTTATGTTTGTTTTTGTTGAACTTTTGAGTTGCCACCTTTACTTCAATGCCATCTTGTGAAAAAATATCTAAGTATTCATTTCCTCCAACTGATGGAATTGCTTTAAAATGATGTATCCATTGTACTCTATCTTTATAGATATATCCGTTATCTTCGTTCTTAAGCCAATTGCCAATAGGATCTTCACCAATATAAACCATTGTATTATTGCTAAGTGTGCCAATAATCTTACTTTTGATATTAGCTTTCTCACGAATATTTACATAACCATCGTTATCTTTGATAATGCCAAAAAAGTCTTTTACTTGTGCAAAACTGCAATGACTTATGAATAATAGTACTAAAAGGATTCGTTTCATTACTATGATATTAATTTTGTTCTTTTTTAACGCAAAATATGACTCACTGCCATCGGTAGTGGTGAGGAGTTTTTGAGAGAGGTCGCTGAAATCTTTTTCTTGTTTAGTCATTGTTTGCTTGTTCAAAAGTTACGGTTACATTTGTGCCTCGTTGTTTATATAAGGCAGGTGACTTTGTAGCAGACGAGAGATATTTTCGTAGAAATTGCCTTCACTTCGCACGAGTTACAAGTTTTTTTGTATTAGTACTCATATTTCTCGGTAGTACCATCATTTCCGTCCATCACTTTGGTAATTTTAGTAGCGTAACCTTGCGGATTATTAGCTTCATTTTTATATTCTGTACTTAAGTATGGGTTACCTGTAGTAAGTCCTAAGTTGGGATTGTCAGAGTCTTTTAGTTGTTGGGTTCGTTCGAATACTTTCACTACAAGGTTTTTGCTATTAGTGGCTTCATAAAGCTCATAAAAGGTGTAATTTTCTAAAGGAGTGTTTGCTAACGTGATAAGTTGTATTTGCAAGTTTCTCTTGGGGTTTTTCTTCTGCAGGTCATACTCATATAGATAGGTCTTTCTAAAAGAAACTACTCCGTTTGTGAGATTATCGTATACTTTCTTTATCAAGTTGCCTTCTGGACTAAAAGTATAAGTATATGTGTCGTATCCAGAATCACCTGTTGCCACCACAGTATGGGCGTCTGGGTAGGTAAGATTGTAGACTACTGAAGGGATAGGGGCAAATTTACTTAGCTTCCCATCTTTGTATTCAAAAGTAATAGACATAGAAAACTTTCCTAATTCACTTTTTTTAATTTCAGTAACTTGGTCTTGGTCGTTGAAGCTGAATTCTACAACTTCTTGGGCTATACCATCTTTATCAATATCTATTCTGGCAGGAAGCTTTTTACCTTTTAGGGGGGTAATCATCAAATGTTTGACTTCCTTTCGTTCTGATCCAGAAATTTCATACTCTTTTGCATCTTTGATAAAACCATCCTCTACGGTGTAAACCATTTCAGTGGAACTATCTGCTGAATATTCTATGATGTACTTAGTAGGCAATATAACCTTTTCTTCCCACGGGTCAGGGGCGTTGTTATTGTTATTATTGTTGTTATTGTCATCATCACTTTTGTGGCAAGCAACTCCAATGAGAGCAAGACTTGCTAAGATTAACAGTTTCTTCATAACGATTTTTTTATTAAATTAGGGAGCAAAGATAATGTTTTTTGTTGTAACATAATCCAGAAAATAATTAATTATCAGAGCAATCAACTTTGCTAAATTAACTAATTTGCTAATTTGTGTACGTGAATAGCATCAGCTTGGTGGAGGGGGGTGACGGTAATATCGGTGATTTGAATTTTGTCAGGCAGATTGACGATATAGGCGATAGTGTCGGCAATATCTTCGGCATATAGGGGCGTGATGCCTTTGTATACATTATCCGCTTTCTGCTGGTCGCCTTTGAAACGCACCTTGCTGAAATTGGTTTCTACCAACCCTGGTTTTACGTTGGTTACCTTTATATTTTTGTCCATTAGCTCTATGCGCATTGCATCGCTGAGGGCTCTTACTGCAAACTTGGTCGCGCAATAAATACTGCCATTAGGGTAGGCTATTTCTCCCGCTACCGACCCTACATTTACAATCGTTCCCACCTTGTTAGTGGCAATCATTAGCGGAATCACACTGTTGGCGATATAGGTAAACCCTTTGATGTTAGTGTCAATCATTTGGTCTATATCTTCAATGGCGTAGGTGTGAAGGGGTTGCAATCCTATTGCCAAGCCCGCATTGTTGATGAGGATATCTATTTGTTGCCATTTTTCGGGTAAGGATTGGATATTTTTCGCCACCTCTTGGTAGTTTCTCACATCGAAAGCTAAGGTAATGACCTCTATAGTGTGTTCTTTTTCGAGTTGGGTTTTCAATTCTGCTAATACCTCAGCCCGACGGGCGCAGAGAATAAGGTTTACGCTCATTTGCGCCAGTTTTTCGGCTACGGCTTTACCTATCCCACTGCTGGCACCAGAGATAAAAGCAATTTTTCCTTTGATACGATTTAGTTCCATTTGTTTAGATTTTTAACGTGAGTTCGACGTAAGTAATTATTAAATAATCAGCAAAATGTTTTAAATCTCCCACGAATTTCACGAATTTTCACGAAATAAGGATTGTAAAAAAAAACTTTTACTTTATATTATCTCACGAATTTTCACCTGATGGTGAATTATTTTGTGAATATATTATGTTACAAATCTGTAAATCAATGTTCTGTTATATTGAACTGACGTTATTTAAGATTAATTGTCAATTCTATTCCCTATATCCTATCCCCTAACACCTGACACCTGACACCTACCTCCATATTTTTTTCATCACCCCCTCCACAGTAGGATCATGATACTTACCCTCTTTATCCTTGGTGGTATTGAATGCAGAAGGGTCAAAATGCGGACAGTTGAGTTCTAAAAACTGAAAGAAGTAGCCATCGCTGTAAAACATATAAGGCATAAACTCCTCCTGAAAGTCGTTTTCGCACTCAAATTCATTGTTTATGATGATACGTACAAAAGCAGCGATATCTTCACGAGTGAGGTTGTTGTGCTTTATAGGGTCGGGCATTGCCAAATCAAAGGCAAAAGCCTCAATACCATTGCCTTCCCACCATTCCCATAGCCAAGTATCGGAAAGGTCTTTACCCGTGAGTTTACTCAGGTATTGCTCCATTGCCTTGTATTCTTTGTCAAATACTTCTTCGGGAGTGTCTTCACTTTGGGCATCCCAAAAGGCTTCATAGTCTTCTAAGCGTTTTAGTACAAGAGGGTAGAGTTTTTCAGCAGTAGCAAAATCGGGACGTAGTTCTTTTCTAAGTGTTTGCATTTGTTTAGGGTTTAGAATGGGACAAAGGTAGTGAAAAATTAGTAGATTAGCAAAATTTCCAATAGGCACATTAGCTGTATTTCTTTTCTATTCTGTTGATGATGATTTTGCCTGTGCTTTTGTAATAGGCTTCTGTAAAAGGGAGTGCTTTGAGGTAGGGGATATCACTCTTGTCACCAAACGCCTGAAAGCATACAGCAGCACTACACATTAGCACTTCGTCTTTTTTAGACTGCGCAAAGCTGATGATCTGCTTTAAGATAGGTACAAAAGCCTCGTGAAGGTTTTTATTCACTTTTTCACTTTTGAGTTGGTGTGATATATCACAAAGTCCATAGGTGTATTCTTTTACAAAATCCTGCTGATCATCGGTGATTTTAGAAGAAAAATTTTGGGCAATTTCCAAAAAAGCAGGGAGTGATTCCTCTATGGGTAGCTCTTTTAATACTCCAAAAACAATGCTAAAGAAATCTTTTGTTTTGTGTATTGATTTTACCAAGCCTTGTACCCCTTCTTCTAAATAAATGCAAAGGGCATCTACCCACGAGGCGAAAGGCACAATAAGCTCATCGTTCAGTGGTTGCCAATCGTATTGCGCTACCATTTCTCGCAAGGGAGTAATGTATTCCTTATTAGGTGTTTTGAGGATTTTTAAGAGGTCTTCTACCTCCAAATTGCCTTTTTTCTCCAACTGATGGAGCTTTTTGATGTGTTTTGCTACTGCTTCGGTCATATTGTTAATTTAGTTAATTTAGTAGCTATATAATTTTAACTTTACCAAAATATCTAATTGCCTGTCGTGCTACGACTCATCATCATAGGAAGTGTAATCCCATTCTAAGCCAAAGTTTTCCATAGCGTCTAAAAGAGTATCAAATAACTTTTGTTGAGTGCTACCTGTAAAAATAGCAGTGGCTCGGTTTGAGTCTTGATGTATGGCAAGGGTAATGACTATTTGAAAATCGGTATCGGTAAAGGTGCGTTGTCCTTCCCAACTGAGAGAGGTGAGTTCGGTATATTGTTTTTCTATATGGGCAACTGCTTCTGTGGGTACTTCAAAGTCTTCCATTTTCCAACCGCCCATTGCATTAGCATTGTAACGCAAGCCTCCCATCACACCGTTGTAAATAGCTATGTACAGCCAAAAGTCGGAGAGTGTTTGAGTTTCTAATACCCAATCTGGGTCGGTTTCTGAGCCGTAATTTCCCCAAACGGGCGGATTGGGGTTGTTTAAATCTTCTTTGCGGATTGCCCACATTACCACTCCTTGGTTTTCTTCACAAAAGCAAAGGTAATCCCCTGCAAAGTACAACTGCTGGGGCGTTGCTAAACTGTTAAACGACTGGTTTACCATTTTCGTTGCCCCTAACTGTAAGTAATACGCTCGGAACTCCTCAGGCAAGGTGATGTGTAAGCGTTTTTCAGCTTTTAACAACTGTGCTTCCGAGAAGCCTTTGCAGTTCTTTGGTGTGAGATTGTATAGTTTTTTGATGTTTTCCATATTAATATTTCAATAAATAAAAGCCCCATATCATATTGCTAAACTCTCCTGCTACAAAGCTGTGTGTTTCGCCGTTTATCACTACTTTTCCCGTTTCTTGCCATTTGTAGTCAAAGATATTTACGCCAAATAGTTTTACCTCGCCTTCTACTCCCGAGGTTTCAAACTGCCACGTTTTTTGCTTGAATAATTTCATTCTTTAATTATTTTTCTACCAATAAAATTCATTTGAAAGTTATCTTTTTCTTTAGTGAGTATAAGCTGTTGTTGCTCAAAGAACATTAAGAGTCTTTCGCTTTCTGGCAATGTGAATTTACTTGCTATCTCATTATTTTCTAATGAAAACTTACAAAAAGTATTTGTTTTTTCGTAACAATCCATTAAAAAGAGATATTTTTCGTCTTTAGAAAGTTTGAAATTGTCAAATTTTATATTGAAAGGACTTAAATCATAATCTTCATAAGTACCATCGGGCGCCATTTTACGGATAATAAATAGAAGTTTTCTGTTGTTATCACATAAATTCATATAAATATTGCCTTTACTATCTTTCACTACAGACCTATAAGGGGCAGTATTGAAAAGTATCTCTATTTTATCTTTTACCAAATCGTAACGTTGTATTGCTGTAGGAGCATAGATAAGGAGGTGCTCCTCATCTTCAAAATCAAGAGATAAACACCCCTCTACCTTTGTTACTTTCCTTTTTTTAGTGCCTTCAATACAATTGAAAGCAAAGAGATTTTTATCAGCAGAATTCATCAAGAAAAAAATAGGCTGATGATTAAAAGCTATACAGCTGGCTGTTTTAGGGAAATTCTTATCATACATATCGGTGATAAGCAAGTTTTCACGTTGTATTCTTAACAAATAGTCGTCAGATAGAACTAATATGAATTGTGCATCGGGAGTAAAGTATATTTCCTTTATATTGTTTTTTAAAGATATAGAGGCTTCTTCCTCACCTGTAGCAAACGACAACCGACGTAGGCGTGTATATTTTCCATAATCATCTTCAGCTCCGCCCCCTACATAAAAGCAATTGGGGTTAAAAGGGTCGGCTATAGGGGTAATATTAAAAGCAGACGATTGTTTAAACTGTTTCTTCCAAATGATTTCTGTTTGCATAGTGTTTTAATTACTAACGATTAGGTCTAAAAACTTTGGTGGTACTTCATCTGTAAGCCAAACCCCATTAGCAGAGAGATAAAAAACATACCCTGCCTCATACATTGCCATTGTATTTACTTTAAAAATGACGGGCTTGCCGTGTCGCGCACCTACTTTGGTTGCGGTTGCTATATCAATGCTGAGGTGTACATACTGGCGGGTTTGCTTTTGGAGTCCGCTTTTGAGAATGCTCTCTACAAACCTGCTGGCAGTGCCGTGATACAAACATTCAGGAGGTGTTTGGGGCAATAATTCTAACTCCACGGCAAGTGAATGTCCTTGATTAGCACGTATTTTTGTGTTATCCTCGCTAAAAGCATACCGCTGTTTGCTATCGGTAGCGACAATTTCTTCCAATATTTTAAGACTGAACACTGGGAATTTACGCTTCATATTCTTAATGAGCATATTTACCTCAGCCCAACCGTGAGTGTCGAGAGTAATACCAATCGCCTCAGGGTGGTGTCGCAGTACCAAACTGAGAAACTTGCTCTCTTTTTTATATTTTTCTTCTTTAGACATTGTTCAATATTTTGCGCGCTTTGCGGGCTTTTTGCGAGCTTTTTGCGCGCTTTGCGGGCTTTTTGCGCGCTTTTTGCGCGCTTTGCAGGCTTTTTGCACGCTTTTTTAACTGTATTTTAACATATAAGATGTGTTTACACTAGCACCTAATATCCTTAAAAGTTTATATTTTTCAACTAACTCTTTTAGCTCGTAAACAGCAGTTCTGACTGAAATATTATTAAGTTCTTGATATTCTTTTTTAGTAATTTCACCTTTTTCTTTTACATATAGAACTGCTTTTATTTGTCTTTCATTAAGCCCTCTTTCTATCAATCCTTGTTCATTAAAAAGATCTCTAAACTCAATCCAGAAATCAGAGCCATCTATATTGTAAAAAGGCTGAGGAAGCCCCTGTGCTTGACAAAGTTTTGCCATTATATGAATTCCACGTCCCCACGATTCTACATATCCACATCTAAAGAAAGCATTTGCTATATCAGGATTGTAAGGACGTGATGAATGAGATTGCAAGAGTTTCTCAAGTGTCCAATTTTCAGGTAAAGTACCCTCATTCCATATCATTAATTTATCCCGATATACTCTTATTTGTATAGGGGTTAGTCCTGAATAATCCTTATGTGCTATAGCATTCAAAAGGGCTTCTCTCACAGCTTCTTTAGGATATTCATAGGTTTCAACTCTGTGGATTCCCTCATAACTGATAATTGCTTTTATATATTTGGTAAAAAGCAATTCGATGGTCTTTTCTACTTGTTCAATTAGGTTGCCGTGTACTTCATCTTGGAAGACAAGATCTGCTTCTCGCTGAAAGTATCCTATTTTTACATAAGCTCCAGTAATGAATTTTTCAGGATTAGGGTGAAAAAGCAATAGGGCAGCCCGTTTTAAATTTCCTTCTTCTATAAGGTTTAGATTCTCCAAAAGTTGCGCTACATCATCTTGCGGAATACTATCCGGCAGACGCTTGCTCTTGATACCTCTTTCTCTGAAAAAAGCTAAGGTTTCTTGCTTCAAATCGGCTATGGCTACCTTAGGAATAGTTACACTATCCCAGCGTTTCCCTTGTTTTTGCAACAGAAACTTGTCCAAGGCAACACCCTTAAGTTCTTGTTTGGTAGCACCACTACGGTAATGATATTGCCCTTTGTAATTCACAGGGTTAGGATAAGGATCTACCACTATCTCAAGATAATCTCCTTCTGCAGTCTCTTGTAGATTTACATCTACTAAGATGCCTAAAACATCTCTTACTTTGTTAGGAATATCCTCTAATAGTTTCTTAGCTTCAGCTACCCCTACAGTATTTCCTTTGTCATCTTTTCCTATAAATATAGTTCCTCCATTGGCATTGGCAAATCCGCAAATCCACTTGAGGTATTCATCACGCCAAGAACGTTTATATTCTATGTTTTGTGTTTCTTGCATTTTTTATTATTTTTTTAAACAAACACCAATTCCATTTGCTGTAAGTAATAGTTCCTCCCTACTTGCTCCTTTGCCTTGTCGGAAATCCAAAAATCGGGTTTGAGCAATTGCTCTCCTTTCATCATCTTTGCTTTATGACTGATTTTCTTAATCTGCTTGATGATATCCTTGAAAATGGCATACATAGGATACTTTTCAGTGCTGATATAGTCTATATCTACTAGCATATTGCTAGTTACAAACTCATAATCATCTCTACTGAATACCGCTTCAAACTCCTCAGGAGTGATTACAAAATTAAAACTTTTGTGCCAAGTGTTTGCAAAATACATAATGATAGTTATTTAGGGGTTAGAAATTAGGGTTTAGCTTTTACTCGCTATTTAACAGCTATTTCCGAAACAAGTTCCTCGCTGCTTTCTCACTGCATTTTTGGTGTTTAGCATAAGCCTTAGCTGCACGCAGGCGTATCTGTTCATCGCTTTCACCATTCACATAGCCCGTAAGTGCATCGTGAAGAGTGTAGGCTTCGGCAGCCATCAATCCTGAAGTCCAAACTAGCGGATTTACCTTTGCGTGTTGTAGGTGAGGCTCAAAAAAACGCTTGCTATAGCACGCTAAGATAATCACATCGCGTGTCTTGCCGTCAGTGTTTTTATAAGCAGTGTTGAGTTGGAAATCCATCAGTCCGTCGTGTCCTACATACGCAATCAAATCGGCATTGCCAGCAGCGGCATTTTTCAAGAAGTTTTCTGTACAAGTTTTGATATATTTACCATCGTAAGCATCGGCGATGAGCGTATAGTTTTTAGTAGCGTGCTTAAAGGTTACTCGCTCCAAAATAATATCACTATAAGGCTTTTCCGATTTTACAAACTTCCATTCCTTACTGCGTTTAAAATAAGTGCGCACGCCATAACCACAACCCCAATAAAGGTTACTATCGGCATCTTGCCCATTGCCAATTCCTTTGGGTACCGGCACAATGCCCTGATACTTATTATCGCAGAGGGCTACCAAAACGTGTATAGTTTTCGTCTGTTGCGCCCATATAGGGGCTGTAACCAAGCAAAAGAATAATAGGAGGTGTTTCATTGTGTTTTCAGTCAAATATTTGTTTGTCTATTGCTAAGAAAGAATCTTTTATAGTTTTAATTATTTCAATCGAAATGTCTCGTTATATTCTTCTTAAAAGTCAAAAGTTTAGTAAAAAATCAAAGGTTGAAAAATGGTTTTGCTTTCCTTTACACCACCTTCAACCTTTGATTATTATTTAAATTCTATTGTTTAAACACGTTGTTTTCTCTATTGATATCCACACTTCTGTTGTTAGGGTCTAACACTATGCTTTGGATATCACTCAGTGGCATATCAAGCTCAAAAGTGTAAGTGAGGTTACCCCAACCCCAAGCAGGGAGCACAAGGCGAGAGTAATCAGGATAAGTGTTTGGTTTTTCGCCGTAAGTCATTCGCGAAGGCACATATACATATTGAGTTTTCCCAGTTTTATCAGTTACAAAAAGGTCAATAGAGAGGGGTAATCTGCCTAAACGCTTGAGGGTAACGGTAGTTTTATTACCTTTAGCAGTCACCTTGTCGATAGCGTAATCAGCTACGTGGTCGGTTTGCATAAACTCGTTGAGGAACCATTGCAATTGTAAACCCGATACTTTTTCGGCAATGCGAATAAAATCGTTAGGAGTAGGGTTCTTGAAAGCAAATTCGTGGTAGTAACGTTTGAGAGTTTTTAGTAGCGCCTCATTACCCATTAGGTAGTCTAACTGGGTGAGAAACAACTGACCTTTGTAATAAGCGGCAATGCTATAAGCGTAGTTAGTTGCATAACGATCGGAATGAGTGATAGTAGGCTCTTGTAAACCCGATTGTACCAAATTGAGGTAGCCTTCATAAGCATCTTCAAAAGGATATGCGTTTTGAGGGACAAGCCCTAAAACTTTCTGTTCGGCAAGGGTTTGTATATATGAAGTAAAGCCCTCGTCCATCCACGGATAAGCTGCTTCATCAGTAGCTAAAAGATGCTGAAACCAAGCGTGGGCAAGTTCGTGAGTGGCAGTACCTACTAATTTTTCGTATTTTTCACCACCTACCATAAGGGTACACATAGCATACTCCATACCGCCGTCACCACCTTGGATAAAAGAGTATTGAGGCCAAGGATAAGCACCGATGAGCTTGTTGAAATAATCAAACACTTTCAGCATATCAGGCTGAATGCGTTTCCAAGTTTCAGGATATTTTTTGTAGAAGAAGTGTATAGTTTTACCATCAGCAAGTTGGTGTTTGTCGTGTACATACTGAGGGTCGGCAGCCCAAGTGAAATCGTGTACGCGTTCTGCAACAAAGTGCCAAGTTCTGGTTTTAGCTTTTTTAGGTAGCGCAGGAACTTTCACCCCTACATCTTCATAGCCAAAGCCTATTTCATTGGCGTTTTGGAGTATACCTGAACCTGCTACCATATAGGTTTTGTCGAGAGTGATTTTCACATCAAAATTGCCCCAAACGCCATAGAACTCACGTCCTAAGTACTCGGTGGTATGCCAACCTTGGTGATCGTAAGCTACCATTTTGGGGTACCATTGTGCCATTGAAAGAGCTACACCATCGGGGTTGTTGCGCCCTGCACGGCGTATCATCACAGGTAACTGACCTTCAAAAGTCATATCGAGTACTGTTTTGCTATGAGGGAGGATAGGGGAGGGGAGGGTAACTTTCAAGATAGTACTCTCGTGAGTGAAAGTCGCTTTTTGTTCATCTTGAGTCATAGCTGTAATGCGCAAAGAGCCTATTTCCGAAGGTGATAGTTTGGCAATTCTACTCTCGTAGATAGGTTTTTGTTTAGTGCCTACGTTGTTAGCCATACGTCTATCGGGGTCGGGGAGGGCTTGCAAGTTGCTATCCATTTCGCTATTAGGTTGGAAAGCATTGTAGTAGAGGTGGTAGAATACCACGCGAAGAGTGTCGGGGGAGTTGTTTGTATACGTGAGTTTTTGAGTGCCCTTGTACTGAAAGGTTTTCACATCCATTGTCACGTCCATTTGGTAATCAGCTTGTTGTTGCCAAGGATTGTCTTGTGCGCCTGCTTTCAGCGCAAAAGCGAAGCCACAAAGGGCTAATAGCATTTTTTTCATCAGATGAATTGTTTTAGTTTTTTAGAAAGCGCAAAGATAAAGGTTAATTTGCTCATTTCCAAATTTGCTCATTAGCAAATTCTTTACTACCTTTGTCGCCTCAATTATTGTTAATTATTCATTGTCAATTGTTAATTGAAATATTATGGATTTTTTATTTTCTGTTGATGCTCTTGTGGCACTCCTTACCCTTACTTTCCTCGAAATCGTTTTGGGGATTGATAATGTGATATTTATCTCTATCGTTACAGGTAAATTACCCGAAAACCAACGCAAACGTGCTACTCGCTTGGGACTCTTCTTGGCAATGTTTATGCGTATAGGTTTGCTATTAGGGATTTCCTTCCTCATTCGTCTTAAAGACCCGCTTATCAGTTTTGATTGGGGTTGGTTCTCAGCACATTTCAACGGACAAGCACTGATACTTCTCGCGGGAGGTATTTTCTTACTCTACAAATCAACTAAAGAAATTCACGCCAAAGTAAATCATATAGAGCACGTTACCGAATCGGAACAGCCTCAAGCGCGACAACACGCTTCATTTAGCGGAGTTATCGTACAAATCTTACTGATAGACATCATTTTTTCAATAGATAGTATCCTCACAGCTGTGGGGATGACCAATGGATTGGAAGGTGCACTTTACCTAATGATTATCGCTGTAATTCTTTCGGTGGGAATAATGATGCTCTTTGCCAACCCAGTAGGTAATTTTGTAAACCGCAATCCGTCAATTCAAATATTAGCCCTTTCCTTCTTGATACTCATTGGCTTTATGCTCATTACCGAGAGTATGCATCTTTCGGAAGCGGTACTCGCTGGACAAACAGTAGGGGCAGTGCCTAAGGGTTATTTGTACTTTGCGATAGCTTTCTCATTGGGCGTTGAGTTTTTGAATATGAAAATGCGGAAGAAGACTAATAACTAAAAAAATAAAAAGATATGAATGCAATTTTAACCACTCCTCCACAAGGTATTTCTTTGGAAAATGCTATGAATATCCTTAAAAGTCTTAACTTTAATATTGTTGATGTTAAAAAATTAAAGAAGGAAGAGAAAGAGATTCCTAATCAAGAAACCAAAGAAGCTATGGCTGAAGCAGAAAGGTTGATAAAGGACAAAGATACACCTTTCTTTGATGATGTTGATGCGTTTTTGTCGTTCTTAAAAAACTAAGATTATGGAGTCTACAGAAACTAAAAAAGAAGATGAGTATAAGTATCAGTTATTCTCTTCTACAAGTTTTAAGAAGGATTATAAGAAGTTTTTGAATGATAAGGTAAAAATAGCTAAGATAGATGATACTATCAAACAATTAAGAATTGGAGGTGTAGAACAGTTACCTCTAAAAATGAAAGCTCATTTTTTAACAGGAAAATACAAAGGTCATTTAGAATGTCATATAGAGCCAGATTTACTCATTATTTGGCTACAATATGATGAAGAACAAAAGAGAATTGTTCTTACCCGTTTAGGCTCACATTCAGAACTTTTTAAAAAGTAAGAAATGAAAGTATACACCAAATGCAAACATTGCGCTGAAGAACTATCTTGCACTACAGAAGCTACTGACCGTGTGGAGTTTGCGATGCAAGAGGGGGAAGAAAAATCACTCGTCTGCCCTAACTGCAATCGCCGTTTTACTTATGAACCCAACGATTTTCGCGCCAAACCCTCAAAAATAGGGCAAATAGTAGCCTTAGCCATTCTCATTTTGGGAGTGCCTGCTCTTATCTATGCTTTTGCAGGAAAGAACTACATAGTATTAGGAGGCTATTTGCTGATTCCGTGGGCTGTCTATGCGATTATCACCCAACAAGACCGCAGCAGAGTAAGCAGTTTTAACCAAGTGCTTTTTAGAAGAAAGTCGCAACGAGAATAAAATATTATTATGTACTCTGTTATTATCTTTTTAGGATTTTATAATTTGCTTTTTGCTGTTTTCCATTTGTTGTTTTGGAGACTTTTTAAATGGAAGGAAGAGGTGCACAAACTCAGTTTTGCCAATCGCGGAATTATCCAAATTCTCAATATACAAATAATCTATTATTTTGTAGCAGTAGCAATAGTTTGTTTTTGTTTTACTAACGAACTTCTCACTACTAATTTAGGAAAATTTTTCTTACTTGGTAACTCGTTGTTCTGGGCAATACGTTTGGTACAACAATATATATTTTTGAGAAAAAATAGTTTTGTAATTCACATTCTGGCAGTGCTATTTTTGTTAGGAGCAGTATTATTTTTCTTGCCCTTGCTTTACTACTAACCCCCTGAAACCTAATCCCTAATCCCTGACCCCTAACATTCCCTAAACAATGAACAATATTTTAGGATATGACACTATAAAGAACTATTTAAAAGCTAGTGTGGAAGCAGGTCGCATTCCACACGCTCAGTTATTTGTCGCTGGCGAAGGACAAGGAGGACTGCTAATGGCAATCGCCTACGCGACTCTCATTCTTTCGCACGATAACCCTAAAGCAAAAAACCAATGCGCTCAACTCGCTCACCCCGACCTCCATTTTGCTTTCCCCACAGCGATTAACGACAAGGTGAAAAAAGACCCTATTAGCTCGCTCTTTATGGATGAATGGCGCACTTTTGTAAAGGAACAGCCTTATGGCTCTCTTTTCGATTGGTTCGTATTCCTTGGAATTGAGAAAAAACAAGCCAACATAGGGGTAAATGAGGCTAAAGAGATTACTAATAAGTTAGCACTGAAATCATTTGAAGGGGGCTATAAGGTGATGATTATCTGGATGGCAGAGAAGATGAATCCCGAAGCCTCTAATAAGCTCCTCAAACTCCTTGAAGAACCCGCCGATAAAACGGTCTTTCTCTTGGTGGTAGAAGATGAAAATGCCTTGTTAGACACTATCAAATCGCGTTGCCAAATTCTGCGCTTTCCGCCACTCAGTGAGAAAGCTATCAAGGAAGCGCTCATCGCACGTGGTTTAGCTGAAGCCGAAGCGACCAAAATAGCCCTACGCGCTCAAGGAAACTTCAACAAAGCCCTCCAACTGATGGACAACAAAGAAAGCGAAGAAGCAACCTTTGAACGTTGGTTTATTGCGTGGGTGCGTACTGCCTACCGTGCGCGTGGCAACAAAGCCTCTATACGAGGACTCTTGCAATGGAGCGACGAGATTAATACGCTGAATAGAGAGATGCAAAAACAGTTTTTACTCTATTGTGCAGAGGTGTTTCGTCAGGCATTTCTGCTGAACTACACAGCCTCCAATTTGGTGTATATGCAATTTAACGACCCTACTTTCCAACTTGCCAAATTTGCGCCTTTTATTCACGGCAACAATATCGAGGCAATACACAACCTCCTCGAAGAAGCCCAGTTACACGTGGAGCGCAATGGTAATGGCAAAGTTATTTTTACCGATTTGGCTATCAAACTCACCCGACTATTACACACTAAGCAATGAGACAATTTACTAATTTTCTAATCTGCTAATTTGCTAATTTGAAATTATGTTAACCGCAATTTCCCCCATCGATGGTCGTTATGCCGATAAAACGACCTCCCTTGTGCCTTTCTTTTCCGAAATGGCACTTATTCGTTATCGCGTACAAGTGGAAGTAGAGTACTTCATCGCGCTCTGTGAACTCCCCTTGCCTCAACTCGCTGCCTTTCCTAAGGAAAAATACACCGATTTGAGAAAACTCTACCAAAATTTTACCGAAGAGGAAGCTCTAAAAGTAAAAGAAATAGAGCAAACTACCAATCACGATGTGAAAGCGGTAGAATACTTTATAAAAGAAGCTTTTGATTACTTACAACTGCAACCCTATAAGGAGTTTATCCACTTCGGGCTCACCTCTCAGGATATCAACAATACCGCTATTCCGCTTAGCATCAAGGAAGCCGTACAACAAGTATATTTGCCTGCTTTAGAGCAATTACTCGGCAAACTGAGAAGTTTAGTAGTCCAATGGAAAGATGTGCCATTGTTAGCACGCACTCACGGTCAGCCAGCATCTCCTACGCGTTTAGGCAAGGAATTCGAGGTGTTTGTCGTTCGTATGGAACAACAGTTACAAACCCTTATTGCAGTGCCTTATGCTGCCAAATTTGGGGGAGCTACCGGTAACTACAACGCTCATAAAGTAGCCTACCCTAATATCGATTGGAAGGCTTTCGGCACCCGCTTTGTTGAGGAAATATTGGTATTACACCACTCATTCCCTACTACCCAAATTGAGCATTATGACCATTTAGCTGCTCTTTTCGATGCGCTCAAACGCATCAATACGATTCTCATCGATTTGAATCGCGATATTTGGACGTATATCTCAATGGATTACTTCAAACAACAGATAAAAGCAGGCGAGGTAGGCTCTTCGGCTATGCCTCATAAGGTAAATCCTATTGATTTTGAAAATTCTGAAGGTAATTTAGGTATTGCCAACGCTCTTTTAGAGCATCTATCTGCGAAATTGCCTATTTCCCGTCTACAGCGCGACCTCACCGATAGTACAGTATTGCGCAATGTAGGGGTGCCTTTTGGTCATATACTCATCGCCCTGCAATCTACCCTCAAAGGGCTCAATAAACTCCTTTTAAACGAAGATAAAATCCGCGAAGATTTACAAGACCATTGGGCAGTAGTAGCCGAGGCTATCCAAACGATTTTACGTCGAGAAGGCTATCCTAATCCGTATGAAGCTCTCAAAGCCCTTACGCGTACCAATACTGCTATCACAGCTGAGACTATCAGCAACTTCATTGATACCTTGGAAGTAAGTGAAGATGTGAAGGCAGAACTAAAAGTCATCACCCCCGAGAACTATACAGGAGTTTAGTTTAGGTAAGAGATAAGAAGTAAGAAAAATGCTCAGGTAAATCCCTGAGCATTTTTTTATTGGAATAGTTGTATCAAATTTTCTATGACTCCGAAGTTGGTTTGCTTAGCAAGGGTGCGCAAGCGCTCTTTTAAGGTCAAACGCTTGCTCAACTCTCCTTTTTTACAGCGCTTCAAATCGATGAGAAGTTGCTGAATTTCTTCATATACCCTCGTTTTCCAATGTGGCTGACGTTTAGAAACAAGCTCAGGAATTGAAGGGTCAAACAAACGCAACATATCCACCGTTTGGGCAGCAAATTGAGTGTCGCGCTCATACACAAAACGCTGCGACATATTTTCTACAGGATCTTTCGTTAGAAAAAGTTCTTCGCTAAAAGTACTATAAATCTCTATTGCAAAATCCACTTTCCCCATCCATATAAGGGCATTACACAGTTTAGAAATGAGAATATCAGGAGTGTTAAATTCCTCATCAAACACGTGTAAGGGTTTGGCGCGTAGGTTGCGATGTAAAGCAGCTTCAGCCACGCGAATCGCTTCTTGTTCGTTGTTGTTCAAGTAAGCCAATACTACTTTGGCTATGGTATAGCGCGTTTCAGGGTAATGAAAGAAACTATCAGGATAATCTCGCCATACCGATTCAATGTACTTATCAGCTTCTGCAGTATATTTTTCTACAAAACCTGCTCCCCCCCCCATTTTGTACTACAAAATACGCCATAAGCAAGAAAAGAATTTTGGCATACTCTCAAGTGTTCTAAAGGTTGAGTGGCGAGATAGGTTTCGATGAGGTGAACATAACTCGCTTGAGCCATATAATCGTAGTACGGGAACCAAGGGTAAAGCGACTGAGTGATTTTTGGAGTGTTTTTATAGCGTTCCAAAAACGAATAGGCATAAGGCAAATCATTCAAAATGATAGGAGCGTAAGCCTCGTGAGTGTCACGCAGTTTAACGTCGAAAAAACTCGCGCCCGAGAAAGCAATAGTGTCGTAGAAAGAGTTGATAACCTCGCGCAGTTGTGTAGGGGTAGCAGGGGTTGTGTTGTTGCAAAAGCTCTGCCAGTCAGCAAAACCAATGTAGTTACACAGCAAGTTTAAGCTTGCAGTGCTAAGTTGTTTCTCCTTGTCAATTTTTCCAAAGAAGCGGCGCAAGGTTTGGGTAGATAGACGCGTTTTTTCCGATAATTCTTCAAAGTCAGCTATAGAAGTAACTGTTTTTCCAAAGGAGCGGTTTACTTCGTTTTGTAAGCGGTTAATGTGTTGTTTATAAGCGTTATCAGTAGCTAAATCATTTGTCATTTTCCACGTCAAGTATTTATAATAAGGGCGCAAATATACACAAAAAACACTAAACTGTACAAAATTGTACAGAAAATTTATACACAATTGTACAAAATTGGACTTTCGTATTTTTTGGAGCGATTATACTTTTGCCGCTGAAAAAAGATAACAACAGAAACCGAAAAATAATAAATAATGTCAGTAGAATATTACAGAAAACAAATCATCGACCTCAGAGCGCGATTAGCCAAAGAGAAAGAAAACAAGAAGAAGGACAATGCTTATTATGGCGATATGGCAAAAAAAGCTTCTTCTCCTAGTAGTAAAGCTTCTTATAAAAAGACTAAAGTAGATAAAGCCGCTTCTCACGACCGTGCTATCGAAAGTCTCAAAAAACAAATAGAGCGTTCTAAAGAAAGTCTTGCTCGCGAAAAAGCAAGAAAAAAATAAACAAGTAAACAATTTAAAATTTTTATAATATGATTAAGCAATACAAAGAATTGGTAGCTACTGATTTGTATATCGTGGCTATCTACGACAACAAGTCTATCGACGTGTACGACCGCTACGAAAATGCTAAAGGTGCTTTGCGCCAAATCGCTGATGAAAACAACTTCAAGTATGACGAATCTTGGAATACTCGTCAGTTTGGCAAAAAATTAATTGATGCTCTTGGTGGTGGAGCTCCTGCTATTGCCGATGAAACTTACTGTGTGTATACCGATGCCAAAGGTACCGTTATCTGTGGAAGCAAGTTTGAAGGTAGTACTAAAGAAGGTTTGCGTACCGTAGCTGCTAAGTACAAAATTAAGTACGACGAGGCTTGGAACACTCAACAGTTCGGTAAAAAAGTAATTGAAGCTTTACGATAAGAACTGATTTCTAAGAGAGTGTCTATTTTTTAGGCACTCTCTAAAAAAACACTAAAACATACTAACACTAAATAAAGAAATAAAAATGGCAAAAAAAGCTCTTGTAACAGGAAGAACACAGAACAGAACAGCCCTTGGTATTATTGCTGCTTATTTAGAAATGTACCCTAGTACAACTCTAAGTGAGTTAAAACAAATATTCGCAAAAAGTAGTGTATGTCCCGATGCAGGTATTGGTGAACTATTCTACACTACTAAAGACCTTGAGGCTGAGAAAAAAGCAGGAAATGAATGGTTTGAAAAAGACCAAGCTTGCTTTACTCAAGATGGTGAATGGTTAAAAGTAAAAGGCAATAAAATCGCTTTCTGCAAAATGTGGACAGCTCCCAGCCTTGCTAAACTACAACAAAAAGCCGAACAATATGGTATCACAGCTCAAGTAGGCGACCTTTCTAAAACCGACCCTAACTACAAAGTAGGGTATGCAATCACTTATGAAGGTGGTAAAAAAGGAATTCCTTTTTGGGTGTGGATTGTATTGTTAGTACTCTTAGCAGGAATCGCCTATTTTTTATTAACCAATAAATAAGAAAAACCTGCTGCTACTCAAACCATTTCTCTTACTGAAGAAGTACAAAAAGTAGAGTCGCCTCAGCTATGAAGGTTTTGGAAGTAGCAAACAAAAAACACTAATACCCCCAACTCCGATGAAAATAGACGTGTGGAGTTTATCGTACTTAAATAAAACATTTTTTTAACACTTAAAAATTCTAATATTATGGGAATTAAAACAAAAACTATAGCCCCTTTTATCGCTGCTGCTGCAACTGCACAAGGAGCCTACGATGAAATCGCACAAGAATGTGTAGCCGATTTGGCTGAAGAACTCGAACTCAACGACCTACAAAAAGAAGTAGAGGCAGCTTTCAAAAAAATAGAAAAACTCAGCGATGACGATTTCGATGCTTATCTCGAGGAAGCTGCTAAAGCTGTGAAAGCTGGTGAAAAAGAAGCTACATTGCTTATTAGCCTGCAAGTATTAGCATCCGATGGTGTGATTACTGCCGACGAGATGGAAAACTATTTTGCTTTTGCTGAACTACTTGGCATAGACGATGAAAAAGCAAGCGAATTGTTTGACGATTTTGTAGAAGAAGCTGATGATTTAGAAATCGAAGCCTAATGTATAACCTTAAATTTTTAAACTATGGCACTAAAAAAAACAGCAACTGGAAAAGTAGATAAAAGAACTACTGAATACAAAGAAATGGTAGAAAGAGCAAAAAAAGCTCGTGAAGCTGCTAAAAAAGAAAAAGAAAAGGCAGCTAAAAAATCCGACAAGAAAACTACAGCTTCAAGCGGAGTAAAAAGAAAAGCTGACGGTAAAGTAGACCTTCGTACCAAAGAAGGAAAAGCTATAGCCGAAAGAATGGAAAAAGCCCGTAAAGCCAAAGAAAAAAATAAAAAGAAAGGCGGCGTATTGTCACGACTCATTAAAAAATTAGTATAATAGCAATACACACTTTTTTTCAACTTTGCCTGAGTTCCAAACTTAGGCAAAGTTAATATTAAATAATCAACTTATGGGACTATTTAGCAGTATTTTAAAAGGAACAGGATTCTCTTTTTCGTGGAAACGTGCTGTAGGACTTACAGCACTCCGCAGTAAAGCCTCTCGCAGAATAGGAGTGCCTACTTCTCGCCAAGGGGTAGAACGCAAAATAGGTGCAACTTTATTGGGAGCCCTATTTGGCACAAGCAAAAAGAAAGGAAGAAAGAAAAAATAAATATTTGTACAATGAAAAAATATAAAGAAATAGCAGTTAAAGGGAAATATATAGTGGTTTTGTATGACAATAATGCTGTAGAAGTATATGTAAAACAAAAAGTGACTATTGCAATTTTGCATAAAATAGCTGGCGAAAACGGGCTTAAATTTCATCAAGATACAGCCGTTGAAAATGGCATAGAATGGTTTGCTAAAAAGATACTTGACACATTGGGAGACCCCAATGCTATCGTGGGAGGAGAAGATTGTTTGTATATAAACAAAAATAATACTCTTATTTGTGGAAATCGCTACGCGGGAACAGTCAAGGAAGCTTTAAGAAAAATCGCTGAGGAATTTGAAATAGACTATCAAGATACTTGGAATACTCAGCAATTTGGTCGTAAAATTATAAATGAGTTAAAATAATAGATACTATTAGTTTATGAAAAAAATAGTACTAATCTCTTGTGTTTCAAAAAAAGCTTCTCAGCCTATGCAAGCAGAGGAGCTATACCAAAGCCCTTTATTTGTAAAAAGTTTAGCTTATGCTAAAAAGCTAAGACCCGATGCTATTTACATATTATCGGCACTACATCATCTGCTCCCTCTTGATAAAGTAACCGCCCCATATAACCTTACTCTCAACACTATGTGTAAAAAGGAAAGAACAGAATGGGGTAAAAAAGTAGTGGAGCAACTTAAACAAGTGACAAATTTAGAAAAAGATACTTTTGTGATTTTGGCAGGAGAAAACTACCTCACACCTATCCAATCTCACCTAAAACATCTCGAACTCCCCTTAAAAGGAATGAAAATAGGTGAACGGCTACAGTTTCTAACGAATAAAACAGCTTAAAATGAACTCATTAGCACTACAATTACATCAGTTATTTAACGCACAAAAGCGTTTTACTTTTCCTTTTGAAGCAAATAAGAATGAAATTCCTACTAATGGTATTTATATTATCTTTGAGAAAGGTGAAAAATTTAATGATTGTGATAGAATCATCAGAGTAGGTACCCATACAGGAGATAACCAACTCTATTCTCGCTTAAAACAACATTTTGTAAAAGAGAATAAGAATAGAAGTATTTTTAGAAAAAATATAGGGCGTAGTCTGTTGCGTAAAGATGATCCTCATCACCCTTATGCTGAAAAATGGGAGTATGATACTACCTCAAAGGAAGGTAAACAAAAATATACTCACTTGCTGGATGTAAATTTTGAAAAGGCTTTAGAAAAGCGAATTAGTGAATATATACAGCAAAACCTCTCTTTTGCAGTATTTGAAGTAAAAACTAAAGACGACCGACTTTTCTGGGAGAGCAGAATCATTTCTACCCTTTCTAATGCTGCAAAAGCAGGTGAAATAAAACCTTCTGAAAATTGGTTAGGCAGTTATTCTCCTAATGAAAAGATTAAAAAAAGCGGACTTTGGTTAGTGAATGAATTGTATAAACAAAGTCTCAACGACGAAGAATTTGAAAAGCTAAAAAACTTAGTAGAAGGTAAATAATTTGATCACTTTCAAGCACTCCCCTGTTATGTGAGTCTTATAAAGGCTAAACCTTAATCAGGTGTCAGGTGTTTAGTAATAATCAAACAAAAACCACCGCTATGCATTTACGCGCTCAGCGGTGGTTTTTTTATTGTCCTAACTTTCCTAATTGTCAAATTATTATTACCTTTGCGTCTCAATCTTTTAGAAAAAATGTGAGCCTACAAACTTTATAAAAATGAAACACCACCTTACCACCTATAGCCATATTGTATTAAGAAAGAGGTATAAAGATGTTACTTTTAGTGTAATGTACGAGACTATCAATGGCGGACTTGTAGAGAAATTTAATGAAGGTACTCAAAGTAAAACCGAAAAGTACAAGAATATTGAGGCTTTGAAAATCTTAGCTGATAATGGGAGGAAGTATCGCCTATTACCTGTAATTCAAGATAGACAGAAAAATCCTGATGCATTTAATTTAATAAACCTAAGGTATGTAGATATAAAAGTAGCAGAAAGTACCAATGGGAAGAATGCTATTCAGAGCGCTTTGAAGGAGGCTAATAGCCAAAATGTCAGTGAAGTGATTATTTATTTTACTAAAAAGCTGGACTCTAATAGAGAAGCTTTTAATATGCTTAAAGCTACATTTAGACAAAAGCGTGCAAAAAACATAGAAATTATCATATTTATAATGCCTGACAAAAGAGTTTTGCAAGTAGATACAAAACGATTTAAATAACAAGGAGGCAAACTGACTCTTCATCAATTTGCCTCCCGGAGGGGTGAAGGCGTATAGAGACCCAAAGTCTCGTCCCGCACCATTCAAAACGATTTTAATCTGTTTTGCGTTGCAAAGGTACTACTTTTTTAATACATACGCAAATTTTTTAACTGTTCTTTATTTGTAATATTTCTATCAACTATACTTAATGGTTGATAATTAAATCCTTACACCTTATCCTCTAACATCTTCATTGTTATCTGTCCATTGTTAATTATTAATTGTTAATTGTAAAGAATACTGTCTCCTAATCTTCTCCTCTGGTCGTAAGCAAAAGGTGTATAGACAAAGTAGGAATCCCCATTCTAAGGGCTTCATCAGTATATAAGTGAGGTTTGAAGCCCAGCGACTTTTGATTTTTTTAGAGAGGTCGTAACCATAGCGGTCATAGTTCTTGCGTATAAAGCGGTGTAGGGTAGGGGAGAGGTCGGCGATGAGTTCTTCAAAGGCGTTGGCAATTTGCAACTGTCGGTTTACGATAATGCGCTGCTTGCCTCGTATCCCCCAGCGCAAAGGTTTTACTAATTGCGGACTTCCGCAGGCAGCTACAGTGCAAAGGTAATGCCCTTGGTGGGGTAGATGCGGCGGGTGGTCGTGTTGTGAGAACCCCCAAGTAGTAGTCTCAGTCAGTGCTTTGCTCACAGCATCGTAATCATCTCCAAAGAGCATCAGTATTAAGGTGATGAGTACAAATACAGGCAATATAGCGATTACCGAGGAGCAAAATAGAGCGCTTTTTGTAGAGAGTTTTTCATTTATTTTATTGAGGCATTGGTATTTAGAAGGACTAAAAGACAAGTTTTTAGGCAAATCGTAGAGCGTGCGAATGATGATGCCTAAACCTACTAACAGACTGAAAGCAGGAAAGCAAGCTAAGATTCCAGCACCTTCTTGTGAGCCTAAAAGTTGCAAGATGAGTACCCCGTTAAAAAACAACCCTATATAGAGTACGCACAATCCCAATGCTAAAATTAGAGGGGGTAAAGCTGATTTGCGAATCCAAAGTAGTAGCAGAGAAATATGATACAACACAAAAAATATCATATATATTAGCTGGTGTTTGGAAGCAACAAATTCATAACTTTCAAGTCCAGCAGGGTCAATCGCTTCGTAATAAGGGTGTTCCTCCCCTGAAAATAAAAGGAATAGTAAAAATGTAACAAAATAGAATTCCGCTATAATAATCTGCCATATAGGTACAAATTTGCGCAATAGTAGTATAAAGCATATCGCAAACACAACTAAAAATAGTAATTCTATCATATTTCTTACCTGTTAATTGTTAATTGTTACCTCTTACCTTACTTAAAACAATCGCTCCTGCCATTGCCACATTTAGGCTTTCTGTTTGTTGGTGTTTGCTAAAACGCGGAATAGTGATTGCCTTATTTGCTAAGGCACGCACTTCGGGGCTTATCCCATTGGCTTCATTGCCTAAGATAAGTATGCAATTTTTGGGAAATTCGGTAGTGTAGAGGGGGTCACCTTCTAAATCCATTACATATACGGGCAGACTACAAGTAGCTAAAAATCCCGCTAAATCTACATAATGCACCGCTACACGGGTAAGTGAGCCCATAGTGGCTTGCACTACTTTTGGGTTATAGCAATCTACGGTTTGGGTGTTGCAGAGCAAAGTTTCAATGCCAAACCAGTCGCAGAGGCGTATCAGTGTACCCAAATTACCAGGGTCTTGTACGTTGTCCAAAGCGAGAATTACCCCCTCTTGCAGTATGCCCTTTTGCTTGCGTTGGTGAAAAATAGCCAAACCCTCATCAGGGTTTTTGAGGGCACTTACCTTCCTCAATTCCTCTTTGCTCACCAGCGTGATAGGGTGATTGCTAAGAGCTTCGGCAAACACTTCGGTGGCGATGAGCAGTTCCAATCGGTAGCCTGCTTGCAGAAATTCCACGATGCTCTTTTTTCCTTCTACTATAAAGAGATTCAGCTCATTGCGGTATTTTTTCTGTTGTAGTTTCTGAATTAATTTGAGTTGATTTTTGCTAAGCATAAAATAATTGTGTATTTTTGAGCCCTAAAAACAAAAACTTGTGAGAAATACGCGTTCCCCACTAAGCCTTATCGGTATGCTACTCGTCTTAACCATTGCACTCAGCGCGTGTGATGCTACCAAGCGTGTGCCTAAAGACCGCCATTTGCTCAGAGAAAATCTCGTGTACGTGAATGGCTCTAAAACCGACGATGCAAAGATAAACAATTTTGTGTTACAAAAGCCTAATTCGTATATTTTAGGAATGCCCATCAGTTTGTATATCTACAATTTGGGAAACCCTAATGCCGAAAAAGACTTCGCTCAATGGATTGATACACACCCGCGTTGGCATCGTTTTCTCAAAGGATTCTTGTCCGAAAAGCAGGTGGGCAGACTTCAGAAATCGTTTTTAGTATCGGGTATCGACCACCAATTGCAGCGTATAGGCGAAGCTCCTGCCGTGCTTGATACAGCCCGCGTACATAAATCTACCAAACAATTGGGAGCGTACTTCCGCAGTATAGGCTATTTCAACAACAAAGTAACCGATAGCATTTTCCCTCTTCCTAAAGAAGAAAAACAACAAGCCAAAGTAGGCTACTACATCACCACGGGTGAGCGTTACTATTTGGATAGCCTCAAAACGAAAATCACTTCACCCGAAATTGATTCGGTTTACCAATTGCACAAATCAAAAACTTTCCTCAAATCGGGGGCGCCCTATCAGCTTAGCGATTTTAGCAACGAGCGTTCACGCCTATACGAACTTTTCCGCAATAATGGTTTTTACACTTTTCAGCAGAGTTCCATTAACTTCCAAATTGTGCGTGATACAGTTACCGCCCAAAAAGACACTAAATTGCAGGTAACCACCGATATAGGCGACCTTGTAGAACGCGATGGCGATGTGATTACCACCAAAAAATACAAAGTACACCACATCAATAAAATACGCCTCTACACCGATTATGACAGCAAGGTAGATAAGAGTACTTTGGACTCATTGCAGTATCGCGATATGCTTATTTATTACAAAGGCAAACTTCGCTATCGTCCGCGTGTGCTGTACCACGCTACGGGGCTGCGGAAAGGGGCCGTCTACTCCGATGTGGAACGCGGTAATACCTATCGTCAGTTCAATAACTTGCGCGTGTTTCGCTACCCCAATATGGAGTTTAAATACGCTGCCAATGATACCTTGCAAAACAAACTCGATGCGAATATTTACCTATCGTCTATGGATAAATTTTCACTGCGCCTTACCAATGAGATTAAGCGTTCGGAAATTGAAGCTATTGGTTTTGGGATAGGTACTTCGTTTGCAGCGCGTAATATATTTAGAGGGGCTGAAACTTTAGAACTGAACTTCCAAGGGGCTTTTGCCTCTCAGCCTACACTTAAGGATACGCGCTTTTTCAATACCTCAGAAGTGAGTGGTGATATCCGCTTAATATTCCCTTCTATCGTTTTTCCACTGAATACTCGTAAACTCATTCCATACTATATGACCCCTCAAACTATTTTGCAAGGAGGTATGAGCTATCAAACGAATATAGGGCTCGACAAACGCACTACTTCGGGCTTGTTGCGCTATGTGTGGAATCCGCGTAACCAAAAGAATAAGGTCATTTTCGATTTGATAAACGTACAATATGTGAACAATATCAACCCTGGTAACTTTTTCAATATTTACCAAAGTACGTATGAAAAGCTGAACGATATTGCTCGCAAATATAGCCTAGGCAGCCGATATGTAGACGGCAGAGGAAATCTTACCCCCAGCGAAGGTACATTCAATTTCTTAGAAGATATTTTTAATCGAACAATAACTGTTCAATCTGATGATGTGTTGCCTTTATTCGGTATTTTGGAGCGATATAACCGTATTACTAACAACGACTTTATCGTGGCGAGTAGTTTTACTTATATCATCAATAGCAAATCACAGTTTTTTGAACGCAATTTCTCTCAACTCCGCTTTAAAATAGAAGGAGCAGGCAGTTTGCTCAATGCTATTACAGCTACTTATAAGGTGGTGAATACCGATGGGAGTACCAAAAATAAACTCTTTGGGGTGGAATATGCCCAATATGCCAAAGCTGAGGTCGATTTTATCAAACACTTTCCTGTTGGCAAACAGAGTTCTTTGGCATTCCGTTCGTTCTTAGGAGTAGCAATTCCGTATGGCAATTCCGATAATATACCGTTTTCACAGAGTTATTTTGCGGGAGGTACTACCGATAATCGCGGCTGGAAAGCCTATCGTTTAGGTCCAGGGTCAAGTCAGTCGATTTTGGACTACAACGAGGCAAATATGAAGATTACCCTCAATCTTGAATATCGTTTTCCTATTTTAGGGGCACTCAAAGGTGCACTTTTCACCGATGTGGGAAATATATGGAATGTTGCCGATAACACACCTTTTGAAGAAAATAAATTTAAGGATCTTTCATCACTGAAAGATATAGGTTTGAGTACAGGTTTAGGTTTGCGTTATGATTTCAATTTCTTTGTCATTCGCCTCGATATGGGTATTCCTACCTATGATCCTGCTGAACCTATAGGTGATCGCTGGATAAAGAAATTCAGAATAAAAGAAACGGTGTTTAACTTTGGTATCAACTATCCTTTCTAAACGAATATGCAACCGCTTACGTGTATTATAGTAGATGATGAGCCTATGGCGCTCTGCCTCCTTGAGAGTTATGTAAAGAAAACTCCTTCCTTGCAACTTGTAGGGAAGTTTAGTAATGCCATAGAAGTATTGCAATTTCTGCACAACCACCCAGCTCCCGAGCTTATCTATATGGATATACAGATGCCAGAACTCAATGGTTTGCAACTCTCTAAAAAGCTCCCCACGGCTTCTAAAATCGTCTTTACCACAGCTTTCGATCAGTATACCTTAGAAGGGTATAAAGTAAATGCGATAGGCTATTTGCTGAAACCTTTTGATTACTCCGAGTTTTTGGAAACGGTAGAAAAAGCCTTGCTTCTCACCGAAACTACTACCCCTCAACTTACCGAAGTACCTGATTATATGTTCGTAAAAACCGATTACAAACAAGTGAAGGTGCTCTACAGTGATATTCTTTATATAGAAAGTCTAAAAGACTATGTGAGAATATACCTCATCGGCGATACACCCCCTATCACTACCCTGATGAGTTTAAAGAAATTAGAAGAAGAGTTACCTCCTGAACAATTTATGCGCGTACATCGCTCGTTTATTGTAGCCTTAGATAAAGTGGAAGTGGTAGAGCGCAACCAAATAGTATTTGGCAAACAGCGCATCACCATTGCCGAACACTGCAAGGAGGCATTTTTTGAGAAGATTAAGTTATAAAAAAGCAAATGCTCAGGGATAACCTGAGCATTATTAATATTATTTTTGAGTGCAGGGCACTGTGCTATGACAGGCAGGGCACTATGTTTTTCAGTGCAAAATTACAATTTTTTTATTCTTACCAAAAAATTAAATGAATATTTTCATTTTATTTTGTATAACATTATTAATAACTTGGTTTTCTTTATATTTGTAAAGAGTATCTTCTATAGCTTTAATCATATCGTTTTTTCTATTATCAGAAATTTGCTCTAACATATATGAAATGACTTTTATACAAGAAGCTAATGAATGTCTATCTCTATTTTCAAAAGTGATAGCTGGTATAGCAGCTATACCCTTAGGAGTTTTGAAGTCAAATAGGACTCCCGAATGAGCACAAGTATTTCTAATTAAAACGATAGTCTCCATAAAGTTAATGAATTTATTAATGTCATTAACATTGTAAAGTTTAGAAATTCTTTCTCGTATATCATTATCTATTAAGTTCTTGTATATTTTTAAGATAGTGCCAAAAGAAAAGAATTCTAAGGTTTTCCAAGCAGGAGCGTATTTGCCTTCTTCATATTTATTACAAAAACAATTTTCAAACAATTCTTCTTTGTTTTTAGTGTTAATCTTGTAATATTTTTCATGATGTGCTTTTATAGGTTTATTTCTGTCAATAAAATCACAATTATAATATTTGTCTAACTCCTGAATAAAGATACTACTAACCACATTGCTGTCGGCAAACCAAAAAGGAGAGGTTTTGTATTTATTGGAAACATAATAGATAAGTTTAGTTCTGAAATTTATTTCAATTCGGCTAATATTACCTCATTAAAATATTTCGCAAATCTACATCCAAATAATAAAGAGCTACTACATCAGAAAATTTTGTGTCAGGAACTAAATTATGTTCTTTATCAATAGAAAAAGGATGCCAATAAAATCCTAATCTATAATATCCTATATCTAAGAGTACATCTTTTACTTTCTTCTCATCCCAATCAAAGCACATACCTCTTTCTTGTAGTCTCTGTATTTGCTCCTTATAATTAGTAGCTATACTTCCCATAAATTTTAAAGTTTAATTATATCGTGGCTTAATTAAAATGAATAACAGAACAAAAAAATATTTTTTTGTTCTGTTACTTAATTATTTAAAATTATTTAAGAGTCTTTTTAACGGCAACCTCTTGGAAGGCTTCTATAACATCGCCTTCGTGGATATCGTTGTAGTTCTTGATTTGCAAACCACAATCGTAACCTTTGCTCACTTCTTTTACGTCGTCTTTGAAACGCTTGAGTGAAGAAAGTTCGCCGGTATAAATCACCACATTCTCGCGCAATAGGCGTATCTTAGAATTGCGGTAGATTTTACCATCGGTTACCATACAGCCCGCAATGGTTCCTACTTTAGAAATCTTGAAGAGTTCGCGTATCTCTACTGTACCGGTAACCTCTTCCTTGAACACAGGTGAAAGCATACCTTCCATCGCGTCTTTCAAATCGTTGATAGCATCGTAGATGATAGAGTAGGTACGGATATCGATAGATTCTTTTTCTGCCAAAGCACGTGCATTGGTCATTGGGCGAACGTTGAAACCGATGATAATCGCATCAGAGGCTGAAGCCAACAATACATCCGATTCGGTGATAGCACCCACACCTTTGTGAATGATAGATACTTGAATCTCTTCGGTAGAGAGTTTTTGGAATGAATCGGTGAGCGCTTCTACCGAGCCGTCTACGTCTCCTTTGAGGATAATGTTCAACTGTTTGAAATCGCCGAGGGCAATGCGTCGTCCAATCTCGTCGAGGGTGATGTGGCGCTGTGTACGCACCGATTGTTCGCGTTGTAATTGAGCGCGTTTAGCTACTATTTGTTTAGCTTCTTTCTCATCTTCAAATACGTAGAACTTATCACCAGCTTGAGGAGCGCCATCGAGACCTAAGATAGTAATAGGAGTTGAAGGGCCTGCTTCTTTCACCTTTCTACCACGCTCATCCTGCATAGCGCGTATTTTACCTGAGTTAGTACCTGCAAGCACATAATCACCTACGCGCAAAGTTCCTGATTCTACGAGTACAGTAGATACATAACCACGACCTTTGTCAAGAGCAGCTTCTACTACAGTACCTACAGCAGGCTTGTTAGGGTTTGCTTTTAGTTCGAGAATTTCGGCTTCTAAGAGTACTTTTTCCAATAGTTCAGGAACGCCAATACCTTTTTTGGCTGAGATGTCCTGTGATTGTATTTTACCACCCCATTCTTCCACAAGTAGGTTCATACCTGCCAAGCGTTCTTTAATTTTATCGGGGTTGGCATTAGGTTTATCAATCTTGTTGATAGCAAAGATGATAGGCACTCCTGCCGCTTGAGCGTGGCTAATAGCCTCTTTGGTTTGTGGCATCACATCGTCGTCGGCAGCTACTACAATAATAGCGATGTCGGTTACTTTGGTACCACGAGCACGCATAGCGGTAAAGGCTTCGTGACCAGGGGTATCGAGGAAAGTGATGCGCTCACCGCTTTCGAGTTTCACTCCATAAGCCCCTATGTGCTGAGTAATACCACCACTTTCACCTGCGATTACATTTTCTTTACGAATGTAGTCGAGGAGAGACGTTTTACCGTGGTCTACGTGCCCCATTACGGTTACGATAGGCGCACGAGGTACTAAATCTTCAGGTTTATCTTCCTCGGTGTGGATAGCCTCTTCGATGTTAGCGGTTGCGAACTCTACTTCATAGCCAAATTCATCGGCTACGATAGAAAGTGTTTCGGCATCAAGGCGCTGGTTCATAGTAACCATAATACCGAGTGACATACAAGCGCCAATCACTTTATTGATAGGCACATCCATCATTGTTGCCAATTCGTTTACGGTAACGAACTCGGTTACTTTGAGTACTTTTTCTTGTTGTTCTTGTTCTGCGAGTTCTTGTTCTGCTTTTTGGCGGTGAGTTTCGCGTTTTTCTTTGCGGTATTTAGCTCCTTTGGATTTGGCACCTTTTCCTTGCAAGCGTTCGAGGGTTTCGCGTACTTGTTTTTGTACCTCTTCTTCAGTAGGTTCTATTTTAGCAATAATCTTGTTTTTCTTTTCTTTTTTAGGAGTGTCGCCGCCTTTAGCCACATTCACTTCATCTTTGCGGATGCGTTTGCGTTTGCGTTTTTCGCTATCGTTAATAGCGCCAGTAGCACCAATAGCGGTTGTTTGTGCCTCTTTATCTTTGTCCTTGTCCTTATGGCGATTGCGTTTGCGTTTTTTCTTCTTTTTCTCAAACTGACTGAGGTCAATTTTTTCACCTACCACTTTAGGGCCTGTAAGTTTTTGGTATTGAGTTTCAATCACGCCAATAGGAGTCTCAGGGGTAGCTTCTTCTTTGTGTTTGGCGTGTTGTTCCTTTTTCTTAGGCGGGGTAAGGGCTTGCATCAAAGGGTTTTGATAAACAGATTTATTTTTTTGAGCGTCGGGTTTTGGGGATTCTTTCTTTTTGATATCTTTCTGGTCTTTGTGGTTATGATCTTTATTTTCGTTGTTTTTAGCAGACTCAGCAGGAGGGGTTACAGCTGCTTTAGATGCTACTATGGGCTCCACAGGAGTAGGAGGGGTGTTCACTACTTCGGTTTTAGGAGTTTCGGCAGGAAGAGTTTTTTCCTCTTTTTTACCCCCATCGAGGTCAATTTTGCCCACAGGTTTGAGTCCTGCCAATTGAGCTTTGGCACGAATCACTTCCTGTTCTTGTTGCTTGCGTTTTTCTTTATTTTCCTTCTCTTGTTCCATACGGATGGCTTCACGCTCTTTGCGCTTATCTTCTACAATTTCTTTAGAAACCGCACGCTTGTTTTTGTCGGCTTTAAATTTGTTAGAAAGAAACTGAAAATCTTCTTCAGTGATTTTAGTGTTCAAACTCGCTTCAATTTCAACATTTTTATGTTTTTTGAGTTCGTCCACGGCTGTCGCCAAAGAGATGTTCAAATCCTTTAAAACTTTGTTAATTCTTATTGTTTTTCCCTCGCTCATATATATGTTTTTAATTATCAATTAGCAATTGGCAATTCACAATTGTCAATTCCCTTTTTTTGTTACCTCTTTTCACTTACTTTTTACCTGCTACTCAAATTCAGCAGCAAGTACTTGTAGCACCTCTTTTACGGTTTCTTCCTCAAGGTCGGTGCGTTGCATTAGCTCTTCAGCTGAAAGTTCGAGTACGCTTTTAGCGGTATCAAGACCTGCTTTTTGGAGCTCTTCAATTACCCATTGTTCAATTTCGTCGTTGAACTCGGTAAGTTCAATGTCTTCTTCGGTTACTCCTTCGCGATATACATCAATTTCATAACCTGAAAGCTGACTTGCTAAGCGGATGTTGTAACCTGATTTTCCAATAGCTTTAGATACTTCTTCGTTAGCTAAATACACATCGGCGCGCTTTTCTTCTTCATTGATGATTACTGAAGATACACGTGCAGGTGCTAAGGCGCGAGTGATGAGCAATTGTGGATTGGTGGTGAAAGGCAATACATCGATGTTTTCGTTGCCTAACTCGCGCACAATACCGTGAATACGAGCGCCACGTACGCCTACACAGGCTCCTACTGCATCAATGCGCTCATCAAATGAATCTACAGCTACTTTGGCTTTTTCACCAGGGATACGCACTACTTTGCTAATGGTGATAAGTCCATCGGCAATCTCTGGAATTTCTTGCTCAAACAAGCGTTCTAAGAATACTGGAGAGGTACGCGACATAATAATGGTAGGTTTAGTGCTTTTAAGCTCTACCGATTCTATAATTCCGCGCACGTGTTCCCCTTTTTTGAAGAAGTCGGACGGGATTTGTTTTTCTTTAGGGAGAATGATTTCGTTGCCTTCATCGTCAAGCAAGATAATAGCTTTGTGACGAATGTGGTGGATTTCGGCAACGTATAGCTGACCTATCAAGTCTTTGAAACGCTGATAGATAGTCATACTATCGTATTCGTGGATTTTGGAGATAAGATTTTGGCGTAATGCTAAAATAGCACGACGACCTAAGTCATTAATTTTAATTTCTTCAGAAACGTCTTCCCCTACTTCAAAGTCGGGTTCGATCTTGCGAGCTGCCGAAAGGGCGATTTGCTGGTTGTCGTTAGTAACCGCATCGTCTTCTACTACCACGCGGTTGCGGAAGATTTGTAGGTCGCCTTTATCGGGGTTGATGATGATATCGAAATTATCGTCAGAGCCGTATTTCTTCTTAAGGGTGTTGCGGAAAACCTCTTCCAAAATAGCCATCAAGGTTTCACGGTTGATGAGTTTATCATCTTTAAACTCTGAAAACGATTCGATTAATTCAAGACTATTCATATACGTTTAATTAAAATTTAATGATTACTTTAGTTTCTTTTATGTCGGTGAGCGCAAAAAATTGCTCTTTTTTTACAGTGATTTTTCCTTTGCCTACGGGTTTAGGTTCGCGAGTTTCGGTTTCAAGAACGGCTTTACCTTCTTGCAATCCTTTGAGTACCCCTTCGTGAGTTTTACCGTCAAGGGTTGTGATTTGTACGGTTCTTCCAGCGTTTTTGGTGTATTGGCGCTCCATTACAAAGGGTTCGGTAGCTCCAAAAGAGGTTACTTCTAAAGCGAAATCTACAGTTTCACGATCTAAGGCACCTTCTACGGCGCGACTGAGTTCAATACAATCGTCTATACAAACGCCTTTATCGCCGTCGATAGTGATGCGGATGGTATTGTCAGCACTCACGGTTAAATCAGTGAGGAAGAGTTCAGGATGATTGCTTAAAGCCTTATCTACTAACTCTTTAACTTGGTCTTTAAAATTCATTTGTTATAAAAAGAGGGGACTAAAATGTCCCCTCTAATGTTGTTTTTCGGGGCAAAGATACAACGTTTTTTTGAAATAACAAGAAAAAAAGTAAAAAAAGTTTTGGAAATTAGATAAATAGGTGGTAGTTTTGGGGCTCTATAAAGCAATATAAATAATGAAGAAACTTCTAATTTCTAAAAAGTTTGAACACGATAGTATCCTTTCATAGAGAATTTATGTAGGGGCTAATGGCAATTAGCCCTCATAAAAAATAATTGAAAAAACAATGAAAACATTTCTATTAACAATATTGTGCTGTGTGAGTACTCTCACTTGGGCGCAAGAAAATAGCTTTTATCAGCAAGATTCTATTATGTTGCTCAGTCAGCTTAAAGATAAAAGTTTTAAGATAGATAAAAAAGTAACAATTGATTACATTCCTTCCATAGATATGCACCACTCTACTATCTATAGCAGGGCAAAAGTAAAGAAGGCGTTTAACACTATTTTTGATGAGTTTTTCGAGAAAAAACTCAAAGAAAAAGATTTTAAGTTGTGCTATTATCCAGCTATAGATTATAATACTACACCAGAAACAGAGCGTAAACTTTATGGTCTTGTTTTAAAGGAATATGATGGTAAGGTTGATGACCTTTTGAGGATTTATTGGTTTGAAAAAAAGGATAATAACTTTTATTTTATATGGATAGAATGTGCTACTAAAAATGAATAATAGAAATGAGAAAAGTAACTTTATTGTTGGGTATTTGGTGTTTGATTTGTGTGATAATCAACCCTTTTGTATTTTGGGAGATGTTGTTTAATAATCTTTTGTATACGAGTGATGATTTTAGGTATAATAATGCGGTTGAAATAATAGGGGGGACCATATTTTTTACTGCTTTTATAGTGTCGCCTATATTTCTCATATATCAAACGGTGTTGAGATTAATGCAAAAGTCTCATTATAAAGTTTTTAAAATTGTAAAGATTATTTATTTCTTTTTCTTGTTGAATATAGTGTTTTATAGCTTTATATATTATATTTTGAGTAACGCAACAAAATAAACTTTAGGAAATTAACATAATAAAAGGCTGATATCACAATGATTTATTACTAAAATGAAAAGAAAAGAAACTTTTTTCTTGCAAATAAAAAATAAAAGTCGTACATTTGCCTCATCAAACAAATAAAGCGCATAAAAATGAAATACTTTCTCAGTCTCCTATTAACATTCTTGCTTTGCCCTCTACACGCCCAAAAGGAAGCGTGGCGTAAGGAATATAGACAAGTGATGAATTTTTATGAAGGCTTAGCTGCCGTATGGCATAACAACGGAAAATGGGGCTTTGTAAACGAAAAAGGAAAGATCGTAATCCCTATTGAGTTTGATGGGGTAGATTCTTTTGATGACGGAGTATGTCGGGTAGTGAATAATAACTTATATGGACTTATTGATAAAAAAGGAAAGTTTATTGTGCCCTGCAAATACAAGCTTATAGGTTTTTGTTTAGAAGGATGCTTAAGCGTACGCGATGCCACAACAGGCAAAGAAGGCTTTATCGACAAAACAGGCAAAATAGTAGTGCCTCTCAAGTATGACGCAGTAGATAGGTTTTTCGACGGCTTAGCTTGGGTTTATAAAAAGAATATAGGTTGTGGCTATGTAAACGCCACAGGCAAAGAAGTCATTCCATTACAGTACGACTATGGTTGGGCATTTGAACGAGGAGTAACCTCAGTAAAAAAGAATAATAAATGGGCATTTATCAATAAAAAAAATGAACCTCTTACCCCATTTAAATACGATAATGCAGGTCCTTTTGTTAATGGTTTCTCAATCGTCACCCAAAAAGATCATTATGGTTTTGTAAATACTCAAGGCAAAGAAATAATCCCCTTAATATATGAAAATGTCAAAGATTTTAGTGAAGGATTAGCCGCCGTCAAAAAAGATGGTAAATGGGGATATATAGATACTACCGGCAAGGTGGTGATTCCTTTTACCTACTCATCTGTCGATCCTTTTGATGATGAAGGAACCGCCGTGGTCTCACGCTATGATGCGATATTTGTGATTGATAAAACAGGAAAATGTGTCCAATATTGTGAGGAATTAGAAAGAATCTCCGCTCAAAAACCTAAAAAAGGATGGCAAACTCAATATGAATTTGTAGGCGAACCTAAAAATGGAGTTATAGTAGTAGGCAATAATGCCCAACAAGGGCTCGTAAACAAACAAGGAAAAGTGCTCATCCCTATCCAATACAGCAGAGTAACACTCGTAAACAAAATAGCTCTTGTAAGAAAAGATCAAAAAGAAGGTGCTTTCAGCCTAAAAGGAGAGCCTCTCGTTCCTCCCATTTACGATATGCTCACAATAGAGTATTTTGATAAAGATGATGAAAATAGCGATTTCGTATTTTTCACTCGTCGCGAAATATACTTTGGAGTGCTCAGCAAAAAAGGAAAAGTTATTGTCCCCGAAGAGTTTTATAATAATGTAGATACCAAATATTTGAAAAGAGGTACTATACGCGTCTTTCGCAACGACAAAGTAGGACTCTATAACCTCGAAGGGAAACAACTCCTTCCTATGATATTCGATAGTATAGAGCCTTTTGTATACGAGAATGATAATGAAACTGAAGTTGTATTTGAAGGCAAAAGCTTTCATATAGATAAAACTGGCAAATGTATAAGAGATTGCCAAAACGCCCCAAAATACTAACTCCTAAACGAATAAAATAACTAAAAAAAATAGAGTCTTATGAAAAACATCTTAGTAACCACCGATTTCTCTGAGAAGTCTATCGCTTCTCTCCACGTAGCAATAGAATTGGCTAAAAAACACAAAGCTAAAATCTATTTGCTTCACGCTATAGAATTGCCACTGCGCTTAATGACCGAGAGTCAAGTGTCTGTGCCTGAGGCTATGTACTTTCTCAACCTCACCAAGCAACGTTTCACCGATCTCCGCCAAACTCTCAATACCGATGTAGAAATCCTTGATTTGGTAGAAACATCTCCTCTGCCCGATGCCGTAGAAGATGTCGTGAAAAAACACCATATCGACCTCGTGTTAATGGGTTCTAACGGTGCTTCAGGATCTAAAGAACTCTTTATAGGTTCCAATGCCGAGAAAGTAATTCGCTCTGCTTCTGTACCCGTGTTGGTAATTAAAAACCCACACGAAAAACTCAAAATTAAACACATTATGTTCGGTTGCGACTTCTCTAAACGATTTTTAAAACCTTTTGAAAAAGCGTTGAAATTAGCAAAACTCTTTGGTGCTAAAGTAGATTTAGTGTATGTGAATACCCCTTATCAATTCCTTACCACTCACGAAATTAACCACCGTATGCAAGAATTTCTCAAAGAAGCTGAACACGTACGTCAGCATTACGAAACTCACGTATACAACGATATTCGTGTAGAAACAGGTATTCTCAACTACGTGAAGGATAATAAAATAGACCTTATTTGTATGTTCCCTAACGGACGCAAAGGTATCGCTCATTTCTTCAACGGCAGTATTAGTAGCGACCTTGTAAACCACTCTAATACTCCAGTGCTTACCATTAAGTTAGAAAAAGAAAAATAGTCGCTTTTGTGTTGCGAACTTTGCCAAAGCTTCCTGCCCGTACGGCTCGCGCCTTTGGCAAAGTTTGTTATAACAAATTTGCTAATTTGCAAATTATTCGTATCTTTGCACCCAAATTACATAAATGAACACTTGGGGTCGACCGGTTTTGACAGTAAGTGGCATTGAACAGTAAGCATACCGAGCTGTGAAATGAATGCTCGTTAATCTCTATTTCAAAATTTTAAATGGCGAGAATAACTACGCTCTTGCTGCCTAATCTGAAGTTTAGTAAGATTTCTGGCTAAGTCCCTACAAGGTAGGGAAGCGAGATGTCTCTGAAAAGCCCTTGTTGACGGCGTTTCGTATAGAGGCACCATAAAAGTCAACATCGAACCTGCAGTAAGCTTCTGCTAATGGTTCTTAATTTCAGGAAGCTAAGCGTAAAATGGGCGGTGCTCGGTCAGTTTTACGACGAAAATTAAATGAGTACTAAGTATGTAGAAAGCTCTTTGATGACTTATTTGGACGAGAGTTCGATTCTCTCCGACTCCACTAAATAGGCAATAGGTAACACGTAACAATTAGAAGTTGATAGGTTATTGGTTGCCTTTTTCTATTTTTAACCATTTACTAATTTGCTAATTATACCGTGTGGATCGTAATTCGTGAAAATATCAAAATAGCACTCGATAGCATCCGTGGGCAACTCTTGCGCACCATCCTTACCGTGCTCATTATTGCCATCGGTATTACTGCATTGGTGGGTATCCTCAGTGTGATTACCGCTTTGCGCAATACCCTCGAAGGTAATTTCTCTTCTATGGGAGCAAACACGTTTTCTATAACTCGCTATCAGTATAGTCAGCGCGCTGAAGGCAGCGGAACTACCCAAAAACCTCATCCTTATATCACTTATCAAGAAGCAACTACTTTCAAAGAACAGTTCAATAATCCGTTTGCCAAAACAAGCATTTCTATAAATGTTGCCTCAGCAGCCGAAGTGAAGTACGAAAACAAAAAAACTGACCCGCTCGCAGTAGTGGTAGGAGTTGATGAGTACTATATCGGCAATTCAGGTTTAGAAGTAGACGAAGGACGCAATTTTAGTGATTTTGAGATTCAAAACAATAGCAAAGTATGTGTTATAGGTTCCGATTTTAAGAAAACCCTCCTCAAAGATGTAAATCCTATCGGAAAAACTATTTCTATACGAGGTTATAAATTCAAAATAATAGGGGTACTCAAAGAACAGAGTTCTTCTTTTGGCAACTACGAAAATTTTCAAGTGTTCATTCCCTTAAATATTGCACGTGCCGCTTTTCCTGTAGATAATCCTAATTTCCAATTAAAAATAAGCGCCCAAAGTAAAGATCAGCTTGACGGATTGGTAGACGATGCTACCATCGTGATGCGCAATCTTCGTCAGTTAGCACCTTTGCAAGAGAATAATTTTGGTATAGAGCGTAGTGACGACCTTTTGCAGCGCATAGGTAATATCACAGGTACACTCACCATTGCAGGTTTTGTAATTGGCCTTATCACTATATTAGGTTCTTCCATAGCCTTGCTGAATATTATGCTCGTTTCAGTAACCGAACGCACCAAGGAAATAGGCATTCGCAAAGCATTAGGAGCAAAACGCAAATCAATAACTTTACAATTTTTTACTGAAACGTTACTCATCGCACAAATGGGAGCAGTAACGGGTATTGTGTTGGGTATCAGTTTAGGATTTGTAATAGCCAAAGCTGTAAAATTCCAATTTACTATTCCTTGGGGCGTGATAGCAATAGCCATTATTATTGCAGTAGTAGTATCTGTAATTTCAGGCTTGTACCCTGCGATGAAAGCCTCAAAATTAGACCCTGTCGAAGCATTGAGATATGAATAACTAACCTCTTACACCTATGTTTAACAACCTCCATATAGAAAACGAACCCGTAAATATCCCGTTGCCCTACGGCATTACCCTCACTATCAAGCGTGAGGACAAGAACCACCCTTTTGTATCAGGTAACAAGCTCCGCAAACTCAAGTATAACATTGCCAAAGCTCAAGAGGAAGGCAAAGATACCCTCCTCACCTTTGGAGGGGCTTATTCTAATCATATCGCTGCTACAGCTGCTGCGGGGCAAATTGTAGGTTTGAAAACTATAGGTGTGATTCGTGGTGATGAATTAGCTTCTAAAATAGATGTTAACCCAACGTTAAAGTTTGCTAAATCTTGCGGAATGAATTTTTGCTTTGTCAGCCGTGAGAATTATCGCCAAAAGCATACGCTCGAATTCTTACAAAATCTCCAAAAACGCTATGGTAACAATATTTATATAGCCCCCGAAGGGGGTACTAATACGCTGGCTGTGAGGGGTTGTGAAGAAATCCTTACCCCTGAAGATAGCGTTTTTGATGTGATATGCTGTGCAGTAGGTACCGGAGGTACTATATCAGGACTTGTTAATTCAAGCGCTAATCACCAGAAAGTCATAGGTTTTCCTGCACTTAAAGGCGAGTTTCTCACTGATGTAATCAAGCAATATACTACCAAAACAAACTGGGAATTGATACACGATTATAACTTCGGTGGTTATGCCAAAGTGAACGACGAATTAGTAGATTTTTTAAATGATTTTAACAGTCAAACAAAAATTTTATTAGACCCTATATATGTAGGTAAAATGATTTTTGCTATCTTTGCCCTCTCAAAGCAAGGGTATTTTCCGCCCAATACCCGCATATTAGCCATCCACACAGGTGGTTTACAAGGAATTAAGGGCTTTAACAACGAACGAATTAAAAAACATAAAAGTATATTGAATTATGATGAAAAGATTTAGTTTACTATTACTATTTCTCTTTATAATATCATCTTGCTCTGAACAGCATTATAGGAATGGGAAAAATTCTCACTCCTTAATCTATCGTGGGCAACGACCTACACCACGTATGGACGTCAAAAAACCTACCCATTCAGAGCTCGCTCAAAGGAATAAAGCCTTGATGGATTCAAAACTCAATCGCAAGGATTTTATGGAAGACGATTTCCACGAAGTACCTCCTGCTCTCCAAGTGACAGAAGCGGTAACTCAAAAGTATATTGGAGATTACAAAGATATTGCTATGGTCGAAATGCAGCGCTATAACATTCCTGCAAGTATCACATTGGCACAAGGTATCTTAGAAAGTGGCTCTGGACAAGGTCGCTTGGCACGCTATGGCAATAACCATTTCGGTATTAAATGCCACGCTACTTGGAACGGCAAAACAATTACCCACGACGACGATGAGAAAAGCGAGTGCTTCCGCCGTTATAAATATGCTTACGAATCTTTTGAAGACCACTCTCAATTCTTAGTAAAACGCGGTAGATATAGCTCCTTGTTCGAGTTAGACCCTACCGATTACGAATCGTGGGCGCACGGACTCAAAAAAGCAGGCTACGCTACCGATCCTGCCTATGCTAAAAAACTGATTGCCCTTATCAAGAAATTTAACCTGCATCTGTACGACAATCAAGTGATTGCAATGAAAGGAACAGAACTCAAAATGCCTAATACCGATGTCATTGCTACACCTACACCTAAAATTGCAGCAAAAGAAACCACTCAACCAGCTGTTAAAGAAATAGCTAAACCAACAGTCAAAGAAACACCTAAGCCGGTAGTTAAAGAAACGCCTAAAGTCATAGCTAAAGCTGAAACAACTAAAGTGCCTGCTGCTAAATCTGCTTCAGCAACAGCTAAAGAAAGTCCTATCAAAAAAGATGCAATTGCACAAGTGTTTTATAAAGTGCAAACAGGCGATACTTTATATAAAATAGCACGCGAACAACAAGTGCCAGTACAACAACTGATGAAACTCAACAATTTTGATGATGTAGCTAGTAGCAATCTGAAAGTAGGACAACAAATCCGTGTAAACTAATGACTTTTGCCGAATTGAAAGCGCATATTCACAATAGTTTACAATCTTTGTATCCTAAGAGTGAAATCAATTCTTTTTATTTTATCTTGTTAGAACATTATGGTAATTATACTACAGCCGAGGTATTAGCCAATGTTAGTACTCAGCTCACTGATAATATAACAAAAGCGATACAACAAGCGATTACAGAATTACAAACAGCTAAACCCATACAATACATTTTGGGCGAAACTGAGTTCTTCTCTAATCGTTTTTTTGTAGATGAGAATGTCCTCATACCCCGACCCGAAACCGAAGAATTAGTCGATTGGGTATTGCAAACCTATCCTGATAAAACCTATCCATTACACATTTTAGATGTAGGTACGGGCAGTGGTTGTATTGCCATTTCATTGGCAAAAGCCTTGCCTGAGGCACAGGTAACTGCTATAGATGTTTCGCCTAAAGCCATAGCAGTGGCACAGCGCAATGCCGAGCGCAACGGAATAAAAGTTCAGTTTTTACAACGAGATATTTTGCAAACCGAAACCTTGCCCGAGAAGTACAATATAATCATTTCTAACCCCCCCTATGTGCGTGAGTTAGAAAAAAATGAAATGCATAGCAATGTGCTCAACTATGAACCTCATTTAGCTCTTTTTGTCCCCGATGATCGCCCACTGTTGTTCTATGAGCAAATAGCTACTCTCGCTCAGCAATATCTGAAGCCTAAAGGCAGACTGTTTTTTGAGATTAATCAGTATTTAGCAGCCGAAATGCAAGTGATATTAGCACAGAAAAACTTTACTGAAATTACCCTTCGTCAAGACCTTTCGGGTAACAACCGTATGCTTTGCGCTCGCACCTTTACCAAAGTTAAATAATATCAGTTCAATATAACAGAAAATTGATTTACAGCAATATAACACAATATATTCACAAAAAATCACCGTCAGGTGAAAATTCGTGAAATTACTTACCTCGAACTCACATTAAATAAACTCCGATAACTCTGAGAATACTGAGACCTCCAAGATCTTTGATACTCAGAGAACTCCCATCCCATAGAACTCAATACCCTTACTGTTCAAAATTTGGTATTTCAAAAAAAAGTATTACCTTTGCCGAAAATTACTAAGTGGGTCTTGTAGTTCAACGGATAGAATAGAAGTTTCCTAAACTTTTGATCCAAGTTCGATTCTTGGCAGGACCACTTGTTTTAATCAGTAAAGATTATGAAAGATTTAAACGTATACATCGAAGAGTTGCTCTACAAACACCAATGCGTGATTATCCCTAAGTTTGGAGCATTCATCTCTAATAGAAAATCAGCCAAAATGGCTGATGATAAGACTTTTGACCCCCCTAAACGCGAGCTGAGTTTCAATGCAAGCCTCAATTCTAACGACGGATTGCTGATGAAATATGTCTCTGAACAATCAGGTATCGACTATAAACTCGTTGAAGACTATGTAAATCTCGCTGTTGAAGGTTGGAAACGCATCTTACAGCAAGAACAACCTTTGGTGTTAGACAGAATCGGTACTTTGCGCCAAACTCGTGAAGGCCGTGTGTCTTTTGAACCAGCTAACGAAGTAAACTACCTTACCGATTCTTTCGGTATGGGACCTTTTGTGCCTCACGAAGTCCCTACTGCCGACCTCCAAATTGCTGAAAATCAAATTAAACCTACAATCGATCCTGAGTCAATTCTCCCTCCTGAAGAGAAATCTCTCGCCGCTATTGAAAGCCCTATTTCACAACCAGCACCTCCTGTAGAGCCTATTTCTCAACCCGAAGTAGAAAATATAGTTCCTCCTAAGCCTACTGTAAATAAAAAGAAATTCAAACTGCGTCCTTATATCAAATATACAGCAGTAGCAATGTTAGGATTGGCAATATTGGCCTATGGTGCCTATGCTTTGTTTAGTGAAAAACTCGCTAATGGCAGCTCCGATGAACAACAATATGTGGTAACCGATAGTTTGGTGCAAGAACGTTTAAACCAGCAACTTAGTGAAGCAGCGGTATTTACTCCACCTATCACTATGCCCGTAATCAACCTTACCCCAGAAAAAGGTAAGGCAAAACCTGAATCTAAACCTAAAACGGTTACTGAATCACCTAAACCTACAAGAACAGAACCTACACCAACCTCAAAACCTACACAAACTACAGCAGGTACTAAACCTACACAAACCACCACAGGTACTAAACCTACGCAAACTACAGCAGGTACCAAACCTGCTAACACGAACACTCCAAGTGCATCTAACCGACCTTCACCTTTGGCTAACAAAAAATATCAAGTGATTGCAGGAGCTTTTAGTTCCGAGAAAAACGCTCAGGCTCGTGTACAGCAACTTAGAAAAATAGGTTACCCTAATGCTTTCGTCTTAGGTGTAAACGCCAAAGGTCTATACCAAGTGAGCTATGGTGGTTTCGACTCTGTCGATGAAGCAAGACTACAACAACGCGAAGTACAAGCTTCTAAACAAGAGAAAAAACTCGACGGCGGATGGATACTCACTCAACCCTAAAAAAATGATACCATATAAGAAAACCCCTTCTGATTCACGTACTATACTCACCGACCTCGTACTACCTGGCGAAACCAATCACCTGAACGCTATGTTCGGGGGTGAGCTTCTCGCTCGTATGGATAGAGCCGCAAGTATAGCCTCTCAGCGCCACTCAGGTCGTGCTACGGTTACCGTATCAGTAAACCACGTCGCTTTCACCCATAGCATACGTGTCGGGAGTATCGTAACTGTTGAAGCGGCTATCTCACGCGCATTCTCCTCTTCTATGGAAGTGTATATAGATGTATGGATGGAAAATACCTATGGCGAACGCACTAAAGCTACCGAGGCGATCTACTCGTTTGTCGCGGTCGACGAAAATGGTCACCCCGTAAAAGTACCCGAATTAGAACCCGAAACCGAGCTTGAAAAAGAACGTTTCAAAGGCGCTTTGCAACGTCGCCAACTCAGCCTCGTAATCGCTGGCAAATTGAGCCCTCACGATGCTACCGAGCTCAAAGCCCTATTCACCGAGTTAGAAAATAGTTGATGTAATAGCAAGAACCGCCACTGTAAAAAGGCGGTTTTTTCTCTTAAAAACAAATAAAAATGACCTTATCAGAAGAAAACCACTTGAAAGCTATCTTTCACCTCTATGCCGAAACTAAACAGGCTGTGAGTACCAATGCTATTGCCGAAGTGATGAACACCAAAGCTTCATCAGTAACTGATATGCTCAAAAAATTAGCCGAAAAACAACTTATCAACTATGTCAAATATCAAGGTGTTACACTCTCCAAAAAAGGCTATCAAAGAGCTGTTAGCATCATTCGCAAACACCGTTTGTGGGAAGTGTTTTTAGTAGAAAAACTTAATTTCTCGTGGGACGAAGTTCACGAAATAGCCGAAGAACTCGAACATATACAATCCGATAAACTCATCGAACGCCTCGACGCTTTCTTAGGATTCCCTAAAAAAGACCCTCACGGCGACCCTATCCCTAATAAAGAAGGTGTCTTCTCTACCACCGTCCAAACCCTTCTCAGCGAACTCAAACAAGGTGATAAAGGGGTCTGTGCCGCCGTAAAAAATACCTCTAAAGAGTTTTTGGTGTATCTCAACAAAATGAACATCGCTTTGGGTGATGAAATAGAAGTACTCAGCAAAGAACCTTTTGACGACTCTATGTTCCTGCTGGTAAATGATAAACATATCAATCTCTCTGCAATGGTTTGCAGAAATATATATGTCAATGGAAATACTAAGAAAAATGAATAAGAAAAAACTAACCCTCATTATAGCCCTTATTGCTGTAATAATAGCTGGCGCTTACTGCACCTATAATTATTTTAGCAAACTCCGCTTTGAAGAAATAACCGTAGAACGTAGCGAAGAAAATTGCGACGACGATTGCTTCTCTGTGAGCTTGAATTATTTGCATTGTAAAGGCAATAGCGAGTTTGCCCAAAATTTCAATAAAGAAATTGAAATGCAAATTTCTAATTTCCTCCTTTCCAACGAAGATACGCTCCAAGTAGAAGGCATCAGTGTCGAAAAAGCCTTGGATAGTTTGAGCAACGATTACTACAAACTCCACGGCCATTTCCCCGAGCTCCCAGCTTTCGAGTTCATCGTTACCGATAGCATTATGTGGAAAAATACCAAAATGCTCTCTTTGGTATCTAATCGCTATGCCTCTACAGGTGAAGCTCAACCTACACAAACAAAAGTATTTACTAACTTTACCCTCGATGATGGCGAGGTAATTACAAACGAAAATCTCTTTACCGATGAACAAAAAGTAACTCAAATTGCCGAACGTTACTTCAAAAAAGCAAAAGAAACCGCTACAATTACTCCTTTAAACGATAAAAAATTCGATTTTGAAGATGGAGTATTTTCCCTCCCTAACAAAATGGGAATCGCTACCGATGCCCTCATTTTGTACTACGACCCTTTTGAAATCGCTCCTTATGTAGATGTGCCTTTTGAAGTAAAAGTACCCATCAAAGAGATTATGCCTTATCTTACTTTTGCCGATGATAAATAATATGAAAGAACAATTAACAACACTCCATAATGCTCTCCTCCAAAAAAATGAAGTAGAAGGTCTCGCTTTCTTAGCTCAACAATTCCCCAATGAAATTGTCTTTTCTACCAGTTTTGGATTAGAAGATCAAGCAGTTAGTCACCTTATTTTGGCAAACCAAATCCCTATCAGTATCTTTACTTTGGATACAGGGCGCTTGTTCAACGAAACTTACTCCGTTTGGGAAAGTACCAATGAACGTTATCACACTTACATTCAACCTTATTACCCTAAAGCAAACGATATAGAAGAATACGTACATAAAAACGGACCGCTCTCTTTCTACCGCTCTGTCGAACTCCGCAAAGAGTGCTGCCATATCCGTAAGGTAGAACCTCTCAGTCGCGCGCTCAAAGGTAAAAAAGTGTGGGTTACAGGCTTGCGTGCCGACCAAAGTACAGCCCGCAAAGACCTCCCAATACTTGAGTGGGACGATACCTATCACCTATTTAAGTATAATCCTATTCTCCATTGGACTTTTGAGGATACAAAAGCTTTCATCAAAGCGCATAATATCCCCTACAACGTGTTGCACGACAAAGGTTTTGTAAGTATCGGATGTGCCCCTTGTACCCGCGCTATCAAAGAAGGTGAAGATTTCCGCGCTGGCCGCTGGTGGTGGGAAAGTAACAGCAAAAAAGAATGCGGACTCCACGAACACAAATAAATCAACAAATAAGCAAATCACCAAATCGACAAATCGACAAATTGATAATATGACTTTTTTCAAAACCCTCTTAGCTACAATCCTCGGATTCTTTATCTCTATGGGAATATGCCTCCTCCTATTCCTCATCTTCATCTCTATGATGATAGGTTCAGTAGTAGGAAGTTCCTCTGGCGATGAAATAACCGTAAAGGATAATTCAGTATTGGAACTTGCTTTCAACGAGCCACTTACCGACTATAGTGAGCGCATTAGCTTCAAAGATTTCGATTATACCTCTCAGTCTTACAACGGATTGAACACTACTCTAAAAGCTATTCAAAAAGCCAAAAACGATAAACGTATCAAAGGTATTTACCTCAAAAGTACGGGTAACATCGGGGGGTTAGCGTTTGCTCAAGAACTCCGTAAAGCCTTAATCGATTTCAAATCTTCTGGTAAATTCGTCTTAGCCTATAACGACGAAGTTTCTCAACTTGATTACTATCTTCAAAGTGTCGCCGATAAAATTTATATAAGTCAGCTCGGAAGCGTTGCTCTCCGCGGTCTCTCTTCCGAAGTGCTCTTCTTCAAAGGTTTGCAAGAAAAAACAGGAATCCAAATGGAAGTAATTCGCCACGGTAAATACAAAAGCGCTGTCGAACCTTTCTTAGATAATAAAATGAGCGACAACAACCGCTTGCAAATCACACAACTGCTCAATGCAATGTGGAGTATTATCGCTGCCGATATCGCCCAAAGCCGCAATATCTCTGTTGATAAACTCAACGAAATCGCTACAAATGTAGGCGGACGTACTGCCCAGCTCGCTAAAAACAACGGACTCGTAGACGATATCCTCTTCCGAGATGAGTTCGAGAAAATTATATGCTATAAAACAGGTAGCAAAAGTATTGACAAAGTAGATTTTATCAATATAGAAGACTATGCCGAAGCTGTGATAGGTAAAAACTCAAGCCATAAAACTAAAGATAAAATCGCTGTGATTTACGCCGATGGTGAAATTATGCAAGGCGAGGGGCGTGCCGAAGTAGTGGGCAACGAAACCATTATCCGTGCTTTGCGCAAAGCCGCCGATAAAAAAGAAGTAAAAGCAATCGTTCTCCGTATCAATTCCCCCGGTGGTGATGCCTTAGCTTCAGAGCTGATGCATCGCGAAATAGAAATCACTAAAAAGAAGAAGAAGGTATATGTATCTATGGGAAATTACGCCGCTTCAGGTGGATATTATATAGCTTGCAATGCCAATCGCATCTTTGCTGAAGCAGGTACCATTACAGGTTCTATCGGGGTATTTGGAGTGATTCCTAACGTAAATGCTTTAGCGACTAATTGGGGTATAACTGCCGAAACGGTGAGCACTCACCCTAATGCTCAATGGTATAGCCCTTATCAAAAGCCTACTGAACAATTCAGAAAAGAAATGACTGAATCTATCGAACAGGTATATACTGTATTTTTAGACCGTGTAGCCAAAGGACGTGGGAAAACAGTAGCTCAAATAGACTCTATCGCACAAGGCAGAGTGTGGAGCGGTAAAGAAGCTCTTGCCAATGGTTTGGTAGACGAACTCGGCTCTCTTAACGATGCCATCGCCTATGCCGCTAAAGATAACGGACTCAAAGAATATCGCACTATTTCTTATCCTGTATTCGAAATGGATTTCAAAGCAATGTTCCGCCGTTTTGGAGCTCAGTTGAGAGGCGAAAATTTGCGTAACGAAATGGGAGTAGAAGCTTATGAAGTATATCAACAAGTGAAACGTATCGCTCAACAACGCGGCATACAAGCCCGTTTAGAATACGATGTGAAACTGAAATAGTTACGAAATTTAACACAAAATTAACATTTTTAAACTTGCCTATCTCATTTTTATTACCTACATTTGTACAGAAAAACATTAAAACCTATCTATTATGAAACGTGCAATGTTTGAATACACAAAAATGATTTTATCAAAGGTAAGTTTTGATCCAAACTTATTCTACAAAGAACTTAACAAAGCAATAGATAGACTATTGCCCTACGAAGTAGAAGAACTAAAAGTTTGGCTTGATGCCTATACTAAAAATAAGCCCGAACTTTCACACTGCAAGGTGCTTATGGATAAATAATAAAGCTGCCTACGTAAGTAGGTAGCTTTTTCTTACTTCTTACCTCTTATCTAAAAATGAACATCACCAGTACTCAAAACCCCCTAATAAAAAAAATCGCTCTTTTGAGTGAAAAATCACGCGAACGTAAAAAACAAAGTTTATGTGTAGTAGAAGGCGCACGCGAAATACGTTTAGCTTTACAAGGTAACTATACCCTTGAAACGCTCTTGTATCAACCTGATATCTTCAGTGAAAGGCAACTCACCGAATTGCTCGGTTATACTACCCAAAAACTCACGCCTATTGCTATCAGCAAAGAAGTGTATGAGAAGATTAGCTATCGCAGTTCTACTGAGGGGGTGATAGCTTTGGTAGAAGTAAAAAAACACGGTTTAGACACTTTGGCATTCAGCACTAAAAAACCTTTGCTATTAGTAGCCGAAGCTCCCGAAAAACCAGGAAATATAGGGGCGCTCCTCCGTACTGCCGATGCTGCCCATATAGATGCTGTGATTATCGCCAACCCTAAAACCGACCTCTACAACCCGAATGTCATCCGCTCGAGTGTGGGCTGTGTGTTTACGGTGCCTATCGCCACAGGTACTACTGTTGAGGTCATTGATTTTTTGAAAGCTAAAAACATCAATAGTTATTGTGCGGCTCTCACGGCATCTAAGCCTTACTACGAAGTGTCGTTTAGCGAAGGCTCAGCCATAGTAGTAGGCACAGAAGACCAAGGTCTCACCGATGAATGGCTCAAACACAGTACCCAGAATATCATCATCCCAATGGAAGGGGTAATCGACTCTATGAATGTATCGGTAGCGGCTGCTGTACTCATCTTTGAGGCAAAACGCCAAAGAGTAATGACGAACTACGAATAACGAATTACGAATATGAAACACCTCATAACAATCCTTTTTCTATTCTTTTGTAGTTTATCAGTGGAAGCGCAATATACCTTGCCTTCTTCTCAGATAGATGTTATAGCCTATGATTCTAAGGGGCACATCTATTTCTATCAGCAAAAAGGAGAAGATATGCTTTTGAGAATGCAGCTAAATGAAGATAGAGAAAAAATTCAAGAAGAGAGTTGGTTGTCAAAACTCAGTTGGCACTCCACTGATAATCCCATTCTCTTTGATGAGCTCCAAAAGAAAGGATTACAGTTGATTCATATAAAAGATATTCGCCCTACTCAATTCAAGGATTTTATTAAAAAAGATTTTACTTTTTTTGGGCAACTACGTCAATATACCACTACTCCTATAGTGAAATTTTTTAGTGAAAACTTAGGGGCTATACAACTTTTTTCTCATAAAACTATTGAAGGAAAAGAATACTTTTTCCCCGATAGGCATTATTTTTCTATCCCTTTAGTGCTAAATTTTAGTGACGAAAAAAAAGCTTATATGCTATATAATCACGCTATTATCATTCCCTTAAAAAATGAAAATAGATTTATTACCGATTGGTTTAAAGGGGCTAATGTTCCATTAGAACCTACCTCACCTATTAAAGTTTCGTATTACGCAAATTTTAGTAACTTCTATTCTAAAGGGATGTTTATTCCTTACAAACGCAACAACGGTTATGAACTCATCAATAAGTTGGGGACTAAGTTGCTATCTCAAACTTATGATACACTCTATTTCAATGATTATGCTATTGTAGGAAAGAAAGCCAATGAGTTCAGTGTGTATAATCTGTTATTGGAAAAACAACCTATAAAAGGAATAAAAGCACTCTATTTGTACAATAGCTATGATTATGTAGAAATTCTCACCTCAAAAGGTGCTTATTATTATAGTTTTAGTGAAAAGAAGCCACTGAGAAGAGTAGATATGAAATTAGAAAATTGGTGTCCTGTAGGGAAACACGATGTTTCGGTTAGTATTGAAAAAGATACTACAGCGCCTCATCCTTATACATTGTTATTAGCATATCATATAGAAGGATTCCAAGATAAAAAATTCCCTCTTATAGACCGTACTGCCGACGAAGAACTTTCTCTGCTCAGCTTAGGAGCTGAACTTCCTTTTATAAGAAAAGTAAAAACACCCTCAGGCTACTGTGTTGTAGTGAAGAAAAATGGAAAATACGGACTGATGAACTATCCATATCACGAAGATTCTCAACCTTTAGAGGCAAATGTACTACTTCCTATTACTTTTGACAAGATAGAAAAACGCGAAGATCAATTAGTATACATTTATAAAAATGGCAAAGTAGGTATCTATCCTGAGCAAGAAAAACCTTTATACGATACGATTCAACCTCTTACTAATTCTTTCTACCGCATTACTAAAAACGGTAAACAAGGCTATCTTGATATCCGCACCTTTAAAGAATACTTTTTTAACTATAAAAAATGAAATACAAAAAGCTGTCTAACAAGGAAGATATGTTAGACAGCTTTTTTTACCTGTTACTTATTATCTGTTACTTGTTACCTAAACAGAAACTCCATATTCTCTTAGAGCATCGTTTAGTGAAGTTTTCTTATCGGTTGAGGCTTTACGCTGCCCGATGATAAGGGCACAAGGTACTTGGTAATCACCTGCTGGGAAGTGCTTGGTGTAACTACCAGGAATCACTACTGAGCGTTCAGGTACATAGCCTTTCAGTTCTTTAGGTTCGCTACCCGTTACATCAATGATTTTAGTAGAGGCTGTAAGCACTACATTAGCACCAAGTACCGCTTCTTTGCCTATGTGCACTCCTTCTACCAAGATACAACGCGACCCGATGAAAGCCCCATCTTCTACTATCACGGGAGCTGCTTGCAAGGGTTCTAATACACCTCCTACACCTACGCCACCACTCAGGTGCACGTGTTTGCCTATCTGAGCGCAACTACCCACAGTAGCCCACGTATCTACCATTGTACCTTCATCTACATAAGCCCCTATATTCACATAGCTGGGCATCAGTATAGCGCCTTTGGCAATAAAAGCACCACGACGTGCTACAGCAGGTGGTACTACGCGCACTCCTTTCTCATCGTAGTTGTGTTTGAGCGGAATCTTATCGTGGAACTCAAAGATACCCACCTCTACGGGTTTCATATTTTGGATAGGGAAGTAAAGCACAACCGCTTTTTTTACCCATTCGTTTACTTTCCAGCCATCGGCAGTAGGCTCTGCCACTCGCAACTGACCTAAATCTAAGAGGTGAATCACCTCACGGATAGTCTGTTGTACAATTTCCTCACGAAGCAGAGAGCGATTTTCCCACGCTTCGTCTATCATTTGTTTTAAGTGTTCCATTTTATTATAATTGTTAACTGTTAATTGCTCTTATCGCTTTTTCAAGTGTTTCAATTTTCGCTAATGCATCAGCTTCTTTTTTGCGCTCGTTATCTACTACTTGAGCAGGCGCTGAATTTACAAACTTCTCATTAGAAAGTTTCTTGCGTACTGAGGCTAAAAAGCCTTGTGTATAGGTAAGTTCCTCTTGTAGTTTTTTAAGTTCCTCTTCTACATTCACTGCCCCTTCCATTGGGATAAAGTATTCATTAGCTTTTACGCGGAAAGACATTGCACCTTCTATGGCTGTACTCACTTCGGTAATAGCCTTAAGTCCGCCCATTTTGCTAAGTACCACATCAAAACGATTGCTCATTTGCTCTTTGTTTAATACCGAAAGGCTAAGCGGTGTTTTGAAAGGTATATTCTTCTCTTTGCGCACCGTGCGGATACCTGCTATCACTTCGGCAGCAAAATCAAATTCTGCCAATAGTTTTTCGTCGTACGGCTGTACAGTGGGGTAGGTAGCCACGATAAGGGCTTGTTTAGGGGTACGAGGCGCTAAACTTTGCCATATTTCCTCGGTAAGGAATGGCATAAAGGGGTGGAGGAGTTTTAGTAAATTCTCAAAAGCGGCTACCACGCCCTCATAAGTGTCTTTGTCCATCGGTTTGCCGTATTCGGGTTTTACCATTTCCAAAAGCCACGCACAGAAGTCGTCCCAAGCAAGTTTATAGATTGCCATTAGGGCATCGGAGATGCGATATTTCTTAAAATGGTCTTCTACTTCGGTGAGTACTGCGTTGAACTTCGCTTCAAACCATTGCAAAGCGAGCTGAGCAGCTGCAGGTTGTGCTACTGAGCTATCCACTTGCCATCCTTTTACCAATTGGAAAGCATTCCACAATTTGTTGCCAAATCCTTTTCCTTGCTGACAAAGGGCTTCGTCAAACAGCAAGTCATTACCTGCTGCCGATGAGAGCAAGAGCCCCACGCGCACGCCATCAGCACCGTAATCGGCGATGAGTTTGAGCGCATCGGGCGAGTTGCCTAAAGATTTTGACATCTTGCGGCGTTGCTTATCGCGCACTAATCCGGTAAGATACACATTGCTAAACGGACGCTCGCCTTTGTACTCAAAACCTGCTACGATCATTCGGGTTACCCAAAAGAAAAGGATATCAGGTCCTGTTACCAAATCGTTAGTAGGGTAATAATACTCAATTTCAGGGTTGTTAGGCTCTAAAATACCGTTGAACACACTCATAGGCCATAACCAAGACGAGAACCAAGTATCGAGGGCATCTTCATCTTGTCGCAAATCGGCTTCAGTAAGATGTGCATTACCGCTCTTTTCTTTAGCCAAAGCGAGGGCTTCTGCCTTAGTTTTGGCTACTACAAATTGGTCTTTACCTTCGCCGTAGTAGTAAGCAGGAATCTGTTGTCCCCACCACAATTGGCGTGAGATATTCCAATCGCGTACGTTCTCTACCCAATGGCGATAAGTATTTTCAAACTTTTTAGGATATAGTTTGATGCTTTCGTCTTCCAATACCGCCTTGATAGCAGGTTGGATAAGGGTGTCCATTTTGAGGAACCACTGGTCGGAAAGGCGGGGTTCTATCACGGCTTTGGTACGCTCTGACGTCCCCACTTTGTTAGTATAAGTCTCTTTTTTAGCGAGTAAGTTTTTTTCTTCTAATTCGGCTACTATCTCTTTGCGCACTACAAAGCGGTCTTTGCCAGCATAGTGTAAACCGTAGTGATTAAGGGTTGCATCATCATTGAAAATATCAATCACTTCTAACTGGTGCTTGTCGCCCAAAACCTTGTCATTAGGGTCGTGGGCTGGGGTTACTTTCAGGCAACCTGTACCAAATTCTACATCTACATACTCATCTTCGATAATCGGAATTACGCGGTTGCAGATAGGCACAATCGCTTTTTTGCCTTTCAGGTGTTGCCAACGCTCATCATTAGGGTTGATACAGATAGCCGTATCGCCAAAAATCGTTTCAGGGCGCGTTGTAGCAATGATAAGGTACTCATTTGTCCCTTCGATTTGATATTTCAAATGATATAAAAATCCTTGACGTTCTTCGTAAATCACCTCCTCGTCAGAAAGGGTGGTCTTAGCCTCTGGATCCCAGTTCACCATACGATGTCCGCGGTATATTTGTCCTTTGTTGTACAAATCTACAAACACTTTGATAACCGAAGCCGAAAGCTCCTCGTCCATTGTGAATTTAGTGCGCTCCCAGTCGCAAGAGCAACCCAATTTTTTGAGTTGTTCGAGGATTACTCCCCCGTATTGGTGTGTCCATTCCCAAGCGTGTACGAGAAACTCCTCACGAGTAAGGTCAGATTTTTTAATGCCTTGTTCTTTGATTTTTGCCACCACTTTAGCCTCTGTTGCAATAGAAGCGTGGTCAGTACCTGGCACCCAGCAAGCGTTGAAGCCTTTGAGGCGAGCACGGCGGATAAGTACATCTTGAATGGTATTGTTGAGCATGTGTCCCATATGGAGCACCCCTGTAACGTTAGGGGGCGGAATCACAATGGTATAGGGGGTACGCTCATCGGGGGTTGAGTGAAAATAGTTGTGGGCAAGCCAATAGGCATACCATTTTTCTTCTAATTCTGTAGGATTGTATTTTTTAGGTTCTGTCATACGTATCGATTTGTCGATTTGCTATTAATTATCAAGGTTTGTTAAATCAAAGAACATCTGGCGAATGTCATCATTGTTGTCTTTTTCAGTTAAGAATTCAAAACCTAACTTTTGGTAGAAGGTTAAAGCTCCTTTATAGGCATCTACTGTGATAAGTCTGCAAGCTATCTTTTTGTTTAAATCAACGCAATCACGTATAACATTGCGAATAAAAATCATTCCTAATCCCTTGCCCTTGTAAGTTTTATCAACGGCTAAACGTCCTATTTTTACAGCAGGCACACTTTTCAAATGTCGTTTAGGGTGAGGAATTAGATGACTTAAAAACTTTTTGTATTTACTCTTTGATGGAAAATCTTCTTCCTTGAGTTGCAAACTATCGTTGAGTACACTATAGTAGCCTAAAGTACGTTCTTTATCTTCAATGATAAAGGTGGTAGCAAGCAGTTCTTTTTGATATAGTAATGCTTTATTGAACAGGAAATCATTCAAATCATCATCTTCACAGTCAAAAGGTTTGATAGGGTAATTTTCTTTTAGTTGAAAGAAAGATAAACCCTCTAAGCTATTTCTTTTCAACATCTGGGTTTTCTTTAAAAATTGATTTTAAACGTTTTGCATCTTCTTGGATTACTTCCCAAGTAATGCCTTTTTTCTTTAAATTCTCTTTAAAGTTTGCTAACTTGTTGTAGAATGCTATGACTTCTTCTCCCTCCAATACGGGAGTAGGTAAAATATCTCTTGCCATAATATTATTTTTCTAATGTGTTGATTTTGGGTGCAAAGGTAGTGATTAATTGACAATTAACAATTATCAATTGTCAATTATTTCAGTTCACCAATTTTTGTAGGGATTTTTGCTAAGCATAGCATTGTAATAACGCGCCTCATTGGTTACTTCCTCGCCTAACCATTCGGGACGCTCAAAAGGGGTGTTTTCAGAGGGTAATTCTATCTCAGCAATCACTAATCCTTCATTGTCTCCATAGAACTCATCTACTTCAAAACACAACTCGCCACAAGGCACGAGATAACGGGTTTTGTCTATCACTCCCTTTTCACAAAGAGTGAGCAGTTGCTCAGCATCGGCTACTGCAATGGCTTTCTCCCACTCAAAACGCGTGGTGCCGCTCTCGTTGCTACCGCCCTTTATAGTGAGGAATGCTTCATCGCCTTTTAGGCGTACTCTCACTGTGCGCTCTGGCACCGAACTCAAATAGCCTTGTGTGATGCGTATCGCCTTAGTAGCAAGCGCTTTATAAGTGTTGCTTTTCACCTTGAATTTGCGTTCTATTTCTTGTAACATAGATTATACTTCTGTGTGACTTTTGTGAGAGAAAGGTACATACCAAGCGAGTGTTATGGAAGGAATTATTAATACGATGGCTAAGAGGAAGAAACCTAAATACCCTAAAGATTCGCTCAATGCTCCACTTGCCATTCCTGATAAAGCTAAAGATAACATCGCTAAACTATTACCAAAAGCATTATGCGTCATCTGATTTTTACCAGGAGCTACTTGTTGCATAATGAAGAGAGTAAGTCCTACTGCCCCAAAACCATAACCAAAGTTTTCACCTATCACACCAAGTGCAATAGTAGTGAGATGGGTAGGCTGGAAATATGCCAATAACAAATATACTATAAATTGAATATTATAAGCACAAACGAGAATAAAAAGGGATTTTTTGAGCCCTACTTTTGATACGTAATGCCCTGCTAAAATAGAGCCCGTAATAAAAGCTATAACTCCCGCTGTACCATAGATAAAACCTACTTGTTCATTGCTGAGCTCTAAACCTCCTTCAGCAACTTTCCCTTTGAGGAATAAAGGAAATATTTTCATTACAAAACCTTCAGCAAAGCGATATAAAAAGATAAAAATAAGGTAATACCAAATATGTTTTTTCCGAAAGAAATCAACGATGATACTTCCAAGTTCATTCATTTTTTCTGAAAAATCACCAGTAGTTTTTGGTTTCACATCGCGAGGTAACATATAAAAATGATAAACCCCTACAATGCCAAAAATAGCCGCACAAATACTCATAACTACCTGCCATGATGCTACTTGTGAAAAACCTTGTTCTGTTACTAACCAGCCTGCTAAAAAAATAAGCCCTCCGTTAGCCAATACTTTGGCAATATTATAAAAAGCTCCTTGCCAGCCTGAATAAGCACTTTGGGTAGCTACATCAAGCTGTTCCATATACATTCCATCAAGAGCAATATCGTGAGTAGAACCACTTAGGGCAATGATTCCCATAAATACTAATACCATAGTGAAGAAATTAGGCAGGGGCAGCGAGAAGACAATAGCTCCAAAAGCAACTGCTGATATAAGTTCGGTGATAAAAATATACTGCCGTTTCGTACCGAAAAGTTCCATTATAATACTAATGATAGGTTTTAGTGACCACGGTAAAATAATCCAACCTGTCCAAAAAGTGTGTTGTGACTTAGGAATTCCTAAATCTTCAAAAAATACTGAAGCTACCAGAGTGAGCATAATCATAGGTAACCCCATAGCAAAATAGGCAGTAGGCACCCAAGTAATAGGATTTTTCTTTTTCATAACAGTTGTTGTTTAATATGTTTTTATGTGTTTGTTAAAAAAATCCGACAAATGTACGACTATTTTAACAATTAACAAAAATAATTGTTAATTATTAATTGCTAATTGTCAATTATTTATTACCTTTGCAAAGTTTTTCATATAACTCAAAAAAATCATAATTAACAAAGAATGAAAAAATCATTTATTTTAGCAACTTCAGCAGCCTTATTATTAGCGAGTTGCGGCACTACTAAGGGCGCGTTAGACAAAGCTCCTACTTCTGCTTTTGCTGAAAAAAAATACAGCGACGACACTCTCAAAAACTGGCCTCACCAAGGTTTTAAACAAAAATTCCCAGGTATTAACTTAGATGAGGCTTATGCCCTCCTAAAAAATCTTACTCCTAAAAAAATTATCGTAGGGGTGGTAGATTCTGGTGTAGATATCAATCACGAAGACCTTAAAAACGTGATTTGGACAAACACTGCCGAAATTCCTAACAATGGTAAAGACGACGATAAAAACGGCTATGTAGACGATATTCACGGTTGGAACTTCCTCGGTAATATCATTCAAGAAAATACCGAAATGACCCGTATCTACAAAACTAAAAATACTAAAAACCCTGATTATGCCCGCGCTAAAGAAGAGTACGAAACAGAAGCCTCTGAAGCAAAACGCACTAAGGCTTTCTATCAACAGCTTATCGAAACTGCTGATTTCGCCGATAAAGCCGTACGCAAAATCGTAGGTAAAGATACTTATACCCTCGAAGATATCGAAAAAGCTACCAAAGGAAAGTCTTATGACGCAATGACTACCGATATGATAGGCTTTATGAAAGAACTTTTGGCTCGCGCTAACGATAATGAAGAAATTAAAAAAGAATTGAAAGAGGGCGTAGACTATTTCGATACTAAACTTAAATATCACTTGGGTTTAGACTTCAGTCCGCGTAAAACAATCTTGAAAGACGACGAAAACGACTTTTCTAAAAAATATTACGGCAACAATAACGTAATAGGCCCTGATAGCAAAGAAGCTCTTCACGGTACTCACGTAGCAGGAATCATTGCTGCTGAACGCAACAACGGCATCGGTATGGATGGAGTTGCTAATAGCGTATGGATTATGCCAGTACGTGCCGTTCCCGATGGTGATGAATACGACAAAGATGTCGCTCTTGCTTTGCGTTATGCAGTAGACAACGGTGCTAAAGTAATCAACACCAGCTTTGGTAAAGGTTTTTCTCCTCACAAAGAGTGGGTGTATGATGCTATCAAATACGCAGCTTCTAAAGATGTACTGATCGTAAACGCTGCTGGTAACGACTCTCAAGATATCGACGTGAAAGATACTTACCCTAACGACGAGGTAAACAAAAAAGAAATCTCTGATAATTTCCTTACTGTAGGAGCTCTCAACTATCAGTTCAACAAGAATTTAGTAGCCGAATTTTCAAACTATGGCAAACGCAACGTCGATGTATTTGCCCCAGGGGTAAAAATCTACGCGACTGTTCCTAACAACAAATACCAATTCTTACAAGGTACTTCAATGGCATCGCCTGAAGTAGCAGGAATAGCAGCCTTGTTGCGTTCTTACTTCCCAAGCCTTACAGCTGCCCAAGTGAAGAAAATCATTATGGATTCAGGCGTGAAAGTGAATATGAATGTATATGTAGGTGAAGATAAAGGCGATGGCAAAAAACGTCCAGAAAAGAACTTTAGTGAACTTTCTACAACTGGAACTATTGTAAATGCTAAAAACGCTGTGATAATGGCGGCGAAAATGGCAAACGTTAAATTGAAATAATCAGATAATAGTTCAAAAAAAGCTGCCTTAAGGCAGCTTTTTTTATTCGTCATCGTCATCATCGTCATCGTCTTCGTCCTCATAACGCTCAATGAACTCATCGCTTACCGCATTGAAATCTTCGGCAGTTTTTACTATAAAAGCGTTGTTTTTATTGAGTTGAGCTTGCTCTTCTGGAGTACCTTTCAAGCCTTTTAAACGCATTTGGATAAGGGTTTTGTAACCATCTTTCATCAAAGCATCGTAATTATCAAAGAATTTGATAGCAGCTTCAAGCAATGAAGTATCACCTTTGTAAGCACCGAGTTTGCGTACTTCTTCTTTGAAAGTTACAAGGTCTTCAATCCATTGCAAACGCACTTCTTCAGCGCGGTTGAAATCGTTGTCGTCCATAGCGTCGTTCATTTCAGCCATTTCATCTGTACAACCATTGGTGATACACACAATTTCGTTGTTGTACTCTATGGCATCATCGTACTCACCTTTAGCGTAGTACACACCTTCATCAGGTTGCCAACCTCTTTTTTCGTTGCCACCCCCCATAGCAGCATTCATTTGTTGTTGCATTTGCTGTTGCATTTGCTCCATTTGTTTTTGCATATCTTCAGCCGATCCTCCCATCATATTCTGAAGATTCTTTAGAAAATCCATCATAATCTAATTATTTTATAATAATTTTTAATAGATTGCAAATGTAATATAAATGTTATAAACGACCACAATATCGTTTAAATATTAACAATAATTTAACGCCTAACTCTTATTTTCTTTCTTCTACCACTTCTTTAATCTATACTACTTAAATCCTATTTACTTAATAAACAGCTATTTACAAAAAAGAGTAAAAAATATTTTCACTTTCCTGCACGCAAATAAAAATAAAAATATTACCTTTGTAGCTCAAAAAAACTTTTTGATAAAAACCGATGACAGTAGAAGTAAAAAAAGAAGGTAAATTTACATACATCGAAAAAGGTGAGGGCACTCCTATCATTATCTTACACGGCTTGATGGGTGGGCTTAGTAACTTTGAAGAAGTAGTTTCTTTTTTTTCCCATAAATATAAAGTGGTAGTCCCCGAACTGCCTCTCTTCTCTATGCCTTTGCTCACAACTTCAGTGAAAACATTGGCTAAATATATACAGAAATTCATCAAACACAAGAAGTTTGAAAAAGTAATCCTGCTTGGCAATTCGCTTGGCGGACACGTAGGCTTGCTCTATGCTAAAATGCACCCTAAAAACGTACTCGGATTAGTGCTTACAGGTAGTTCTGGATTGTACGAGAAAGCAATGAGCGATGGTTATCCACGCCGTGGTGATTACGATTTCATCAAAAAGAAATGCGAAGAAGTGTTCTACGACCCTGCTGTAGCTACTAAAGAAATTGTAGATGAGGTATTTGCTAATATCTCCGATCGTTCTAAACTCATCAAAACTTTGGCGCTTGCCAAAAGTGCTATCCGCAATAATATGGCAAAAGATTTGCCTAAAATGGAAACCCCTACTTGCCTCATCTGGGGTAAGAACGACAATGTAACTCCTCCTAAAGTAGCTGAAGAATTCCACGAATTATTACCTAATTCCGAACTGCACTGGATAGACAAATGTGGTCACGCTCCAATGATGGAACATCCTCAACAGTTCAATGATATTTTAAATAAGTGGCTTGAAAATAAGGAGGTAAGATGATAAAAAAAGCTGAATTTGTGATGAGTAACTCTCAGGTGAGTAAATGCCCCAAGGAAAACTTACCTGAATATGCTTTTATAGGGCGTTCCAATGTAGGGAAATCGTCGCTTATCAATATGCTTACCAATCACAAGAATTTGGCTAAAACTTCAGGTCGCCCTGGGAAAACCCAACTCATCAATCACTTCAAAATAGATAATAGTTGGTTTTTAGTAGACCTCCCTGGTTATGGTTATGCAAGGGTATCCAAAGAAACTAAAAAGGTATTTCAGCAATTTATTACTAAATATTTTGAAGAACGGCAACAATTGGTATGTGCATTTGTATTAGTAGATGTGCGCCACGAACCTCAGAAGATAGATGTAGAGTTTATGCAATGGTTAGGCGAACACGACATTCCGTTTGCTATTGTTTTTACCAAAGCTGATAAACTCAAACCTTTAGCTATTGAACGCAATATAGCTGCTTATCAACAAGTACTCCTCGAAACTTGGGAAGAATTTCCGCCTTACTTCGTCACTTCAGCCGAAAACAAAACCGGCAAAGAAGAACTAACCCATTACATCGAACAAATCAATAAATCAATTGACAATTGATAATTAACAATTGTCAATTGTTAGAATACTTCTGATATTACCTTCACTATATTATCCGATTTTCCCATTGAATAGTAGTGCAAAACAGGTACCCCAGCGGCTTTCAGCTCTTTACTCTGCTGAATTGCCCACTCTATACCCACTTGTTTTACCTCGTTGTTGTTCTTGCAGGATTCTACTGCTTTGATGAGCTCTTCGGGGAAATCTATTTTAAAGGCTTGTGACAGTAGGTTGAGGTGCTTTTTAATAGCAATAGGTTTAATCCCTGGTATGATAGGTACATTGATGCCTGCTTCTTTGGCTTTCTCTACAAACTCAAAATACTTCTGATTGTCAAAAAACATCTGTGTTACCACATAGTCGGCACCAGCATCTACCTTTTCTTTTAGGCGCGCCAAGTCCGAGGTGAGTGAGGGGGCTTCAATGTGTTTTTCAGGGTAACCTGCTACCCCTATACAGAAATTAGCCTTATGGTCGGCAGCAATACCATTGAGGTAAATCCCCTTGTTCAAATTGCTGATTTGAGTAACGAGTTCGGTAGCGTAGGTATGTCCGCCCTCAGTAGGCTGAAAGTAGCGTTGTTCTTTCATCGCATCACCACGCAATGCCATTACGTTATCAATACCCAAGTAGAGGCAATCTACCAATAGATACTCAGTTTCTTCTTTTGAAAAACCACCACAAAGCACGTGTGGTACAGTATCTACCTTATATTTATGCTGAATAGCCGCACAAATACCCACTGTACCAGGGCGCATACGGGTTACTTTCTTTTCCAATAGCCCATTAGGGTGTTCAATGTAATAATACTCCTCGCGTGAAGTAGTTACATCTATAAACGGAGGATTGAACTCCATTAGGGGGTCTATGTTTCGGTATAGTTCTTCAATATTATTTCCCTTTTTAGGAGGTACTACTTCAAAGGAGAAGAGCGTTTTTCCTTTGGCATTCTTAATATGGTCTGTTATTTTCATATTTTCCTTTAAATTCTTCTTTTGCTATCAGTGTATATTGTTTCACAAAGTCTGTTTTGTGAGCGGTATAAGCATCTCGGTCGTGCTCAAAAGGTTTCCAAAGTGATAATTTAAGCCTTTCATAATCTTTGGCTACCGATGGGTGTGCTTGCAGTTCATCGCGAAAATAGAGTTCGTCATTATTGCCTTCATAACGCAAATGCAGATGAAACACACGTTCTGCAAACCCATTAATAGTATAGCCTTTATTAAAAGAAATCCTATCGTTTGTTTCATTCATACATAGATAACCTGATTGTAAAATGACTTCTTTTAGCTTCTGAAATGAACTGTCCTTTTTCACTTCTAATAACATATCTACAATAGGTTTGGCTTGTATTCCTTCCACAGCGGTACTGCCTATATGGCTTAGCCGTACCACTTCGTTAGAGGGCAATTGTTTTAAAAGGAAATTGCGTTCTTCCTCATACCATTCTTTCCACAAAGGGTTGTGCTGTGTAAGATTGATAGGGAACAGTTGCCACAATTCCTGCAACGACATCTTTAACAAAGGATTTTCTTCTTGATTCATAGTGCTAACCCCTAAAACCTACTTTTCTCTGCTAATCTTAAAATATCGCCAAATACCCCACGTGCGGTTACCGAAGCGCCTGCGCCTGCTCCTTGTATCACGATAGGGTTATCGCCGTAAGATTCGGTGTAAATCTCAAAAATAGAGTCAGCACCTTTTACCTGACCGAGGGCACTGTTGCGCGGAACCGATACGAGCGATACGTCTAACTGAACCGTTTCGGTAGAAGCTAAGTCGCCGTGAAGGTCGCCTACATAACGCAGTACGTGGTCGGGTGCTTGCGCTTCTTTGATTTGCTGATAAGGCGCATTGAACTCTTCTAAACGTTGCAAAAAGTCTTCCACTGAGCCTTCTCTCAAATGCTCGGGGATAAGGTTTTGTATCTTCACATCGGTGAACTCATTGCCTAAATCAAGCTCGCGGGCTAAGATGAGCAGTTTGCGCCCTACATCGTTACCACAGAGGTCTTCACGAGGGTCGGGTTCGGTATAACCGCTGTTGATAGCGTGCTGGAGCACCTCGCTAAACGGCTTGTTTTCCGCTGAAAAGGTGTTGAACAAATAGCTGAGTGTTCCTGAGAAAATTCCCTTAATACGGGTGATATTCTCACCCGAATGATGCAAGAGGCGAATGGTGTCTATCAATGGTAAGCCTGCCCCTACATTGGTTTCGTAGAGATAAGTTTTTTGGTGTTGTTTGAGAGTTTTGCGCAGTTCTTGGTAAAAGTCAAATGAAATAGTATTTGCTATTTTATTAGCTGAAACCAAGTCGTAACCGCTCTTGATAAGTGGGATATAGTTGTCTACAAAGGTTTTGCTGGCGGTTACATCTACGGCGATAAGGTTCTCCAAGTGATGTTTATCTACAAAGGCTTGCAAAGTGTCAAAACTATAAGGCACAGCTTCTTTATCGAAGGCAGAACGCCAATGACTGCCAATTCCTTTTGCATTGGTGAGCAGTTGTTGTGAATTGGCGATAGCAACGATACGCAAACTGATGTTCTTGCGGTGGAGTATATTGTCGTGTGCGGCAATCACTTGGTCGATGAGGGTAGCCCCTACGGTACCTTTACCAAAGATTACCAAGTTGATACGGCGTGAAACCCCAAAGATTTCACCGTGAATTACGTTCAATGCCTTGTGGAGTTTTTCGGTTTTGAGTACCAAACTCACGTTTTTGCCCGTTACGGCATTATTGATGAGCAAAGGAACGATTTGGTTGCGTATCAAAGCGTTATAAGGGTGGTGGAAAGTAGCAAGCGGTTGTCCTACGATAGAAATTACAGCTACATCTTCTACGATACTCACACTGCTCACATCATTGGTGTAGAAGTCGTGTGAGAATTCCTCGTCTATAGCAGCTTTGGCAAGTTTAGCATCTTTAGAAGCTACGACTAAGCCTACCCCGCGCTCCGATGACCCTTGCGAGATGATACTCACACTGATACCTTTTTGTGCGAGCGCTTTAAAAATACGAGCATCTACGCCCACTTTGCCCAAGAGTCCGCGACCTTCCATCACGATAAGGGCATTGTCTTTAATTACAGAAATCGATTTGATACCTTCTTGCACGCTTTCTTGGTGAATGAGTGTGCCGGCATCCTCACTGTTGAAAGTGTTTTTGATACGCAGCGGAATGCCTTTTTCAATGAGTGGGATAATGGTTTTAGCGTGAAGTATAGAAGCTCCAAAGTTAGCTAATTCATTGGCTTCTTCGTAAGAAAGATGACGTATAATTTTGGCTTCGGGTACTAACTCAGGATTGGCAGTGAAGATACCGTCGACGTGGGTGTAGTTTTGCAGTTCGGAAGCGTTGAGGTAGTTAGCCAAAAGTGCTGCCGAATAGTTACTGCCATTGCGCCCTAAGGTAGTAGTGTCGCCTTTTTCGGTGGAAGCGATAAAGCCCGTAACCACTGCCACAAAATTAGGTGGAATGGTTGCAAAGCGGTCACGAGTGAGTTTTTCGGATACTGAATTGATGATTTGTGCATTGCCTACTACAGCATCAGTTTTGAAGATTTCACGGCTATCCACAAAAGTACTTTCCAAGCCTTTTTGCTGAAGTAGTGTTGCCACAAGCTTAGCAGACATCAGTTCACCTTGTGCTAATACCAAATCTTTGGTCTTAGGGCTGTAGTCTTTCAGTAGCGAAACGCCTTCAAGGAGTTTTTCGAGCAACTGAAATTCAGGCTCAAACGATACACTATCGTTATACTGTTGTTCGTCTTTCAGTTGTTGAAAGTCGGCTGTATAGTCCTCGCCTTTACTCGCCTTTTCGAGCAAAGCTTCTAATTCATCGGTAGTGTTGCCTCGCGCTGAGACTACTACCGATAGAGGTTCTTTATGTGAAGTAATGATAATATCAATCACCTTTTCAATGCCGTCATTGGCAAGTGATTTTCCACCAAATTTTAATATCTTCATCTTATAACAATTAACAATTGAAAATTAACAATTAACAAATTCTTACCTCTTATCTCTTACCTAACGAACACTTTTTTTAAATACTGTTCTAACTGTTTGTGTTCTATTAGGAAAGCATCGTGACCGTGTACGGAGTGGATTTCGTAATAATCTACGGGTTTGCCCATTTCACGGAGTTCAGTTACGGTATCGCGGTTCTCTTGAGGAACGAAATACAAGTCGGAATCGGTGCTTACGATGGTAATGTGTGCGGTGATAGGCGCTACAGCCTCGGCAAAACTACCGCGTTCTTTTGAAATATCTATCGTTTTTACCAATTGGTTCATCAGTTTGTAGGCGGAGAGTGAGAAGCGTTTGTGTAGCTTCTCTCCGTGGTGTAAAAGCCACGTTTCTACATTGTACAACTGCAACGGAATGTTGGTGGTTCGCTCAAACTTCAGTTTCAACGATTGAGGAGTGCGGTAACACAACATCGCGTGGAGGCGTGCATCGTGCAAGGGGTGTGTAGAGTTTTTGAGTATCTGCTCTTGCAAGAGGCAGTTGCCTATAATCCAGTCGGTTGCTTTCCAATCGGCAGCTACGATTACCAATTCTTTGAAAAGGGTAGGGGCGAGGGCTGCCATTTCCCAAGCAATACCACCACCTAACGAGCACCCTACAAGGGCAAATACTTCTTTAAGTCCTAAATGCTCGGTGAGCCCTTGGTTGAAAATACGCGCTATATCTATACCCGCCCAATGCTCATAGTTAGGAATCATATCTTCTTCGCGTGCTCCAAAACCATTGCCAGGGATATTAAAAGCTACTACTGTGTATTTGAGGGTATCAATCAACTTCCCTTCACCGATGGCTTCTTTCCACCAGCCGTTTTCACCCGTTACTTGTGAATTGCCTGTAAAAGCGTGGTTTACTACCACCACGGGTGCTTCTCCCAGCGGTAAGCCAAAACATTGGTAATACAACCTAAGCGAAGGAATACGCACCCCGTAGGAGGTGACAAAATCAGTAAGAGTATAATGCAAAATATCTGACATAGATTATGGGGAATATTTCTGTAACTATTATTTCAAATAGCGATTTTTTCTATTTGAAACGTAATGTACTCTGTATATGTAATTAAAGCGGCGCAAAAGTAAGAATGTTTTTCTTATAAAACAAGTTTTTGACAATGAATTGTTTAAATTTACTAATTTGCCAATAATCTTATACCTTTACCGAATCATTTAGAATTATCGAGATAATGAAAATTGTTAAACAAAATAAACATTCGTAACTATACACTTATTTTCTTTGGTAAAAAGGGAGGGTATGAAAGAAAAATAACAGTTTTGAAGGCTAAATTTTCAGCTGAAGAGTTAAAAAAAATGAAAGAATGTGTAGATTATTACTATAAATATAATGCACCTACTGAAAAAATACTATTCTCTTGTAGCATTGTCTAAATAATTTTTTGTACATTTGTAGCGAATTTTAAACTTTGTACCAATGAAAAAAATATTATTGATGTTGCTCTCTGTAATAGCTTTTGCAGCGTGCTCAAAAAAAGATGATAATCAGGATTTCAAACATCCTAAGGAATTACAAGGTACTTGGGTGTATGAAAAGTCGATTTTACCTGATGGTAAATTGTTTTCAGAGATAACTTCTATTGAAGAAATGGAATGTTCCAAAAAGACTAAATATACCTTTTATGGTGAGTTTTTAACTTCAGAAGAACATATTTTTAAAGGAGGTAATTGCCAGCAAAATACAGCTAGCGTAAAGTATTTTGTAGAAAATAATAAACTATGTTTAGATAATGGCAATGGTGTAGTACTTAAAGCTTATGATATTGTTAGCCTCACCTCCACACAGTTTGTTTTTAAATACAATAGTGAACTTAAAACATTTTTGTACTCTCAAATACCTTATGACCCAGCTCTTAAAGAAAAAGGTTATACTATTGATGATATTTTGAATGTAACAATTACTTATCGAAAACTATAAATAAAAAAGCTGCTTCACGGGCAGCTTTTTTATTGTCGTTTATCACTAATTCCTATCGCTTTTCCTATAAGGGTTGTTGAGGTGCAATTTGTTACTTCTACAAGTACAAAATCACCTACTTTATAATTTTCTTTGGGGAATACAACTACCGTGTTTTGGGTGTTGCGTCCCATCCATTCATTAGCTGATTTTTTAGAAGTCCCCTCAATGAGTACTTCAACAACCTTACCTACTTGGGCTTGAGTGCGGTACAAGCTGTGTTTTTGTTGTAAGTCAATAATTTCAGCAAGACGGCGTTTTTTTACCTCTTCAGGTACATCGTCTTCTATTTTGCGAGCGGCTAACGTACCAGGGCGCTCAGAATAAGCAAACATAAACCCAAAATCGTACTTCACATATTCCATTAGCGAAAGTGTATCGCGGTGATCTTCTTCAGTTTCGGTAGGGAAACCAGCAATCATATCTTGCGAAATAGCACATTCAGGGATGCGTTCGCGTATGCTATCGATGAGTGTGAAGTACTCTTCGCGAGTGTGGAGGCGGTTCATTGCTTTGAGAATGCGATTGCTACCGCTCTGTACTGGCAGGTGGATATACTTACAAATATTAGGATGTTTCGCCATTGTGTCAATCACATCAAGGGTCATATCCTGCGGATTAGAAGTAGAAAAGCGGATGCGCATTTCAGGCTGAGCTGTAGCCACCATATCGAGGAGTTTTGCGAAGTTGATAGCAGTAGCTTGTTGCATCTCACTTGCTTTGCTAAAATCCTTTTTGAGTCCGCCGCCATACCATAAGTAACTATCTACATTTTGCCCCAAGAGAGTCACCTCTTTAAAGCCGCGCGCTTGGAGGTCGGCTATTTCGTTAAGGATAGAGTAGGGATCACGGCTGCGCTCACGTCCGCGAGTGAAAGGCACGATGCAGAAAGTGCACATATTGTCGCAACCACGTGTAATCGATACAAATGCTGTTACTCCATTGCTATTGAGACGGATAGGTGCAATATCAGCATAAGTTTCATCTTTAGAGAGAATCACATTCACTGCCTCGCGACCTTCTTCTACTTCTTCAAGAAGATTGGGTAAATCTTTATAAGCATCAGGACCTACTACCATATCCACAATTTTTTCCTCTTCAAGGAAAGCGTGTTTTACCCTTTCAGCCATACAACCCAATACGCCCACTTTCATCGTTGGTTTCTTGCGTTTGTACACATTGAACTGTTCCAAGCGCTTGCGAATAGTTTGTTCTGCCTTTTCGCGCACCGAACAGGTGTTGATGAGCACCAAATCGGCTTCATCAACCGTGTCGGTAGTGTTATAGCCCGCTTTGGAAAGGATAGAAGCCACAATTTCACTGTCGGAGAAATTCATTTGGCAACCATAACTCTCGATGTATAGTTTTTTGGAATTGTTGTTATCAGCTTGTAGTACAAGGCTTTGCCCTTGTTTACTTTCGTCTATTTCTTTAGCCATAGAGGTTTTGAGTTTCTGAATTGAGGGCGCAAAGATACAAAACAATTGATAATTAACAATTGATAAGTAGCAAAAGAGGACTAATAGCTATTTTGCTATTTCTAAAATATTTATTACCTTTGCGCTTTGAACTAATAATTAACAACTAACGACTGATTATATGGCTCGTGTTTTAACAGGTATTCAAAGTACCGGTACTCCTCATTTGGGGAATATTCTGGGGGCAATTCTCCCCGCTGTGCAAATGGCGTCAGATCCTGCTAATGAATCGTTTCTGTTCATTGCCGATATGCACTCTCTCACTCAAATAAAAGACGGCGCTCTCCTTCGCGCCAATACTTATAGCGTCGCTGCCACTTGGTTAGCTTTTGGTTTAGATACAAACAAAGTTACTTTCTACCGCCAGAGCGACGTACCTCAAACTGCTGAACTCTCGTGGTATTTAGCGTGTTTTTTTCCTTACCAACGCCTCACCCTCGCCCATTCGTTTAAAGACAAAATGGACTACTTGCAAGATGTAAATGCAGGGCTCTTTACTTACCCTATGTTGATGGCTGCCGATATCCTCCTCTATGATGCTGAGGTGGTACCTGTAGGTAAAGACCAATTGCAACACCTCGAAATTACCCGCGATGTGGCTTCTCGTTTCAATCATCAAATGGGTGAAACTTTTGTGTTGCCACAAGCTAAAATAGAGGAGAAAATAATGATTATCCCTGGTACCGATGGTGAGAAAATGAGCAAATCACGCAACAACTTCATCAATATTTTCTTACCCGAAAAACAACTCCGCAAGCAAATAATGGCAATCCAAACTGATAGTACGCCTTTAGAAGCTCCTAAAGACCCCGATACTTGCAACGTGATGCGCCTCTACCGTCTATTAGCTTCTCCTGAGCGAATACAAACGATGGAAGCTGCTTACCGCGCTGGTGGTTACGGTTTTGGCAATGCCAAACAAGCCCTCTACGAACTGATATTAGAAAAATTTGCTACCCCACGTGAACGCTACAATTACTATATGGAGCATTTAGATGAACTCGATGCTATCCTCAAAGAAGGTGCTGCCAAAGCACACCGTGTAGCCGATGAAACTTTGCGTAGGGTACGTGCTAAAATAGGATATTAAAATGACAAAACTAAAAGCAGGCGTCCTCGGTGCAGGACATTTAGGAAAGATACATTTGCGATTGCTCAACCAATCGGATAGATATGAACTCGTAGGTTTTTACGACCCCGATGAAGCTAATGCTCAAAAAGTGAGCGAAGAATTTGGCTACAAGCGTTTTGATAGTATAGAAGCCCTTATTGCCGAATGTGATATGGTGGATGTGGTAACTCCAACTCTCAATCACTTTGTGTGTGCTGAAAAGATTATCAAAGCGGGCAAACACCTCTTTATCGAAAAACCTATCGCTACTACAGTAGAAGAAGCTGAAGCGATTATCGCCCTTGCCAAAGCACATCACGTGAAAGGACAAGTAGGTCACGTAGAGCGTTTTAACCCTGCCTTTACAGCTGTACGCAACCAAATTCACAACCCTATGTTCATCGAGGCACACCGCTTGGCTGAGTTCAACCCTCGTGGTACCGATGTACCCGTAGTGCTCGACTTGATGATTCACGATATCGACGTGATTTTGAGCGTTGTAAAATCAAAAGTGAAACACATTTCGGCAAGTAGTGCAATGGTCATCAGTCATTCACCCGATATTACCAATGCCCGTTTGGAGTTTGAAAATGGTTGTGTAGCCAATATCACCGCCAGCCGTATCTCTATGAAAAATATGCGCAAAAGTCGTTTTTTCCAGAAAGACGCTTATATATCTGTAGACTTTTTGGAGAAAAAAGTAGAAGTGGTGAAAATGAAAGACGCCCCCGAAGTGCCGGGTGATTTCGATATGATATTACAAAATGCGGAAGGAGAGCGCCGTCAAATTTATTTTGAATACCCTGAAATACATAATAACAACGCTATCTTAGACGAACTTGAGAGCTTTGCCGATGCTATAGAAAACGATACAACTCCTATGGTTACCCTCGAACAAGGCACTGAAGCCCTTAGAATAGCCAAACAAATTGTAAGTCTATGAAACAACTCATTACGCTCTTAATTTGTGTAGTAGTGAGCCCACTATCAATGGCACAATCTGCTACCGATTTTAAAATCCGCTACGAAACTTTTATCAAAGGGGATATTAAAATTATAGGGAATAACATCCTCAACCGCAAGGAAAAACGCGATACACCTAACGACCCTTACAACGATCGAAGTCCTAAAGCAAAACTCAACGATGAGTTTGATATGCAATACATTGATATTGATAGCGACCCTAGCACGTTTTCATCTAGTAGTGCCAACTTCGCGTATGAAAGTGCAGGGGGAGGCAAGGTGGCTTATGCAGGTTTGTACTGGTCGGCTACTTATCCGTATGCTAAAGGACAGCTAAAAGGTAGTAAAAACACTATTATTGATGCTAATAGAGAAGATGCGAGTAGTGTATTACTCAAAATACCTGAGAACAATACTTATGTGCCTATAAACGGCGAATTGATATTTGATGGTCGTACCGATTCCGATTTGAAAAACTCAGCACCTTATGTGTATTACGCCAATGTAACTAATTTGTTAGCAGCTGCAAATACTGTAGAAGGAGAGTACACCGTTGCTAATGTAAAGGCTGCCTTAGGGCAAGTAGAAGGAGGTTCGGCTGCAGGTTGGGCACTCGTGATAGTTTACGAGAATGCCAATAGCAATATCAAAAAAATAATTACTTACGACGGTTTTTCGGCAATTACTAACGACGCTGCTAAAACTTTCACCTTTAGTGGTTTTAAAACTCCTGAAGCAGGTGATTTCAAAACTCGCATTATGGGGGTCACCCTTGAGGGTGATTTTAATATGATGGGCGACAATGTTTCTATAGGTGTACCTGCCAGTGGTAAAACTACTTCTTTAGAAACCAAATTACGCCCTAATCAAAACTTTTTTAGTAGTGCCATTACTTATAACGATGAGATGGTGAAAACGCGCAAACCTAACAGTGAGAATACTTTAGGCTTCGATATTTTCCGTATGGATATAAAGAACGACAACCAATATCTCATTCCTAACAACGCTACCTCATTAGATTTGAGCTATACCCGTAGTCGTGACCGTTATTACTTGTTCCTCACAGCTTTGGAAATAGAGAACAACCCTAAAGAGATTACCCAATTGCACCGTAGTACCCGTGTAACCAAACTTACCGCTAAAGATACTGAAAAAGGATATTACGTGATTGTAGGGGTTTTCCTCAATATCAACAATGTGAATAATAGAGTAGAAGAGATGAAAAAATGGGGCTATGATGCTCAAGTGTATTACAACCGCGACCAAGTGCTGAACTTCATTTATGTGGCTCGTTACGACAAGTATGAAGATGCAGTGAAAAAGGTAGACGAAATACGCGAAAATACCGAAATCCCTGACCCTTGGATTTTGGATGTTGCCAATTACGATTAATTTTAGATGTTAAACAAGAATACACAAGTAGCCTTGCAGAAGGGGGAGCTTCTCCCCCTGATGGAGGCTTTTTACAGCTTACAAGGTGAAGGTTTTTACAAAGGAACTGCTGCTTACTTCATTCGCTTAGGCGGTTGTGATGTAGGTTGCCATTGGTGTGATGTAAAGGAAAGTTGGGCTGCCGAAGCACACCCTTTAGTGCCTGTAGATACTATTGTAACCGATGCCTTAGCACACTCCAAAACTATGATCATCACGGGAGGAGAACCCTTGATGTGGAATTTAGATCTCCTTACTGAAAAACTGAGAGCCGCAGGGGCGCGCACTCATATCGAAACTTCAGGGGCTCATCCGCTGTCAGGTACTTTTGATTGGATATGCCTCTCTCCTAAAAAAATAAAACGCCCCGTGGGGGACGTTCTTCAAAAAGCTAATGAGCTGAAAATGGTGATTTACAACAACAACGACTTCCTTTTCGCTGAAGAAATGGCTGCACAAGTATCACCAGATTGCCTGCTCTATCTACAACCCGAGTGGAGCAAACGCGATAAGGTAATCCCCAAGATTGTAGATTATGTAATGGCTCACCCTCAGTGGAAAGCCTCCTTACAAATGCATAAATACCTTGACATTAGGTAATTAGATAATGTGATAATTAGAAAATGTGAAGCTACCCAATCATTTGCTAATTTCCTAATCTGCTAATTTGCTAATTTTGCAAGGTAATCAAAGTGTTCACCTTCGGCGATAAGTTCACATTCTAAACCTACTGAGATAGCTACATTCTGCAAAGTATTGTAATCTACATACATCCACGGGAAAGGTTTTTCTTTCTGTCCTTTGTACTTCACCACGTAATCCACTTCTCCGTAATAATCGAAATAGAGCGGTACATCATAACTGCCATCAGGGTTTTCATCGAACATATAGATAATATCAGATGAGTCGGTGAGGATTTGTCCGTGTGGAGCTAAAAGTGTTTTCAGGTGAGCATAGAAAGCGCCCATTTTTTTGAGTCGTCCGCACATACCTGCGCCATTCATCAGCAAAAGAATCGTGTCGTACTGCCCTGTTGTTTCCAATACATTCTGTACTTGGGCGTTGCGTAAGCCTCTCAACAGGCACGCCTCAATAGCCTTAGGCGATAGGTCAATAGAATGTACTTCAAGTTTGCGTTCATTCTGCAAATAGAGACCGTGAGAGCCTGCCCCACAGCCTACTTCTAATACTTTTCCTTTTGCCATTTGTAGAGCTTTTTGCTCTAATGCAGGCATCTGTTCAAAGGAACGAAACAAATAAGGCAAGGGCAATACATCTTCCTCGGAAATAGTAGTTTCCGTTTTAATATCTTCAGTATATTGCCCTTGCTGATAATCTAAAATAGCTTGCCCGAATAAGTCTTTCATTAGTTATCCCATTCTAATAAGCGGCGTTCACCTTCAATTGTTTTTATATCGGTGATGTCTTGCGACATTTCAATCACGCCTTTGTAGTTCTTTTCTTTATCGCGTACAGCAAAGTAACGTACATAGATAAGGCGACCGCGATAATTGAACCAGAAATTAGCTTCGTTTTGAGTACCTGCCTTGAAGTTCTCTACGATTTTAAGCACCGTGCCCACGCTCTTAGGAGGGTGACAGAACTTCACTTCGCGCCCTATAATACCAGCACTGCGAGGGAATACACGTTCCTCACCTCGGTTGTAGAAAATCACGCGGTCGTGTTCATCTACAAAAGTGATATCAATAGGGAGAGTTTTGAGCAAGAGGTTCACCTGTTCAACAGTCATATAGCCCTCATCATAATGGGCAGCAGCATCATCAAATTTAACATCGGTGCGGCGTTCGGTATCCATTGAAGGGTGTACATATACAGGTTCATTGGGGTTGTTGTTAGGGTAGGGGGCAGGTTCATCTTTCAGCATCCAGCCTATTTCTTCCTCGCCTTTGCGCATTTCAATCCAATCTTCTTCGGTGAGCAACTGCAAAGCATTAGGGAAGAGAATATTAGCTTCTACATTTAGCAAACGACCTAAGTTTTCTTCGATATAGCGCACATTAGTTTGTGCCGCATCAAGGTCTTTTTCTTCTAAGTTTTTGCGTACCAAACGGAAGATATCGCGAATGGTATCGTGAAAAGACCACATATTCTGTGAAGGATTCATCCAGCCGCGTTTTTCCAAGAAAGGGAAGAGCTGGTTTTCCTTGCGAGCAAAGTGTTTTTCTACGGTTGCCAAATGGTTGAACACGTTGTAGAATTTCTGATAATCGGTATGAGGGTCTATGCCAAGTAGCTCGTCCATTAGTGAGTAAATAAGGTCAGCTTCAAGCATATAGGTATGCACGGGGTGTCCTGCAGGTAAAGTTTGTTCCATAAAAAGTTATTTTAGGAGGCAAAGGTATGAAATAATTTGCTAATTTACCAATTTGTTGATTAGCAAATCAAAAAAAGATGTATATTTGTACCTTAAAAAAAATAACATTGTGAAAGAGTTCATTCATATAGGGCAGCGTTTGGTTTTATTAGTTGTAGTATGGATATTGTCATTTATTCCTATCTCTATATTCACTACTAAAAGTTCTTGTGCGACAGGTGATATATTTGTATTTGCCTTTTGGATAGGATTATTTTGTGGACTTTATGGTGTATTTTTGGTGATAGAGGCTTATTTTTTGTCGCAGAAGCGAGAGCGAGGTTGTGCTATAGCAAATATAGTAATGGCTATTCCTCTATTGTTGTTACTGTTAGGAGCGTTAGCTTTGCTATAGCTAATAAATTGGGGGATAGGGTTTAAATGTAAAACCTTCTGAATCCAATGAAACTATATGGAATTATTTTTATAAAAATTACAACAAATGATGAACGTACTTTATTATTATATTTATCTTTTTAATGTGAAGTTTTTGCCTTATACTTTCCCAGATTTAAACACTGTTTGGATATTAGGATCTTTATTTGCTTTAATAGTCAATTCTTCACTTAATATGGGATTGGCATATTTTTTCGGTTATACTTTAGGTCGTTTTCAAATACTAAGTATAACAATACTTCTGGTGATTTTCTTTCACTTTAAATACGATAGAAGTGGTAGAGGAAAACGAATTGTTAAAAAAGAAAAACCTAAGTTTTTGGGTAGCAATATAGCTTCTATAATACTAACAATTTTATTTTTTTTGATAAGTATATCATTCTTTTTATTTAGTGAAGATGTAGTAAGAGAGATATTAGAAAAGAAAAAAGCTACTACCTTACCTATGTAATCAAAAAAAATGTATATTTGTTCTTTAAAATCATTATAACTATGGAAGAAGTACTATCTCATATTGCTAAACGCGTTTTATTGCTCATATTATTGTGGATACTTCCATTTTTTATAGCCATATTCGTCTTTAGAATATAAAAAATAAAGCCTCCTAATCTCTCAGGAAGCTCTTTTTGTATTGTGTTTGTCGTGCTACTACTTATGTGCGCTGTAGAGTTCAGCAACTTTTGCCCAATTGATTACGTTAAAAAACGCTTCGATATAATCAGGACGACGGTTTTGATAATGCAAGTAGTAAGCGTGTTCCCATACATCTAATCCTAAGATAGGAAAACCGCCACAACCTGTGTTAGGCATCAACGGATTATCTTGATTTGCAGTAGAGCAAATCTCTACTTTGCCGCCTTTGTGAACGCAAAGCCAAGCCCAGCCTGAGCCAAAACGAGTAGCTGCAGCTTTGCTAAAAGCCTCTTTAAAACCTTCAAAACTGCCAAAAGCCTCATCAATTGCTTTAGCGAGTTCTCCAGTAGGTTTGCCACCGCCATTGGGGCTCATTATTTCCCAAAAAAGATTGTGATTGTAGAATCCACCAGCGTTGTTGCGAAGTGCAGCGTTGTTCATATCGAGGTTTGTAAGAATCTCCTCAATACTTTTGCCTTCTATCCCAGCAGAAGCCAAAGCGGCATTCAAGTTGGTTGTATAGGCATTATGGTGTTTTGTATGGTGAATTTCCATTGTACGCGCATCGATATAAGGCTCAAGTGCGTTGTAAGCATAAGGTAATGCAGGTAGTGTAAACATAATATATTCTTTTTAAATTTGTTGCAAAATTACTATAAAAACAAATGAGTGAGAGTATTTTAGCTATAGATTTTTTTTATAAAGCTATAGTTTTATTTGTAAAAGAGAGCAGTTTTACTTATTTTTGTCCTCTGAATAACGTAATTTGTTAATTATGAAACGTTGTATTCTATTTTTCTTTGGTAGTTTTTTGTGGGCTACCTATGCACAAGAATTGCCCTTGTTAGACCGTCTTTCAGCAATCAAGAACGGCGATAGAGAGTTTTATGCGATTGATGGCTATACCATTACTAATGAAGATTTGAAACTTCCTTTTGATGAAAAGGGTTTTAAGAAGGCTTACCGAAAGCTGAAAATCAATGCGCAAGACGCGCAGCCTAACCCTCGCATACACACTGATAACTATTTGGTTAATAGAGATAAAGAGGAGTATGTAGAGTCTCTTTATTTTGTGAAAAGTCCAGCAAATACTATTACTCTTGTTTGGTTTTCAAAACTGAGAGACAGAGAGGTTGAGGTAGAAGAAGCCTTAGTAAACCTCATTGTAGAAAATAAAATTCCTCAGGAATTATTTGCTCCCACCGATGCCAGAAGTATTGATTTTGCAGGACGAAAAATCCCGATGTTAAACGACTGTTATTTCACGGGTATCAACATAGTGCAATGCCCTTACAACGGCGAAATGAATTGGGGAATATACCGCACCTTAGAAGACGCTCAACAAGCTGTAGCCGAACAGTTTGCAGCCAACAAACAGCGCAAGATGTTCAAACCTATAGAAGAGGAAGAAGTTGAGGTACTTTTTGAAGAGGTACCCACCAAAGCCAAGAGAGTAGTGTTTGATATCAAGGGGGTTGTTTCAGCTTTAGCAGGAATGTCGGGCGGAAAAACGCTTACCGTATACTATGTAGCCCAAGTGGTGCGCAATTGCCCTATTGCTTGTGTGATGAGCTTTTGGAATAATGATAATATCAATGCTACAACAGGCTTGCCTCCGCTCTTGAGTCGTGTAATGCAACTAAAGAATTAAGTTCTTATATAAAATCGGATTATATATTATTTTTCACATTATCAACAAAATAATCACTTTTGTATCTTATTCTATGAAACAAATTGTATCACTCATTGCTCTATGCCTCGCCCCTCATCTTTGGGCACAAACCCCTTTTGAAAACATTATCCAGAAATCAAAAAATACATTTGACTCCTTAAAACTTGCTGAAGATAACCAGAGGTATTATAAATTGGAGTTGCTTAGATACTTGTTTGATAAAGAGAAAATTACCTCAGAACAGTATGACAAAATGGCAAAGGAAATCCGCGAGGCTAACGAGCAACACATTTTGCTACATTACTACAAACAAGCCTTGCAATTGAACTCTGAACTCCAGCAAAAAAACTCTCAAATCGCTATAGATACCGTCCCTAAAACAACCACTCTTGATAGCCTCATTACCGATGAACTGAAAGCTGCTTACGAAGAAGAAAAAAGACAGTTCTATATGAATAGAAGGCGATATAATGACGATAAATATAGTAAAATATACCCCCGACCTTATATGGCAATGGGCTTACAAACAGCGACAGGCGACAGCAATCACCTTAAACCTCATCTCCATACCGATTTAGGTTTGGGACTTATAGCACGCATCAGCAAAAAACAACGACTCTTCTTTAGCACAGGCTTGGTGTGGCAAAACAACCGATTTGAAATCAAAGGCGATAACTATTTTGTAACAGAAAATGAAACCTCGCGCTTAGTGCCTTATGGAAAACCCTTGAAAAGCTCAAAATTGCGTCTGCATTACCTTATCATTCCTATCGAATTGCAAAAGAAAATTAGAGAAAGCCATATAGGAATAGGTTGTTATTTTGGTGCTCTCATAGATGCTACTCAAAAAATTAAATATGAAGAAAATGATGAGGATTACAAACTCGTTCTTCGCAACAATCTAAAGCCTAATAGAGCCACTTATGGGGTTTCTGCTCAAATAGGCTATGGAGGTTTTGCTATCTATGCCAAATACAGCTTAGCTCCTCTCTTCCAAAATAGTCCTACCGAGATACATCCTCTTTCTATAGGATTGAGTTTTTATCTCAATTGACAAATTGACAAATTGAAAAATCAAAAAACGATGAAACAATTTTTATCATTTATCTTCCTGCTTTTGGCAGCAAATCTCTTAGCTCAGAATCCTTTTGAAAGAGAGATTTTACAATCGAAATATACCATCGATTCATTGGTAGCTACCGAAAAGAAACTGATGTTACAGAAGGAGGAAGCTATTCAACAGCTGCTTAGCGAAGGAAAAATTACCAAAAAGCAAAGCGTGAAAATGCTCAAAGAAATTAAAGAGGTATGGCAACACAATGTACAAGTGCACAGTTATAAAGAGGGCTTGCGCCTCTCAACGCTTATCCAGAAAAAAGCTACTGAAATAAAATTAGATACCTTGCTTCGCTCTTCAAATCTCGATAGCGTAATGACTGTTGAAGAGAGAAAACAGTATCGCCAAAAAATACAAACTATAGATTCTCTCCCTGAAAATTCTTTAAAAGAAGAAGCTAAAACAAACATCAACATAAGCTTTGGGGTAGGGATGCGCGCTGCTATAAACAGCAATTTTAAACCTGCTACCTCTGTTGAATTGGCTTTTATAGCTAGTACACGTATTCATTCCGCTAAACGCTTGTACCTTCAATACGGTTTTTCGGTAGTAGGTGAAAGTTTAAATATCAAAAACAATAAATATTTTGTTCTTGACAACGAAGTCACTAAATTGGTGCCTTATGAGCGTTCTTTAGATGTATCTCGCTTGCGCACAAGCTATTTCACATTGATGGCAGGTGTAGAAAAGAAGTTCCCTTCAAAAATACGCATAGGGGCGGGAGGTTACTTTGGTACTATTACATCAGCTAGACAAAGAATAAAATACAAAGAGGGCGACAATGAATATGATATATGGCTAAAACACGATATAAAGGCAAACCCACTCACTTATGGGGTTTCAGCACATATAGGCTATGGCATTATAGCCTTGTATGCCAAATATAGTTTAGCTCCCCTTTTCAAAAATAGTCCTGATAACACATACCCCTTTGTAATAGGTCTCAAATTCTGGTAATATATGCTAAAATTTTACTTCTTTCTGTTGTCAATATTCTTTTCACTGCCTTGTTTACCACAAAATAGGGTGGTGAATACCCATCACGATCCTATAGAATACGTGAATGTAGGGATAGTAGGCACTAATAAAGGAATTATTAGTGATGAAAATGGCTATTTTTCACTTGAAAAACTCGGGGCAAAACCTACAGATAGCATCTATTTTTCTCATTTAAGCTATCAACATAAAGTATTAGCCTATCGCGATATTTCCAAAGAAATACAACTTACCGAAGCTGTGATCGACTTGCCTACTACTACCCTAAAAATGAAAAAACCTAAAGTGCGTGACGTAAAAAGTAAAGGAATCACAACCTTTTTTACGCTCTACGGCGAGATGAAACACTATTTCCAAGAAGAAAATGGAGTGTTATCGGAATTAGGTGATTTTGTAACCCTCCCTAATGATACCCAGCTCACCGAGTTCAGTATTGAGGTGAAAGAAAGCACTTTCTATTTAGCAGTATTACGCGTAGTAGTGTATCAAACCGATAAAGAGCACAAAACCTTTACCCCCCTGATTAAAGAGCCTATCTACATCAATCTATTCCCTACCGATAAACCACAAACGTTTACCCATAAACTATCAATATTAGCACCCAAAGGCGAATTGTGGGTAGGGGTACAATTTGTAGAAATGAGAGGCAAGGACGATGCGACCCTCTCCTTCCACGGCACTACCAATACCTGCTGGTTACGCTTCCCTAACAATACCATTAGAAAAGTAAACCGAGGATTAGGCATTCCCTTTACTGTAAAAGGCTACGACCTCATTAAACAATAAAATCCAACTTTGCTAAAGTTAAAAAATTTGCTAATTGACAAATTTTCTAATTATTTTCCAACCTTTTTAATTTTTCTTCGTTTATAAGGGCAAATTGGAGGACTTATGAAAAAGAAAATATTTACATCTGCTAAACTATTGTTGATGGGAGTTATCCTATTGTGCTACCTTGTTTTTAGCGCTTGTTCAGCACTCACGCTTGAGTTTGAAGAGAGGGACTTGACCATTACAAATCTTGACGGCAAGACCATTCCCATAAGAGTTGAGCTTGCTCGCTCCATACGAGAGATGTCAAAAGGTTATATGGGGCGTGAGAATATTCCCGAAGGAACGGGTATGCTTTTTATCTTTAAAAGAGACGAAAAGTTAAGCTTTTGGATGAAAGATACGCCTACCCCCCTTTCGATTGCGTTCATTAACTCGAATGGCGAAATTCGCGAAATTCGCGATATGACACCGTTCAGCCATCAAAGTGTGGACTCATCGGAACCTGTGCGTTATGCTCTTGAAGTGCCTCAAGGATGGTTTGAAAAAAACAACATAGGAAAGGGCTGTATAATCAAACTGCCGTAACCGATGAAGTTGAACAATCTCCTGTTTTCTACATCGTACTTAATTTGAACCTTAAAAAGAATAAATCATTCATCATTTAAAGAAAAATGCAAATCGACCATCGTCTCATCGAGAAAGCCCAGCGCAACGACCGCTTAGCGCAAAAGCAGTTGTACGACCAGTACGCTCCTGCTTTGCTGAGTGTGTGCAGGCTGTACATCAACGATTTGCAATTCGCCGAAGATGCCCTGCTAAAAGCCTTCTTCAAAATTTTTACGAATCTCTCTAAGTATGAAGAACAAGAGCACTTCTATGCTTGGATGCGGCGAATCGCTGTAAATGAGTGTATAGATTTCCTCAAAAGCAAAGCCCAAAAGCTATCTTTCGCCGACTGGAGTGACACTTACGACACAATAGATGATGTCTACTTAGAGAACGAAACTTTTAGCGAATCCGAAATACAATCCTTTGTAGACCAATTGCCTACCGCGTGCCGTACCGTTTTCAACCTCTATGTGTTTGAGGACTATTCACACAAGCAAATCGCCGAAGAACTTTCTATCAGCGAAGGTACTTCTAAATCACAATTGGCGTATGCCAAAAAACTTTTGCAACAACACGTAACAACTTATAAAAAAAGAGCTTAAAAATGTGGAAAGACAATATACAACGCCTGTTTAGGTACAGAAAAATCAACCCTTCACCTGCTTTGTGGGAGCAATTAGAAGCCCAATTAGCCGAGAGTGAAACCTTGCCAACTGAGCAAAAGAGGCGGAAACTGTGGTATTACACTGCGGCAGCTGCGGTGCTGTTATGCCTTGCAATAGGATATTTGTGGCAACAATACACTGAAACCAATAATGACCTTCAAGTCTCAAAAAAACTCATTGTTGTAAAGTCATCAGTTCCCACAACCAGCCCGCACCCTACAGTGCCTACAACTCTTAAAGACAGCCAGTGCAGTTCATACCCTTCAATTCTCAAAAATAGCCAGTATGACTCATATCTCACTTCCTCAGAAGAGGTGATTACCCTTATTGATATCAATGCAGTAGATACTCTTTTTACCCAGTATACTGCCAATGCTATACAAAACCGAATCACCAAGCAGATGGAAACCCAAATGGCTGCCGATTTGCAGCACCTATCCCCCGAATATTTAGCTCTTGTAGCTACTACTCAAGCAGAACTCAACCAGTATGTTACTGAAAAATATCAGCAAGATAAAACCTTCAACACCATTGAGAAAGAACAACTGAAGGACAAAGTAAAACTCTTAGCTGAAAAGCTACTCAAAGAAATAGGAACACGTGTCGTATTAAATAATAAAAGTTAAAAACAAGTATCAAAAAATGAAAACATTACATCTATTATGGATGACTTGCTTGTTGGCGACAAGCGTCATCACCGCACAAAATAATTCCGAAGAGGCTATCAAAAAATCAAAAGCCACAATTGATTCTATAGTTTCTTCAGAAAAAGAAACGCTCAAGAAAAAACTTTCAGCCGTTAATGAACTGCTTAAAGATAAGAAAATCACCGAAGAACTGGGCTTACAGATAAAAGAAGACCTCACAGCCACTACCGAGAAGAATATCAAAGAAAAAACAGCTGCCGAGGCTGAGCTTTTGGCAAAACTTATACGCGAGCAAGTAGATTCAAAGGCTACTGTAAATACTCTTGACACCCTTAATGTGAATAAAGCCAAGGACTATTTGCGTGCAATGCAAGAATTAGAAAAAATTCTCCGAAGAAAAGAAGACGAAAAACCAAATACCGATCGCGCTTCTCACGATATAAATCTTTATACAGCCATAGGTTTTCACAACTTAAATAGTAGTGATGGTTTTGGCGATAATCGTTTTAAAACTGCAGGATCTAAATCCTTTGAACTGGGCTTTACCTCAAGCTTTCGTTTGCTAAAAACCAACAATCTATTTCATATCAACTACGGGGTTGCGTGGATGCACAACGGACTCAAATTCAAAGAAAGCGAGTATTTTGTAAGAGAAAACGATGTGACAAAATCAGTACCTTATACCGCTAATAAACTCAACAAATCAAAATTGCGCACCAATTACGCCATTGTACCTATAGATTTTGAGTTTGATTTTACTCCCCCCACTAAAACTAAAAAAGGAGTTACAATCTACCCCACTCACGAAAGTTTTAGAGTAGGATTTGGTGGCTATGTAGGGGTATTGATAGACAGCAGTCAGAAAATAAGATATGACGATGGGGGTACTCATAAAAATGTGATAAGAGAAGACCTAAATATCAGCCCTTGGATATACGGACTTTCAGCGCATTTAGGATATAAAAGTTGTGTGCTTTACGCGCGTTACAGCCTTGTACCACTCTTCCGCAACAACCCAGTAAACGAATATCCTTTCTCTATAGGAATACGCTTTGCAGATTAAGAAAATAGGGGCTGTCCGAAAAGTCTAAAAATCGCTTTTGCATCATAAACTTTGTCAAAGTCCCAAAACTTTGACAAAGTCTATAAACCTGATAATCAATCACTTTTATAGTATGTTATGTAGGAAAGCCAGCGATAGCTGGGTGTGTGCTGCAAACGTCCCCTCAAGAAAAACTTTTAGGACAGCCTCATTTTTAATATTTTGCTTTAGCTTCTTCAAACACTTGTTCACTACTTTTTATTCTTCCGTGCTTTATATCTTCACGAGCCAAAGCTACCGAACGAATGTCTTCCTCTGTTACCTCATAAGGATTATGAGGCTCCAATACTTCAACTCCTATATTTTCTAAAGCCTTTACAGCCAATTGGTAGTGTTGGAAATCTAAGTTATGTTTTAATATGATGGTATTCATAATAACCCTTTATTTTTTTGCAAAGGTACAAAATAATTACAAAACAGCAAATTGGCAAATTGCCAAATTTTTATTACCTTTGTCGGCAATAAAAAACATTGTAATGACAACAGAAAATACTCAATTAGTAATCCTTGATATTCAAGGTAAATTATCGCAAATAGTTTATCAAAGTGAAGAAGTTTTGCACAATAGCACTATCCTTATCGAAGGTATCAAACACTTGAATCTTCCTATAGTTTGGGTAGAACAAATGCCCGATAAGTTAGGAGCAACACACCCCGCGATTGCCGAACTATTAAGTTGTAAAACTCCAGTGAAAAAAAGTAGTTTTTCGGCTTGGGATAATACTGAGTTTCAGCAGCAACTTAATGACAATCAATGTAAAAATGTACTGCTTATAGGTATTGAAACTCACATTTGTATCTATCAAACAGCGGTTGATTTACTCGCCAATGGCTATAAAGTATCAGTAATTGCCGATGCGGTTTCTTCGCGTACCGAGAGCAACAAGCAAATAGGACTCACGATGCTCCGCGATGCAGGCGCAACTCTTTTGAGTACCGAAGCAGCACTTTTTGCTCTTTTGCGTACCGCCCAGCACCCTAAGTTCAAAGAAATAGCACGCTTAGTAAAATAAAACATCTATACCTAATGAGGGTATATGGCAGTGTAATGTTAATTATTTACTATCTTTCCTCTCATTATCAATAATCATTTGTTATATTGAATATGAATTTTATTACCGAAAACCAAACCGAGTATCAAGCACTCTTTACCTTTTGGCAAAAGCAAGAAGCTGAAATTGTAGTCCGTTTTGATGCCAAACGCCACTTTACAGAAGAAGAAAAGCAAGAAGTATTTCAGCAAGTAGCAACCAAAGTACAATGGTTGGAGGGCAACAAGGAAACTGTTCTGCAGTTTCTCCTCAAAAATGAAGAGGTAAGAGAACTCTTTGAAGTAGCCCAAGAAGACCTTGAAGAAGAAGGCGAGCAAGCAGTTTCTGATGAGCAATTTTGCGAGGCAGTGTATTTGCATAACCTGTATTGTGGAGTAAGCAAAGAAATAGCCTGTACTTTTGATGTGGATACTGACCCAGATTACTTTTTGGGGCATCTGGTGAATATCAGGCTTGATGATAACTATCGCCTTAGTTTAGAGACTATTAGTGGATAATAATGCTGAATTGTAACTTAATGTAATATAAAAATTATGAATATACGTCCTGCCATTACAACTGATATAGCCTTATTGCAGGCTATTGGCAAACAAACTTTCTATGAAACCTTTGCTGATACTAACACTCCAGAGGATATGGAGCAGTACCTCACTACAAGCTTTGCGACAAGCAAAGTACAGCAAGAACTATCGAATCCAGATTCTCTTTTCTTCTTTGCTGAAGAAGAAAACAAGGTAATAGGCTATTTGAAGCTCAATTTTGCCTCTGCTCAAACAGAACGACAAGACCCTAATGCAATGGAAATAGAACGTATCTATGTGTTAAAGGAATTTCACGGCAGTGGGGTAGGTCAAGCGCTTTATCAAAAAGCTATTGAAGTAGCTAAAGAGCGAAGGGTACCCTATGTATGGCTGGGGGTATGGGAGAAGAACGAAAGAGCCTTACGTTTTTACAAAAAAAAATGGATTCGTAGCTTTTGATACCCACACCTTCGTCTTAGGTTCTGATGCTCAAACCGATATTTTAATGAAACTGTCGATGTTTTAAAATATCCCCCCTTACTTTAAAAAATACCAATGATTGATTACACTCCCAAAGAACACGGCTGGGCAATGGTAACTATTAGCAATGGCACTGTCGAAATAGCCTTTGTAGCCTCTCACTTGCACGATAGTAGGCAGGATTTGATACGTTCGGTAACAACCTTAGAAAAGTTCAAAGAAGCAACTGTTGTTTTTCAAGATGAACCCGATGGTTATGTGCTTCACTTAGAGCGCGAGGACAAACATTGCCATTATACCCTTCATTCCTTTAAAGGCTATGACCCAACAGCCCTTTGCGAGTTGGTTTTAGAAGGAAACATCAGTTTTGCGAGTTATAAAAACGATATAGCAAAGATTAAATAACACTATATGGAAATTACACAAGCCCTTAAAACAGAAATTTACCACACCCTTACCGACTTTTTAGAAGCCTATAAAGCTGAAGATGCCCAAGTATTAGCTGAAAAGTTTGATATTTCGGGAGAATTTTTAGAAGAAGTCTATGAAATGCTTGACTTTGTAGAAGATAAAAGCGTATTGCACCTTTTCCCGATAGAAGAAATGGACAAAGAAGAAGGTGGAGGGGTGAATTTAGAGGTGTATAACTTCAACAATGATGATACTGCTGTAGGAGTAGAAGCCCACTTGTGGGATGATCAAGAATATTTTGCCATCATCAAAGGATATTACAACCTTAGAGACCAATTTCCTAAGTTTGTATTTCACTACTTTAGTTGTTAATACACCCGTTGAGGCTATCTGAAAAGTCTCAAAATTGCTTTTGCGTCGCTATACTTTTGCGAGTTATAAAAACGACATAGTAAAGATAAAATAACACTATATGGAAATTACACAAACCCTTAAAACAGAAATTTACTACGCCCTTACCGATTTTTTAAATGCTTATAAATCGCAAGATACCCAAGTATTAGCTGAAAAGTTTGGTATTTCGGGAGCGTTTTTAGAAGAAATCAATGAGACACTTGATTTTGTAGAGGATAAAAACGTGTTGCACCTCTTTCCTATAGAAGATATAGATAAGGAAGTGAATAAACTACGCGAACTGACCTTGTATAAAGATAAAAAGATGAATAAACTTGTGGTAGAGGCTTGTGTATATAATGATAAAAATGAATGTATAGGGCTTATAGTAGGCGATTATCCTTTATTTGAATATTCTCCTAAGTTTGTGTTTACTTATTTTGATGTATAAATAAAAGAACAATTTACTCAGCTTGCTCAAGCTCTCTCTAAACAAGGCAAGAAATGAAATCAATAAAAATATTTAAAATGACACATAACAAAACACTTATTTACTTTTTCTTTCTACTTATACTATCTGCTTGTAGCAAACAATCGGGAGAAGAGGAACAGCAGAAGCATCGTAGGTAAACTGTAAAAGGATAACAAACATTTAAATAACATCCGACTATGAAAAAGTTCATAACATTAGTAGCAGCATTTGCCCTTGTGGCTTGCGGAAAGGACAGCAACGGAGGCGGCGGAGAGGATCCGATCGACCCCAGCGTAGTGTACAAAACTTCGGGCGACCTTTTCGGAAAGAACTATGTGGCAAAGGGGACCGTTTTTACGCGAAGGGTAGACAAAGAGATGCCTCTCGCGCCCAATTCAGCAGCGATTGCAGCCAAAATGAAATCGCTGGCAACCAATCCTTACGGGGTGATCACTACCATTACACGTCAGCACTATAATTACACCATAATTATAGTAGATAGTAATGATAAGAACCAGCATTATGCTAATTTTATCCCCGAAGGACACCGTGAGCGAGACGATGCTGACCTCTATAAATACACGGGAGGGCGTCAGCCTATCGTGCACGATGCCAAGCCTGCCGCTGGAAACGATGCGCATATGGCGGTGTACGACGTGGCAACGGGAGTGATGCGTCAGTACTTCGGAGTAACGTATGTGAACAGCGGTGAGTACAAATTTAAAGGCTCGGGCTACTTCATTGCAAAGCCAGGCCTGCGAGGGCTCGCTAAGGACAACTATTGGATGCGCCTTACCAAAGGCGGTAGCTCGGTAGTGGGAATGCTCAATCCGCTGTCGCAGATCGGTATCGAGGAAGTGAGGGCAGGGGAGATCAATCACGCCCTATCGTTCACCATAGCGCACGCCCGTAAAGGCTTTTCGTGGCCTGCGAAGGCTGGCGATGGCGATCTGGACGATGCCGACGCCCCAATGGAAGGGCAATGGTGCCGTATCGACCCGAAAGTGGACTTAGATAAACTCGGATTGAGTCCTATGACCCTGATGATTGCCAAGGCGGTGCAGAAATATGGGGCTTATGCCGCTGATAAGAACGCATTTTGCCACACTTTCACCACCGAGCACGGCATTTATGAGCTTGCGATCCACGGGTTAGACCCTTGGGAACACGATGGGGAGTTTGAGAAGAAGTACGGCAAGTTCGATAACATCAACGACTTCCCTTGGGAGCTCACACAATGGGCACCCGTTGATTGGGGAAAATAGAATATCAAAAAGAGTGGATAAACTATGTTAATGAGGCTAAAAAGGAAGAAACACGCCTCAAAAGAGTACTGAAAAAGCAATTATTGTTCTGTGAGAAGTATACATTGGAGGGAGAACCCCAAGTTATTAATCTGTTAGAGTAAATTATTAATATCAATTCGCAAGAAGGGAATGCCCCCGTTGGCGCGAGCTTGTAGCTCGTGCCTATTATAATAGACTTAGTTGGATACGGAGCAAGATGATACACCTTACCAGAAGCATTTGGCAGTAGTCTAGCAAACTTTTGTCAGTATAGAGATTGTCGCCTCGACAACTGATTAATGATTATTATGAAAACAGATACACAAATTAAATTCGATACAGTTGTAAAAGAAGGTTTTACGCCTTTGTTAAAGCCGCTTTCTTTTAAAAAGAAAGCCTTGAACTATTATCGAAGGCTTGCTGAGGTAGGGCATATCATCAATATACAGAAAAGCAGTTATGGGGATAGAGATCACATTAGGTTTCGCATCAATATAGGGATTTTTGAACCTAAATTTTGGTTGGGCTATTATGACTTTAAACATACAGGGCAAGTGCCTGATTACCCTACAGAACCTGTTTGTATTATCCGTAAAACTATTAAAGATTTACGAGGGAGAAAAGAGCTATGGTATGAAGTGGATGAAAATACCAATGAACAAGAGTTGATTAAGAGAGTACAGGAAGATATACAACAATATATTCTGCCTTTTTTTAAACAATATAATAGTGTAGAGAAGATTTTCTATTCAGCTGATTCAATATTTCCTCCTTTTGGAGCATTGGTGTTTTATGGAGAACATGGGTATATAGAGAAAGCTCAAAAGGAATATAATGAACTTTTAAAAGATGTGAATCCTTTGGCTGAAAGAACTTTAAAGGGGTATGCTAAAAAATATGACTTAAATATTTAATTATCAAAGTAAATCAAAAATAAAAAAAATCACTCTTGCGGGTTGCCCCTCTCCTTGGGAGAAGTCCACGAGAGAGGAATTCCCTTTTGCCGATAATACTTTTGATATTGTGTTTCACAACGGAGGTATCAATTTCTTTAACGATAAAGCACTTGCTATAAGCGAAATGCTTCGGGTTGCCAAAGCAGGGAACAAACTCCTTATCGCCGATGAGACTGCCGACTTTATGGAATCACTTTTAGAAAAAGCAACTAAATGAATGTCTTACAGAAACGATTAGCACAAATAGAAACCGTTCCTCACGAAAATAGCTTGTGTGATGGAAAAGAACACGATACTTGGTACAATGAAACCAAAGTGAAATATCACCTAAATGAAGAATACAAAATACTTAGTTTTAAAGGAGGAAAAAAGCAATCACACTTAGGATAAGTGCTATTATAAAAGCATAAATTATTTTCATATATTCTCACCTAATATTTCTTTACTTGTCCTAAACTAACAGTAAAGATTCCAAAATCATCAATCAGCATACTTTTTTTCTTGACTCCTTGGAGGGAGAAAAGTCCGTCCAATTCACGCTGGCTACGGCGGCGCATCACCCAGTCTTTTTCCTGATGGCTCTTCAGGACAAAGGCAATGGTTTTGAGCTGGGGGTGCCATGGCTGTCCTGTATAGATGATATACCCATTGTCCGAGATAGAAACCACCCCCTTGATTGCCTCAGAGGCCAAGATATTATCACCAAAAAGCTCAAAAATACCTGAGATGATGGTGATATTGGGCGAATAATTTAGTTTGCGGTAAGTATCAGCCTCAAAACAATTGTAATTGGTAAAGCGAATATTCTGGTAGCCACGCTCTTTGATAATTTGCTCTCCCTTCTGTATGTTGGCTGGTAGGAACTCATTGATAACGATCTCCACTTCAGGGTGGCGCTCTTTGATATCAAAAAGGTAGTTGCCCACTCCACCTGCGATGTCCAATATTTTTACCTCCTGTTCTTGGGCTTGTAGGGCTTGTATAGCCTTTTCTACCTGTTGTAGGAGGTGTCTCTTGCGGATACGTACCCCGCGCCAGCCTATGGCATTGAGATAGCTTTTGTCCATCCAACGACCTATACCCCACTTGCCTTGTGGCGTGTTTTTATATACATAATCCATGGAGGCGCCAGAATCGAAGCCATAGGTAAGCCCTACAGTCATACCACCACTGAGGTGACCAAGCTTGCTCAACGCCCATTTCTGAAGATGGTAACCCCAACGCTCTCTGGTGGGAATCAGTTCATATTGCATGGTCTCAAATTCTTTCTGAGTAAAGAGATCAGAATCAAGAGTAGGAGTAGGCAAGGGTGCAGAGAAAGCCTTTTGGATAAAGTGTTGTAGGAGCTTATATACTTCCTCACGGCCTTGCTCGAAGAGAATTCCATGATGGAAGCCCTCCAAGGTAACAAACTCTTTTATAGGGGAGGATAGGTTTACATAAAACTGCTTTTGCTGTTGGTTAATCACCACAAAGTCTTTTTTAGCGGAGAGCAGTAGGGTAGGGGTGGTGATTGCAGCGGCATCTTCCACCAATCGCTTACCAGCATTGGCAAGGTCAATGAGGAGTTTGCCATTGATAGAGCGGGTGATGAGAGGGTCATTATCGTAAGCCTGTTGCTGCTTAGTGTCGCGAGTGAGCATCTTGGATTTTACATAGCTCTTAACAATCAGTTTAGGATTGATTTTTAGAGCCAACTCGATGGCTTGCTTGGCCATAGGAATGATCAGGTTGATCTCAAAGGCAGGAGCCAAGAGCGCCATGCCAGCGATGCGGGGTGCAAAATCATGCACCCAAGCCGATGTGATTACCCCGCCAATACTATTGGCCACTACAAAGATATCTTCCTCGCGTACCTCATAGTGCTGCCCAAGGAACTTGGCAAAGGTATCCAAGTCCCGTACCGAATCCATGAAAACAGGAGATACAGCGGCTTTGGTGTGCCCATGTCCACGCATGTCAAAAGCAAAGATGTTGTAGGCAGCAAAGAGCGGATGGGTAGCAAATTCCTGTAGACGCTCCCCATACTCATGCCCTCTATGGATTACGATAAGGGTCTTTTGTCCGGGCTTGTAATTCCATTCGTAGAAGAATAGTTCTTCCCCTTCATGACTTTTGAAAAAACCTGTGTTCATGGTATAATGATTTTGATACGACAAAAATAGAAAATTATTTTTTAATTACCTAATTTTTTGTTAGAATTAGTTGTGATTTTGCATCCATTTGGCCTTTCTGTACATTAGTAAGGACAGCAAAGGCTTAGGCAGTAGCGAGAGTAATTGCATGAGCCACTTCATACGAGTAGGGAAGAGGTGTAGGCTTTTCTTTTGAGTGATAGCCCTGCTGATTTCGGCTACTGCTCTATCTTCACTCACCAGAAAAGGTTTCTTAGAGAGATTGTTTTGGTTGAGCTTGTAGAGCTTTTGGGTGGCTACATACCCAGGCGCAATAGAGGTGATATAGATGCCAAAGGGGCGTAAGGCACGCCTATAGGCATCGGCTATCTGTAAAACACTGCGCTTGGTCTTGGTATATAGGCTGGAGGAGGGATAGTCCAAAATCCCTGAGATAGATGCTAGCAGGACGATTTGGCCTCCATGATGAGCCATAAGTTCTCGGCCAACCTCCAAGGTATTGACGGCTCCTATGATATTGGTTTGTAGCATACTGACCGCCTCCTCGTAAGAAATTTCTCCTACCACATCCTCGGCATAGCTACCCGCACAGTTGATAAGTAAGGAGAGGGTGTCTGAGCCTACAAACTGTCGTATCACCTGGGTTAATAGTGCTTTGTCTATAACATCGGCCTTATAACTCTCAAAAGGAACTGCCTTGGGGAGCTTGCTAAGATCTCTGCCGCATACCCCAACCCGATGGCCGCTTTGCTGGTAGAAGTGAGCCAAGGCAAACCCTATGCCAGTGGTGCCTCCTATGATAAATACATTCATAAGCTAAAGGTGTTAAGAATAGTTTGGTAACCATAGTCCCATTGCCGCTCTATCTGCTCTCGGTAAGAGGGATAGTCCTTGGGAAAGTGAATTCCTATCTCCAGATGCTTCCAATTGATATATTTCTCAGAGTAAAAGCCCTTTAGAACGGTAGTTGCTCTTCGAGTATCTATCCATTGGGCAGGATAGGAAGCCACCGACGCCAACCGCTCGTTGCCACTAAAGCCCAAGACGGCACGTACCAAAGACTCTTCGGTAGGAGAGTAGGCCTGCTTGTGCTCAGCAATTACAGTAGTTGAAAGCGCATAAGCCAGCTCCATAGGAACAAGGTCAATAGCCCCGCCTGCATAGTATGTCCCCTGATAGCTTACAGGAGCTACATAGAACATATCCGAGACAGAAATACGGGCAGCCCAGAGCAAGGGAATAGCCGTTTCCACACTTATATCGGTTGCTACGGCCGAAAGCGTATAGTTGGATTCGGTATGTTGCAGTGTCTCAAGAGGGATCCTCTGGGCAGTCTCAGGGTCGGTTATGAGCACCTCTTGGTAGAGTTTTCTCTTACCCCTACGCTTGCCACACTCATGGGGGGCAAAGCACATCTTTGCTCCTATGATGATAGTGGGCAAGGCAGCAGAAAAAGCTAACTTGGTCAAGGAGGGGAGTAGCCCCGATAGGTCTTGGGACATCTCTACCAAATAGCGTGTATATACATCCTCTACCAAGGGAGCACGACGCCGGTCATAGCGCTTCTGTAGGACTAAAAGCCCCAAGCGATATAGCTTGCTATAAGGGGTAAGGGAGAGGCTTTGGATAAAGTGGTAAAACTCCTGTGATTGCAGATAGGCTTTTCTCTCTGTATTATTAGCAAAAGCATTGATTACCAAGGCAGCAAAAGCCCCACCACAGCTGGCAATAAGTAGCTCAGGAGCTTTGCCTATATCACACAACGCTGCATATATACCATTGTATAAGGCAAAGCGGGTGCCTCCTCCGGAGAGAAGCAAACTACGGGAAAAGGGCTTTATCGTATCCATAGGTAAAACCAAATACAGTTGAACAAGAGACTATCTATGCGATCCAAGAGACCACCATGACCAGGAATCAGTTGGCTGGTGTCCTTTACCCCCGCCCGCCGCTTGAGGTAAGAGAAAGTCACATCGCCCCAGAAACCAAAAAAGCTAATGAATAAGCCTACAAAAACTAATGTATGTAGTGCAATAGGAAGCCTCAGCAAGTAGCCTAAGCCCACACTCAAAAAAGGGGTGAGCAGTAAGCCGCCTACAAACCCTTCCACGGTCTTATTGGGGCTTATCTTGGGTAAGATCTTGTGCTTGCCAAAGCACTTTCCAGTGAGGTATTGGAAGATGTCGTTGAGTTCAGTCGTTACCACCAAGAAGATGAACCACTCCACCCCTTGTGGCTTCATACGTAAGAAAGTCAGGTGAGGGTAGGCTGCCAAAACAATCAGTAGAGAAAGGGGCAATCCTAAGGGGATTTGCCTAAGACATAGATATAGGATAAGGACTATCCCCACAACCATACAAGCTTCTATCATATAAGTGGAGTAGTTGGGACAGCTCCATAGTAAAACCCCTTGTAACAAGGGAATAGCCATACGCCAATAGCTCGGATTAAAACCAAAGAGCCCGCCCAATTCCGTAAGGGCTTGAAAGCTTACCCATAGGGAAAAAAGACACATGGTGTAGGGGTGGGAGACAGCCGCAGCAAAAACACAGATAATCACTCCCCAGCTCCTGATACGAAGCGGTACATCGGCATATTTGTTGTCAAGCGGCATAAAGTCCTTTTTTTAAGCGGGTGAAAGTACTTAAAAGTAGCAAGGCAATAACTATGGCAAAAACCACTTGAGAGTAGGCTTCTATTCCCACACCAAAGTAGGCAAGCAGCCCATAGATACCCATCAGCAGTGCTCGGTCGCTCTTGCCCATAGGCCCCTCATAGCGCCTTTGCCCTCCTAAGACCTTGCCCATGACGCCAGCAAACTCATTGAGTACGCTCAGTACAATAAAAGCTACCACCCAGTAAAGGCTTTCGGGGTGGTACTTTAGCAAGGGGAAGAAGATAAACACATCCGAGACCACATCGCCCACCTCATTGAGTACCTCTCCTAAGCGGGAGGTTTGTCCGAACTCTCGTGCCATCATACCGTCAAGAGCATTGAGGATCATACGCACCAACAGCCCTATGGGCAGTGCCAAAAAGAAAAGTGGTACCGCCGAAGCCTCCCAAAAGAGCACGCCAATCCCAAAGGAGAACACAATGGCCACTACAGTAATCTCATTGGCAGTAACACCTCTCCTATGTAGCCATACCAGTAGCGGGTGCAATAGCTGCTGGAATTTAGGTTTTAGTTTGTATACAGAAATCATAATAGGTTAATGAGTATATTAGTTAAAAAACTTATCAAAATCCGAGTAGCCACTTGCGGAACGACACCAACCTTTCCGAGTTAACCTTATACCTACCACTATAATTGCAGATAGATTATAGTGCTTGGTGTTATAGGTTTTTCCATCATCAGTAAGGTACTCCGCTACCAAAGCACGGACGATGTCTTTCAGAGTGTGTTTTTTCATAATAGGTTCATTTGTTAATTATCAGAGAGTTTCCCTCTCATATTTGTCTTCGTGAAAGTACTCATAAGCACTGGCTTCCAATTCTCCACAATCGGAAATAAGATTATTGTCTTGGTCATATATCTTATAATTCTGTTGGATCTCACCTATGGGGCATTCACCATCTAGGCCTAATAGGATAGTGTAAAATACATCTTCTAACAGAATATCAATAACTTCCTTAAGTTTCTCAGTTTGACTCTCTGTCAGAGCCATTTCTTTTATTTTTACATTTACAGCCGAAGCTTGTTCGGGTTGTGTTTGAAAGCATGACTTTAAAAACGCTAGTTTTTCAAGGTAAAAGTTCTTTGCAAATTCGTCTGAGGTCATAATGTTGATATATTATTTATAGAAGCTGTTTAAACTTTTTCCTATAATAAAGTAAAAGTTCCCGAAAATTAGTAATTTTGCGTTTGAAAAAAAAGAACACCAAAATTCAGGAACTTTGGGCAAAGATACAATAAATAATTGGATTATTCCCTTTTTAAGTGTAGGAAAAGGAGGATTTAAAAGTAATTTTGATTTAGCTTCAATAATTTTATTGATTTTTAAGAGATTAAGAACAGGGGTACAATGGAGAGAACTCCCAATTGAGAGTTATTTTGAAAAAGGAGAAATCTCTTGGCAAAATGTCTATTACTACTTCAATAAATGGAGTAAAGATGGTAGTTTTCAGCGAGTATGGTTGAATCTATTAAGCAAGAAGAAAAGAAAATTAGATATGTCTTGCGTTCAATTGGATGATAGTCATACACGTTGTCGCCAAAAAGGAGAGTCTGCAGGTTATCAAGCAAGAAAAAAGCCGTAACCACAAATAGTATTTTTTTGTGTGATAATAAAGGGCAAATGATAGCAATGGGAAGCCCTAAAGCTGGAAATCACAATGACTTATATGAAATAGAAGAAGTACTAAAAGAAATCTTAGCTTTTTTAGAAGAAGCAGGAAGTTTATTTTGATGAAGAATTGTACAAAAATAGGTTTAAGATTGAACAAGCAAATGGTTGGCTTGACGGATATAAAGGTTTGATAATGAGATATGAGTATCTTGATGTAACTTGGATTGGAATGCTCCTATTAGGGTTTATCTCCAAGTTCCTCAAAAAAGTTTAAACACGTTTGTTGTGTATTTCTAAAAAATGTTGATTTTATAAGATAAAATTCTAAAATAGAGGGGTGGGATTTTTACTGCATAATCTGGGATTAATAATCTTTTAGAAACGCTTTTATATCTTTCTCTTTTATTAATGGTATAAATACTTTAAGACGTCCTTCTAATTTTTTCTTGTTGTCCTTAGTCGTAAAAATAGGTTCTTTTTCATCTATATCACTATAATTAAAATATTTGACATCTATTAGACCTTCCTTTTTATCAGAGTCATTTTTTGATAGCAATATATATTCTTTTCCAACATATATGTAGAGTTTTTGATATTTACCTTTATAGTAGTATTTCACTAAGTTAATTTTATTTTTCACTACAAGGTTACCCTCTTCAAAGAAAGC
>NZ_JAESPJ010000027.1:0-53923 GCF_016806945.1 Capnocytophaga genosp. AHN8471
AGTTCAATATAACAGAACATTGATTTGCAGCTTTGTAACATAATATATTCACAGAATGATTCACCGTCAGGTGAAAATTCGTGAGATAATAAAAAATAAAGACTTTTATGCATTCCCAATTTCGTGAAAATTCGTGAAATTCGTGGGAGAACAAAAAAACATCAAAGCTGTTTATTTATTTGATTAGTAAATAATTAACCATATTTCTCTTACGTCAAACTCACGTTAAATTAGCAATATACCATTGCAACTCAGGCAGCTCAGCCAAGTCTGCCTTGTCCTATAACTAACAATAACCCTAAAAAATATCACAATCCGCGGGAAACTTTTGTAAATAAAAACATTAAAAACCAATAACTATGATGCGTAAGCGTGTTTTTCTATGTATTTTGATAAGTAGTTGGTGGGAAATGATGATACACGCACAATTGCTACCTCCTATCTATAACTATACCCCTTCTGAATACAAGGGGGAAAGTCAAAATTGGAAGATATGTCAAACTGATAACAAAAATATATATTTTGCTAACAACATAGGTCTCTTGGAGTTCAATGGAGTAGTGTGGCAGCATTACCCTTTGCCCAACGGAGCCATTGCACGTGCAGTAAGTGCCAAAGGCAACACTCTCTATACGGGAGGTTTTGCCGAATTTGGCTATTGGCAACCTAACAAATTCAACGAACTACAATACACCTCTTTAAGCCGCCAATTAAACTCCGCCGATATAGAAGACGAAGAAATATGGAAAATTATCTTTTCCGATCGCTGGGTACTGTTCCAATCGCTGCATAAAATCTTTATTTATGATACTCAGCAACAGCGTTTTAAGATAATTAGCGCTACTCATCATCTACCTAAAATCTTCAAAATAGGTGAACATATCTATTTCCAAAAGATGAAAGAAGGTTTGTTCAAACTCGTCAATGGGGAAGAAGTATTAGTTACCGATCACCCTCTCTTTCGCGAACATATCCTCATCAATCTGCTTCCTCAAAAAGAACACTTTCTATTCGTTACCCAAGACAAAGGAATTTACGAAGGTACGCCTACCCAAATTGAAGCGTGGAAAGTAAGCGCTTCTCAATTGATTAACACCCTCAATATATATAGTTGCGAACGACTAAGCGACGGCTCATTGGTGTTGGGAACTATTGCCAAGGGCGTGTATAGAATTTCTGCTAAGGGCGAGCTCTTGGAGCATTTACAACAGAAAGAAGGCTTGCAAAACAACACAGTACTCTCTATTTTTGAGGATAAAGAACACAATGTATGGCTGGGGTTAGACAATGGTATCAGTATGGTGAATTTCTTTTCACCTTTCCGTTTGTATAAAGATTATGAGGGGATACTCGGAGCAGTCTACACCTCCATTGTACATCAAGGAACCTTGTATTTGGGTACCAATCAAGGATTGTTCTACACCCCCTTCCCCTTGCAATCGAATAGTAAATTCAGTCTTGTTGAGGGAACTAACGGACAGGTTTGGCAACTAAAAGTAGTAGAAAATACACTGTTCTGCGGTCATAATTCGGGTACGTTTATTATAGAAAACCACCAAGCTACCTCTATATGTAACCTATTGGGTACGTGGGATGTAAAACCTATAGCAGGGCACCCTAATTGGCTTTTACAAGGCAATTACGAAGGCTTGCATTTGCTCGAAAAGAAAGATGGGCGTTGGCAGTATCGCAATAAAATAGAGGGATTCAACGTGTCGAGTAGATTTTTTGAGTTTATCTCATCTACTGAACTATTGGTGAGCCACGAGTACAAAGGGGTCTTTCGCTTGCAACTGAATGATGATTTTACCAAAGTAACCCAAATACACAAAGAAACTTCTGCCCCAATAGGGCGCAAGTCGGCAATTGCTAAATTCCGTAATGAGATTTGGTATTTTACTGAAAAAGGCTTGTTTAAATATAACACTACAACCCATAAATTTGTACAAGATGAAGCCCTTACACAGCAGCTGTTCCACCAAGATAGTTACCTATCGGGCACCCTTGTGCAAAGTAAGGACGAGGGCTTGTGGGCGTTTACCCAGCACAATATCGTAAAGATAGCACAAGGCAAACTCGATAGTGCTCCTCAGCTGAAAAAAATGCCCCTCTCAGCATCGTTTCGCAAAGACCTCGTTGGCTATGAAAATCTTTATGAATACCGCGAAGGCGACTGCTTGTTGGGTACCAGCACGGGCTTTATGAGCTTTGTGTTCAACCAAGTAACCCATACCCCCTATGAGGTGCATATAAACCACATCAGCAGTAGTAGGGTAGAGGGGGCTTTGCGTGCCATCGCCATAGATACCAAGGAAATAACCTTTAATAATGCCGAAAATAACTTCACTTTTAGTTATAGCGTACCGTCCTATTGCGGTATGTTCCCCTCAGTATACCAATACAAACTCGAAGGACTCTATGAGCACTGGAGCGACTGGAGTGAAGAGGCTACTGTGCGTTTTGAAAACCTGCCTGCTGGTGACTATACTTTTTTGGTAAGAGCCAAAGTAGGTGATGCTGTCTCACCAAATACCGCCTCTTTTCATTTCGTGATTCGCAAACCTTGGTATGCCACTAATGTGATGATAGTCTTTTACATTGCACTTCTATGCGGATTGCTTTTGGTGGTGCATCGCGTGTATAGAGTGCATTACAAGCGTCATAAGAAAAAAGTAGAGCAAGAAAAAGAAAAGGAACTCGCCCTGATGCAATTAGAGAACGACCGTACCGTGATGCAACTCCGCAATGATAAACTCCAAAGTGAAGTAGAGAGCAAAAACCGTGAACTTGCGGCAACTACTATGAGCATAGTGCGCAAAAACGAACTGCTGATGAGTATCAAAGAGGCTCTTTTGAGCAGTGGTAATGGCAAAGAAGTGCTACATATTGTAGACGATAATATCAACAGTGAAGGCGATTGGGAACATTTCCAAGAAATTTTTAACCAAACCGACCGTGATTTTCTCAATCGTCTTAAAGCCCTCCACCCCGATTTAACCCCCAACGACATCAAACTGTGCATTTACTTGCGATTGAACCTTTCCAGCAAAGAAATAGCTCCATTGCTAAATATCTCTACCCAAAGTATAGAAATCAAGCGTTATCGCCTCCGCAAAAAGATGCTTTTAGAGCGCAATCAAAACCTTACCGATTATATTTTAAAACTCTAAAAGTCATCGCAAACTTTACCAAAGATAGTTTTAACATTCTATCACCTATACATTACCTATACAACTCCGTTTTTTAACACTTTCTTTTACCTGTTTTTTACCTTTACACTCACTTTGTAAAATATTTATAAATATACTATAATACAATCAATTAAAAAATGAAACTTATCAATAATCAACTATACAAACCCCAAAAAATAGCCCTTGTATATTTTTTGTATAGGTAAAATCTTTTGCGTGTTGAAAAATTGCGTTTATCTTTGCGCTGTAATTAAAACATAAACCAAAAGAAAGGAAAAGCAATATATATGAAAACATTTTTCTTACCTATTCTACTGTTTTTATGTACAAGTTTGGCAATGGCTCAAACTTATCGCATAAAAGGAAATGTGAAAGACGCTACGGGTACCCCTATGATAGGTGTTTCGGTAGTGGTCAAAGGCACTACACACGGTGTCTCTACCGATTTTGACGGGAATTTTACCTTAGAAAATGTCAAAAAAGGTCAGTTGTTAGTTTTCTCTTATGTAGGCTACACTACCCAAGAGAAAATGATAGCCAATGGCAATCCGCTAAATATCATTTTGGAAGAGGATACACAAACCCTCGGTGAAGTGGTGCTTATTGGCTATGGTACTCAAAAGGTAAAGGACGTAACAGGTTCTGTATCGGTAGTGGATGCCAAAACTATCAACGACCTCAAACCGGTAGATGCCGCTACTGCCCTGCAAGGTACTACCTCAGGGGTGAGCGTAAACAAGGCTTCGGGTTCACCTGGAGGGAAGATAAACATTCTCATTCGCGGAGTGAGTTCTAACGGTAGCAACGAACCTTTGGTAATTATCGACGGTTACGAAGGGGCACTGAACAGTATCAACCCTGAGGATATCGAGAGTCTTACTGTATTGAAAGATGCGCAAGCAGCTATCTATGGTATCAAAGGAGCCAATGGGGTAGTGCTCGTAACTACTAAGGGGGGACGTAAAAATACACCTTTGGAAGTGAAAATCAGTTCGTATGCAGGTATCCAGCAAACTACCAAAAAGTTGGATTATATGAACGCTACCGAGTATGCCGCCTTGCTCAACGAAAGTTATGCAGCCAACGGTCAGCCATTACCTTTTGCTAATTTAGCTTCTTTAGGTAAAGGTATTAATTGGCAAGATGAGGTCTTCAAAAATACGACAATTTCCGATGTAACTGCCAGCATCTCTGGCGGAGGAGAGAAATTCAGCTATTACTTTGGTGCTTCTCACCTCACTCAAGACGGTATTGTCGCTCCCGAAAAATCTAACTTTAAACGCAACAATGTGAAAGTGAGTTTGGGTGCCGATATTTCTCCAAAACTCAAGATGAACTTCACTGCCAATTATTACAACAACAAGCGCAAAACCATTGAGGAAAACGGTTTGGGAGCAGTGCTCTTCAACGCTTTGAACTTCTCACCTACCTATAAATTAGACGACGAGGATTTAACAGGTTTCTTGGGTAATGAGGTGATCAACCCTTTAGCACAGATTAAAAATACTTATAATCAGTACGATGGCAATGGCTTAGAAGGTAACTTTCAGTTGAGTTATAACCTCATCAAAGGTTTAGACCTCATTTCACGCATCGGTTTTAAAACCTATAACGATGAGAAAAAAGATTTCCAACCACTGAGCTTCTTTGGTACGGGCAAAATCTTCAACCGCAGTCGTAGTACGGTAACTCAGGAAAAGAATGAAACACACGCTTATACGTGGGAGACTTTTGCTACTTATAACAAAACTTTCTGGAAAAACCACAACACTTCACTCACTGTGGGTACTAGTGCGCAACGCAACTGGGGCAGTGGACTCAGTGCTACAGGTTACGACGTGCCTAACAACTCTTGGGACTTTGCCGATATAGGTCTCACCACAGGTACGAACAACAGCAAAACTGATAACTCGTATACGAACGATTCGCGTCTTACCTCTTTCTTCGGTCGTTTGCAATACGATTATAAGAGCAAATACCTCCTGTCAGCAATGTTGCGCCGTGATGCTTCTTCAGACTTCCCGAAAGATAACCGTGCCGACTTGTTTTCATCAGTAACTGCCGGTTGGAAAGTATCCGACGAAAGTTTCCTAAAAGATAGCAAATGGATAGACTTCCTCAAATTGCGCGGTAGTTACGGTACACTCGGTAACAATGCCGGTAAAAACCTTTATAAGGCAATTTTAAACGGGGAAGCTGTGTACGTGTTCAACGGACAGATAGTGCGCGGAAAAGCTGTAGGCAAATTGCCAAACCCAAGTGCCAAATGGGAAGTAGCCGAAAAGTTAGATGTCGGTTTTGACTTCAATACACTTGGCAACCGCTTGTCGTTAGTATTCGATTATTTTATAGAAAACCGCAACGATTTGCTCATCTCTAATTTCCCTGTCTCAGGGATTATAGGAACGGCTGCACCAGGGGCTTCAAACCCTACTGTGAATGCAGGGAATACCCAAAATAAAGGCTTTGAGGTGGCGTTAGGTTATAAAAGTGATGTAACCAAACCTTTTTCTTGGGGCTTTAACTACAATATCACCCGTTTAGACGGCAAAGTGGTGTCAATCAATGGTGATGTGATTCCAGAAGGAGGGGCTTTCAGCGTCGGTCAGTTAGCGCCTGCACGTATGGAAGTGGGTCAACCTATTGGTTACTTCTACGGTTTGCAAGCCGATGGAATTTTCCAAAACCAAGCTGAGGTAGATGCGCACCCTTCACAACTCGCTTTAGGGGCTCCTGCCAAACCTGGCGACATCAGGTATAAAGATGTGAATGGCGATGGAGTCATCGATTTTAAAGACCGCACTTATTTGGGTAAACCTACCGCCACTTACTATATGGGCTTGAACCTCAATGCGAAGTATAAAAACTTTGATTTCTCGACCTATATGTATGCCGAGCTCGATAAAGAGATGGTGCGCAACTACGAGCGTTCACAACCTAACGTAAACCGTCAGCGTTTATATCTTGACCGTTGGCGTGGTGAGGGTACTAGCAATAGCACACCTCGTGTAACTACGGGAGCAACTACTAATAATCTGTTCTCAAGTTTCTTTGTAGAAGACGCCTCATTCTTGCGCGTTCAGAATATACAGTTGGGTTATTCTATCCCTGCCTCAGTGTTAGAAAGTGTGAAGATGAAGAGCTTCCGCGTATATTTTTCAGTAAACAACGCCTTTACGTTCACTAAGTACAAAGGTTATGATCCTTCAGCTACTTCTGGTGATGCCATTGGTGGAGGTATTGATTACGGCTTCTATCCACAAGCCCGTCAGTTTATCTTAGGATTTAATACCTCATTCTAAAAAGTCGTTCCATCTAACAGCGAAGCCACCAATCTCATCAGCGTAAGCTGAAATTCGTGTAAATTCGTGCGATTCGTAGGCGAAAAAACTATCAGCGTAAGCTGAAGTTTGTGGGCTGTTCTATAACATATAAAAACATAAACAAATGAAAACGATACACCACATACAAAAATGGACAGTAGGGCTAATGCTCCTCGCCTTTGCTCTTGCTTGTTCCGACGATTTTCTCGACAAAACCAAACAGTACGAGATAAACTCCGAAAGTTACTTCAATTCTAAAGAAGATTACCAAAATGCGCTGATTGCATCCTACAACTTGTTGCATTCTACGTATATAAATGTATTGATGGGCGAAATTGCCTCCGATAATACCCTTTGCGGAGGGGAAGGAGCATCGGATGTAATAGGCTTTCAGCAAATAGACCAGATGATTCATACTCCTGTCAATGCACAACTCAAAAACTTGTGGGACTGGATGTTTGCTGGTGTAAACCGCACGGCTTATATCTTGGAATTCCAAAACAAAACAGCCTTTGAGGGCAAAGAGATGATCATTGCCGAAACACATTTCCTTCACGCTTATTACAATTTTGAACTCGTGAAATGGTTCGGAGCAATTCCTCTTAAAGAAAACAAACGCTTTGAGCGTGGTGACGAACAAAAAATACCTCGTTTTCCTGTGAGTGAGGTCTATGCTTCTATTGAGAAAGACCTTTTGGCTGCCATTCCTCACTTGCCTACAACACCCCCCGACGGTCAAGTAGGGCGTGCTACCAAAGGTGCGGCTCAAGCCCTCCTCGGCAAGGTATATTTATACCAAAACAAGTTTGCCGAAGCTGCTCAAGTATTAGAAACTGTGATACATAGCAATACCTATTCTCTTGTAACCGACTATGCGTCTATCTTTGAAAAAGAAGGTGAAAATGGTGCTGAATCGGTATTCGAGATACAATACACCGATGCTGAAGGTGCGAGCTTCGACTGTTTGCAATGTAGCAAAGGGAATGTAGCGGTAGGGTTTAACAGTATCCGCAACTACAACGGTCCTGTGTTCGATTCTGGCTATAGTTTTAACGTACCTGTACAAGAAGCTGTCGATGCTTTTGAAGCAGGCGACCTCCGCAAAGATGTTGCTATCTTGGATATCGTCGCGTGGGCAGCCGCGAACAACGCTACTTATGCCGAAGGTTACAAACATACAGGCTATTTCAATAGAAAATATATTGCTCGCAAAGGCGACCTCAATAGCCCCGACCAAAACCTTACCAACCCTAATAACTATCGTGCCATTCGCTATGCCGATGTACTCTTAATGGCTGCCGAAGCGCTCAACCGTGGTAATATCAGCGATGAACGTGCTCGTGACTATCTCAACCAAGTGCGCAAACGTGCCTTTGGCGATGAAAATCATAATATTACGGTGTCAGGCACTGCTCTTACCGAAGCAATTTGGAAAGAACGCCGTGTAGAGTTCTTAGGCGAAGGCTTGCGCTTTTTCGACTTAGTCCGCACGGGTAAAGGTACCGAAATACAAGGCTTTACTGCCAATAAAAACGAAGTCTTCCCCATACCCCACGAAGAAATTCGTTACGCCAACGGCAATTGGCAACAAAACCAAGGATACTAATTACCTCTTATCTAAATTAAAATGAAAGCACTCAAAACCCTAATAGCACTACTGCTCCTCATTGGAATGGTAGCTTGCGAAAAAGATAAGGACGATCTCAGTTTCGTCCAAAATGCCACTGCTCCTACCGATGTCTCAGCGAAATTTCAGGTGAGCACCGATAACTCAGGAGCTGTAACCATCACGCCAATAGCTACGGGAGTAACCTCCTACAAGGTCTACTTTGGCGATAGCACTGCAACTCCCACTGTGGTAAAAGCAGGTGGTTCGGTAACACACACTTATGCTGAAGGTAGTTACCAAGTGAAAATAGTAGCCGTGAACATCGCTGGCAAGGAGGCCGAAGCAACTTTGCCTTTAGAGATGTCGTTCCGCGCTCCTGAGAATGTAGAAGTAACTGTGGCTAACGACCAAGCGGTTTCTAAGAAAGTGAATGTAACGGCTAAAGCTAACTTTGCGATTACCTATGATGTGTATTTCGGTGAAAGCGCTGATGAAAAACCGGTATCTGGTAATATAGGTGAAGCAGTTTCGCACATTTATAAGCAAACAGGCACTTATACCCTTACGATAGAGGTGAAAGGTGCTGGCAAACAAACTACCAAAGTACAAAAAACGGTACGAGTAATTGCTTTGCAACAGCCTACTACTGCGGCTCCTCAACCTCCAATCCGCAAAGCACAAGAGGTCGTTTCGCTTTTCAGCGGACGATATACCAATGTGGCAGGTACCGATTTCAATCCTAATTGGGGTCAAGCCACTGCCTACAACCTCTTTAAGTTGGGTACTGATGAAATCTTGCAATACGCTCATCTCAATTATCAAGGTATCCAATTTGCTCGAGAAATCGACCTATCGGCGATGGAGTTCTTACATTTAGACGTTTGGACTGCCGATGCTACCGCTTTAGATATCTATTTGATTAGCAAAAGCACAGGCGCTGACGGTGAGAAGTTTGTCAAAAAGACCCTCACTGCCGATAAGTGGACAAGCATCGATATTCCGCTAAGCGACTATACCAAACAAGGATTTGTAATCACCGATGTACACCAAATCAAATTAGTAGGACAAGGTACCGTATTTATCGACAACTTGTATTTCTACAAAAAATCGAATACCGTGATAATCGAAAACTTTGAAGGTACAGCTCCCGAATTTACTACCTTTGGTGATATGGCAAATGTAGAAGTAGTTGCCAACCCCAATACTACAGGCAATACATCTACTAAAGTAGTAAAAATGGTGCGCACCAAAGGTAGCCAAACGTGGGCAGGTGCGTTCTTCACTTCCGAAAATTTGGATATGAACGCTCATAAAGTCCTTAAATTGAAAGCGCTATCACCTAAAACAGGTATTGTTGTAAAAGTAAAATTAGAGAATGCTGCGGGTAATATTTCTAAAGAAGTAGATGCTCGTATCACCAAAAAGAACACTTGGGAAGAACTTTCGTTTGATTTTACTGGCATTGATACCAGCGCAACCTATACTAAAGTAGTTGTTTTCTTCGACTTTGGTGAAAAAGGTGATGATACCACTTATTACTACGACGAAATAACACTGAATTAATTGCTCGTGCAACTCGCACCAAATTAACAAATTAAAATGAAAACCTTAAATCTTTTAACCCTATTAGTTGCTTTTGTCTTTATAAGTTGTAAAGATAAGCACGAGTTTGGAGACCTTACACCTCCTTCTAATGTAAATGCCTCGTTCAGTATTGTGGGGGCTGATAACTCTCATCCTCACGGCGACGGCACGGGTTTGGTGAACTTTGTAGTAACCGCCCAAAACGCCATTTCTTACCGTGTCGATTTCGGCGACGGCAAGACCGAAATGGCTCCCTCTGGTAAAATCCAACACCGCTATACCAAAGTAGGTACGAACAAATTTACAGCAGTAGTAAGTGCTGTAGGTGCAGGAGGCTCAATGAGTTCTGTGTCTTTAGAATTGGAAGTATATAGTTCCTTCTCCGATGCTGAAGCCGAAAATATGCTAGCTGGTAAGAATGTAGGCGACACTAAAACTTGGTATTGGGCTGCCAATGTAGCGGGATATGCAGGCTTAGGTCCTCAAGAAAGTGGCGACAATGGCGAATATGGCTACCCCGCTTGGTGGCAAGCAACACCATTCGACCCTACTCGTACTTGTATGTTCGAAAATTCCTTTATCTTCACCCGTACAGCTAATGGTATTACCTATAAACAAACTGCCAACCACGTGTTTATACCAGGAGCCTATGCTGAGGTGTTAGGTGTAGCTAAAGACCAATGTCACGGCACCGATGTAGTACCTACGATTACAGGTGAGAAACAAGTGTCCTTCGTGCCTTCTACTTCCAAAGCCGCTACCCAAGGTAAGTACGACAACAAAGCCTATCGCGGTACAGCTATCGAGCTCTCCAATGGTGGTATGCTCGGTTGGTGGGTAGGAGCAAGCACTTATGATATCATCAGCCTTACCGATACACAACTTGTCGTGCGCGTGATGCAACCTAATAGTCAGTTTGCTTGGTATCACATTTTTACCACTACCAAACCTTCCGAAAATAGCTTTACGAACCTTGTGTGGTACGACGAGTTTAACAAAGCGGGCACCCCCGATGCGACCAAATGGACGTATGATTTAGGCAAAGGTAGTAATGGTTGGGGTAATAACGAGTTGCAAACATACACCAAAGACCCCGAAAATGTGAAAGTTCAAAACGGTGTGCTCAAAATTACTGCCAAAGCCGATGGCAGTGGAGGGTATACTTCTGCACGACTCAAAACTGAAGGTTTGTATGGTTTCAAATATGGCAAAGTGGAAATCAAAGCCAAATTGCCTGCTGCCAAAGGTACCTGGCCTGCAATGTGGTTCTTGGGTAACAACTTTGCTACCGAGGGCTGGCCTAAATGTGGCGAAATAGATATGCTCGAACAAAAAGGTAATAAAAAGACCCATATACTCGGCGCTTGCCATTGGTACGACACCGATAACAACCGTCAGGGCGATTACGACAAAGAAACTGAATTTGCAAACACTTCTGCAGATTTTCATATCTATACGATGACGTGGACAGAAAAAAAGATTATCTTTGCAATCGATAACAAGAACTATTTCGAGATGAACAATAACGCCAAAATGCCTTTCAACCAAAAATTCTTCCTCATTCTAAACGTCGCAATGGGAGGAACATTGGGAGGTCAGGTAGCTAATAATTTCACCGAAGATAGCCTTGAAATCGATTATGTGAGAATTTATCAGTAAATACTATCGCAAACTTTTTATGTAGGGCGCTGTCCAAAAAGTATCAAAATCGCTTTTGCGTCGCTACACTTTGCCAAAGTTTTAATTGCTCGTCGTGCTACGACCTTTGGCAAAGTTGATTAATCTGATTATCAATAGCTTTTGTAGTATGTTATGTAGGGGCGTTTTGCAAACGCCCACATAAATAAAACTTTTCGGACACCCTCACATAATATATCATTTTTGTAAATTCGTGAGTTTTATCGAACTCACCTTAAAATAAGTTTTATGAAGAAATTAATCTGTGCTGTTACTGTCTTATTTGCTGTAGTAGCTTGTAACAATTCGTCAAAAACCGACGATAAAACCCCTGTGAAATGGGAGTCCTTCAGTGGCGATAAAAACATCGAACGCAAGGTAGATTCTTTGTTAGCACTGATGACCTTAGAGGAAAAAATCGGACAACTTACTCAGTTTGCCGCTAATTGGGATGTTACAGGCCCCGTAATGTCCGATGACTTTCAGCCTTATCTCGAAAAAGGTCTCGTAGGTAGTGTGTTCAATGCTGTTACCGTGCCTGGAGTGCGCAAATTGCAGGATATAGCTGTCAAGAAAACTCGCTTGGGTATCCCTATTCTCTTTGGTTACGACGTGATTCACGGTTATAAAACCATATTTCCTATGTCGCTTGCCGAAGCCTGCTCTTGGGATTTAGACCTAATGCGCCAAACTGCTGCTATTGCTGCCGAAGAAGCTGCTGCCGATGGCATCAAATGGACGTTCGCCCCTATGGTCGACCTAGCTCGCGACCCACGCTGGGGGCGTGTGATGGAAGGCGCTGGCGAAGACCCTTTCTTGGGAAGTGAAATCGCCAAAGCTCGCGTACAAGGTTTTCAAGGAGGTTCCGACTGGCATTCGCTTAGCAAAACCAATACTGTCTTAGCGTGCGTAAAACACTTTGCTGCCTATGGTGCTGCCGAAGCAGGGCGCGACTACAATACTGCCGAGCTCTCTCAGCACACCCTTTGGAATGCCTATCTACCACCATATAAAGCAGCGATCGATGCTGGAGTGGGCACCGTAATGGCTTCCTTCAACGAGGTAAACGGTATCCCTGCAACTGCCAATCGCTACCTAATGACCGATATCCTTCGCAAGCAATGGGGCTTTAAAGGCTTTGTAGTAACCGATTATACCGGTATTAACGAACTGATTCCTCACGGTGTTGCGGTTGATAATAAGCACGCTGCCGAGTTAGCAATCAATGCTGGTATTGATATGGATATGACAGGCGCTAACTTTATCAAGCACCTCAAAAAATCAGTCGAAGAGGGTAAGGTAAAAGAAGAGACTATCAACACCGCTGTACGCCGTATCTTGGAAATGAAATTCGTATTGGGCTTATTTGACGACCCTTACAAGTTCCTCGATGAGAATCGCGCCAAAACAACCCTTATGAAACCGGAGTTCTTGCAAGTAGCCCGCACTGCGGTTGCTAAATCAGTGGTATTGCTCAAAAACAACGCCGAGGTATTGCCTATCACTCCCGATATGCCGAAAAAGGTAGCTCTCATAGGCCCTATGGTAAAAGATTCTATCAACCAAAATGGCGAATGGCAAGGTCGCGGCGACCGTGAACTCAGCGCTTCTCTTTTCAAAGGATTACAAGAAGTGTATAAAGATAGTAAGGTGCAGTTTAGCTATGCCAAAGGTTGTACACTTACTGCCACTACTTCTGCCGATATTGCCAAAGCAGTAGCCACCGCACGCACCGCTGATGTAGCAGTGGTAGCCTTAGGTGAAGACTATAACTGGTCTGGTGAATCCGCTTGCCTTACCGATATACGTTTGCGCGCTCCTCAACGTGAATTGCTCCGTGCCCTCAAACAAACAGGCAAACCTATAGTGTTATTAGTGTATAGCGGTCGTCCGCTCGACCTCAGTGAAGAAAGTGAATTAGCCGATGCTATTTTGCAAGTGTGGTTCCCTGGAACCCAGTCAGGTTATGGCATCGCCGATGTATTATCAGGTAAGTACAACCCTTCAGGGCGTTTGGTGATGAGTTTTCCTCGTAATGTTGGACAAGTGCCTATCTATTACAATCACAAGAACACCGGTCGCCCCGTTGATCCTAATAACCCAACAGTTGATTACCGTTCTAAATATGAGGATGCGCCTGTCACACCGCTCTATCCTTTTGGTTACGGATTGAGCTACACCACCTTTAATATTAGTAATGTACAGCTCAGCAGTGCCACCCTCAGTAAAGGAGGTAAACTCACCGTTACAGCCCAAGTAGCCAATACCGGCAAGCGCGATGGTGAAATAGTAGTGCAATTATATATTCGCGATTTGGTGGGTAGTGTAACCCGTCCGGTGAAAGAGCTCAAAGGTTTCCAAAAAGTCGCACTCAAAGCCGGCGAAAGCAAACAAGTGCAGTTTGAAATCACCGAAGACCTCTTAGCCTTCTACAACGCCGATTTGAAAAAGGTAACCGAACCCGGCGCTTTCAAACTCTGGGTAGCCCAACACTCCGCCGATAACAGCAACGAAAAAGATTTTGAACTAAAGTAGATTTTTTTTCTTTCATTATTGCTAAACTTTGCCAAAGGTTTTAATAGCTTATCCTGCTACACCTTTGGCAAAGTCATTTTATAAACTGACTATTCGGCTCACAACCTATCCCTAAAATAACGTCAGTTCGATATAACAGAATATTGATTTACAGCTTTATATCATAATATATTCACAAAATAATTCACCGTCAGGTGAAAATTCGTGAGATAATAAAAAAATAAAGACTTTTATACACTCCCAAATTCGTGAAAATTCGTGAAATTCGTGGGAGATTAAAAATATTTTACTGATTGTTAAGTAATTACTTACTTCGAACTCACGTTAAAATAAAGAGAAATATGAAAAGAAAAGTAATATTTTTCAGCTCCCTTATAATAATTCTTATAGCACTATATATCTATAGTTTTATAGAAGATATAAAATCTTATGATAGTTTTAGCTTTTTGTTAGCTAAAGGTTTTTTAAAAACAATCCCACTGGCACTAATTATCGCAAAATGGCTAAAAGAATTCAAAGAAAATAATTGAGTTTTTCCCGATCCTTTCCAAGAGTACCCACTGCTCCCACAACTCCCACTGCTCCCACAACTCCCACCGCTCCCACCACTCTCACCCCCTCCCATCGCTCCCACCACTCCCATAATCCCCACCATCTTTTTCCAGCTTGTCCCCCTTCGGGGGTTCGGGGGCTATCTCGCACCTTCCACAACTCCCACCATCTTTTTCCGGCTTGTCCCCCTTCGGGGGAACGGGGGCTCTCCCACCATTCCCACAACTCCCACCGCTCCCACACTCTCGCCACCTGCCGAGTAAGTGAGTCAGCGCCTTTCCGAGATTCTCATTTCATACCTCCCATATACACCCATCTGATTATCAACATCTTAAAAAATATTTTACCAAAAATCATAAAAAAATCTCTCAAAAATTTTGGAGGTTTCAAAATTTGTTATACTTTTGCGCTCTGTAAGACAAAAACGCCGGCATAGCTCAGTTGGCCAGAGCACGTGATTTGTAATCTCGGGGTCGTGGGTTCGAATCCCTCTGCCGGCTCAAAATAAGTACATATTTTAATAGTTTAAAATTTTTTACTCGGGGAGATACTCAAGCGGCCAACGAGGGCAGACTGTAAATCTGCTGGTTTTACCTTCACAGGTTCGAATCCTGTTCTCCCCACTGTCATATTTTTATTTTTTGCGGGAGTAGCTCAGTTGGTAGAGCGTCAGCCTTCCAAGCTGAATGTCGCGAGTTCGAACCTCGTCTCCCGCTCTTTTTGTGTATGCTGATGTAGCTCAGGGGTAGAGCACTTCCTTGGTAAGGAAGAGGTCACGAGTTCAAATCTCGTCATCAGCTCATATTATCTTTTGTACACACATCAAACACTCATTTATATAACTAAGATTTAAAATTTATTTAAAATGGCAAAAGAAACATTTGATCGTTCCAAACCCCACTTGAATATTGGTACAATTGGACACGTAGACCACGGTAAAACTACTTTGACAGCCGCTATTACTAAAGTATTAGCTGACGCTGGTCTTTCAGAAGTTCGTAGCTTCGATTCAATCGATAACGCTCCAGAAGAAAAAGAACGCGGTATTACCATTAATACCTCTCACGTAGAATATCAAACAGCTACTCGTCACTACGCACACGTTGACTGTCCTGGCCACGCCGACTACGTGAAAAATATGATTACCGGTGCTGCCCAAATGGACGGCGCTATCCTCGTAGTTGCCGCTACCGATGGGCCTATGCCTCAAACTCGTGAGCACATCCTTCTCGGTCGCCAAGTAGGTATTCCTCGTATCGTTGTGTTTATGAACAAAGTTGATATGGTTGATGACCCTGAATTATTGGAACTCGTAGAACTCGAAATGCGTGAACTTTTGAGCTCTTACCAATACGACGGTGATAACACTCCTATCATCCAAGGCTCTGCTCTTGGTGCTCTTAACGGTGAGAAAAAATGGGTTGACACTGTACTCGCCCTTATGGACGCTGTTGATAAATGGATCGAACTTCCAACTCGTGACGTAGATAAACCATTCTTGATGCCTATCGAAGACGTCTTCACTATCACTGGTCGTGGTACCGTTGCTACTGGTCGTATCGAAACTGGTGTAGCTAAAACAGGTGAAGCTGTTGAAATCATCGGTATGGGCGCTGATAAATTAACCTCTACTATTACTGGGGTTGAAATGTTCCGCAAAATCCTCGACCGTGGTGAAGCTGGTGACAACGTTGGTTTGTTGCTCCGTGGTATCGACAAAAAAGACATCAAACGTGGTATGGTAATCTGCAAACCAGGTTCTGTAACTCCACACGCTAAATTCAAAGCTGAGGTGTATATCCTTTCTAAAGAAGAAGGAGGTCGTCACACTCCATTCCACAACAACTACCGTCCTCAATTCTACGTACGTACTACCGACGTAACCGGTACTATCCACTTGCAACCAGGCGTTGATATGGTTATGCCAGGTGATAACGTAACTATCGAAGTAGAATTATTGCAACCTATCGCTCTTAACGTAGGTCTCCGTTTCGCTATCCGCGAAGGTGGTCGTACAGTAGGTGCTGGTCAAGTAACTGAAATCCTTGACTAATTTCTAACTTAGAATTTAAGTTATAACAATCATACAAAAAAGTTTTGGGTTCTAAAAGCTCAAAACTTTTTTAAAATACGGGTGTAGTTCAAGGGTAGAATAGCGGTCTCCAAAACCGTTGATGGGGGTTCGAATCCCTCCACCCGTGCTATAAAAATCTAAATAAACTTTGTCAAAGTCCCAAAACTCTGACAAAGTTTTTCCTTTTTCACCGCTCCACCCTCTCACCGCTCCACCCTCTCACCGCTCCTCCACCCTCTCACCGCTCCTCCACCCTCTCACCGCTCCTCCACCCTCTCACCATCTTTTTCCAGCTTGTCCCCCTTCGGGGGTTCGGGGGCTATCTCCCACCACACTCTCTATCTGCCCGTGCGGCTCGCACCTCGCACCTCACCTAAAAACCACTAAATGTTTTGATAATAAATAAAAAAGTTATATCTTTGCCTTTCAAATAAAAGTTAATAAAGATGTTGAATTATACCCCCTATAATCGTGTGGATACTTATACCAATCTTTTAAATACTTTAAGTAGATTAGAAAAGGTAGAGCTTATTAAAAAAATAGCCGACTCCTTAAAAGAAGATACTATAGATGCTGAAAAAATGGAGAGAAAAAAAAGTTTTTTCAGTTCTTTTGGAGCTTTCTCCAGCGAACAAACAGCCGAAGAAATTATTGCTGATATAAAAGAAAGTAGAAGTTTCAGAAATCGCGATTTATCTTTAGAATTATGAAATACCTATTAGATACAAATATCTGTGTGTTTTTCCTCAGGGGAAAGTTAAACTTAGATAAAATTATTAAAGAAAAAGGTTATGAGAATTGTTTTATTTCTGAACTAACAGCTTTTGAGTTGAAATATGGAGCTGAAAATAGTCTCAATCCTGAAAAGTCTCATAAGGCAGTTAATAATTTTTTAAACGGGATTAAGATTCTTCCTATTTCAGAAATAGGAGATAAATATGCAAAAATAAAAGTAAAACTTAAAAAACAAGGAACCCCAATGCACGATGAATTTGATTTAATGATAGGAGTTACAGCTCTTTTCTATAACTTGACTTTAGTAACTGATAATATTAAAGATTTTAGATTTATAGAGAACCTAGAAGTAGAAAATTGGTTTGATAGAACATATTGATAAGTATAAGAATGATTAATAAATAAACTTTGTCAAAGTCCCAAAACTCTGACAAAGTTTTTCCCTTTTCACCCCTCCCATAATCCCCACCGCTCCCCCTATCTGCCTGTGCGGCTCGCACCCCACCGCTCCCACCCCTCTCACCATCTTTTTCTAGCTTGTCCCCCTTCGGGGGTTCGGGGGCTATCTCCCACCGCTCCCCCTATCTGCCCGTGCAGCTCGCACTAAAAACCACTAAATGTTTTGATAATAAATAAAAAAGTTATATCTTTGCCTTTCAAATAAAGAATCATTAGCTCAGATTTCACATTAGAACATAGGTTAGCTGTTTTGCATCATAATCCGTGAAATCCAATAGAGATAGCTGTCAATGTCCATACAAAACTTTTGTAACGAAGATAGCTCGCTTCACTTTGCTAAAGTTGATTACTTTAATAATCAGTAGCTTTTTAGGTATGCCGTAGGGGCGATTTGCCAATTGCCCTTCAAAAAAATAAGCTATTTAAATTATTTGACTATAAAACAGAAATAATAAGAGTGTAACAAATTCTTACCTCTTACCTCTTAACTAAAAACAAATGAATATTCAAAAAAAAGATGTATTAGAAGCGCTTCGCAAAATTACCGCTCCTGGTGAAGGAAAAAATATGGTCGATAGCGGCGCTGTACAAAATATAGTAGTATTTGGAGATGAAGTAGTAGTAGATGTAGTAATCAATAACCCAAGTCTACAAGCTAAAAAACGCACTGAAGTAGAAGTGATGAAAGCCATTCACGGTGAAGTACACGAGAAAGCTAAAGTAGTAGTGAATGTGAAAGTCATCGCCCCCGAAGTGCCCGAAATCAAAGGAAAACCTATACCAGGCATCCAAAATATTATCGCTGTTGCTTCAGGCAAAGGTGGGGTAGGGAAGAGCACCGTAACTGCCAACTTAGCTGCCGCTCTCGCCAAAATGGGCTTCAAAGTAGGCCTCCTTGATGCCGATGTCTATGGCCCCTCTATCCCTATGATGTTCGATGTAGCAGATAACCGACCTCAATCGGTGGCTATCAATGGCAAATCGTTCATTCAACCCATAGAAAACTACGGTGTAAAAATCCTCTCTATTGGGTTCTTTACCAATGCCAATCAGGCAGTAATATGGCGAGGCCCTATGGCGTCCAAAGCGCTTAGCCAACTCATTTTTGAATCCTATTGGGGAGAACTCGATTTCCTCCTCATCGACCTTCCTCCAGGAACAGGCGATATTCACTTGAGTATTATGCAAGCATTGCCTATTACGGGTGCCGTAGTAGTGAGCACCCCCCAAAAAATAGCCCTCGCCGATGCCCGCCGTGGAGTAGCGATGTTCAAACAAGAAAATATCAATGTACCTGTATTGGGGATTGTAGAAAATATGGCATATTTCACCCCAGAAGAATTGCCTAATAACAAGTATTACATCTTTGGTAAAGAAGGTGCTAAAAACCTCGCTGCCGATTTGAACGTGCCTTTCTTAGGCGAAATTCCCTTAGTACAAGGCATACGCGAAGCAAGCGACGAAGGCCGACCCACAGTGCTACAAGATGGTACTCCTCAAGCAAATGCCTTCCGTACTTTAGCTCAAGAGGTCGTGAAAAGTGTCGTAGAACGCAACGAAACACTACCCCCTTCCGAAGCTATCAGAATCACCAATACCGCAGGATGCAGCAGTAATTAACAATAAAAACAATAATTAATAATTAATAATTAAACAGACAATAATCAGCAACAACATACTTGTTACCTGTTACTTGTTACCAATTACCTGATAAAAATGGAAGAACTTAAACAAGAAGTGATAAAAGCTTTAGATAAAATACGCCCCTATTTGCAAAACGACGGCGGCGATATTACTCTCGTTGATATCGAAGACGGAAAAATCGTAAAAGTACGCTTAGAAGGTACTTGCACCAACTGCTCCGTCAATCAAATCACCCTTAAAAGCGGTGTCGAAATGACTATCAAAGAGTATGTACCTCAAATCGAAAAAGTAATCAGTGTAGAATAAAACCTTAGTACTATGGCAACGAATAAAGAATCGCGTAAAGAATATTGGAAACGCAAGTGGCTTAGCAAATACCGCTTGATAGTAATGGACGATAGTACCTACGAGGAAAAAACTTCCTTCCGATTGAGCCGTCTCAATATCTTTGTCTTTGGTTCTCTCTTTGCCTTTGTACTCATTGTGCTCACTACAATACTGATTATCTATTCCCCTCTGCGCCAGTATATCTTAGGCTATACTGCCGTCGAAAACAAACGCGAAACTCTCGGACTGCTCTTCAAAGTAGATTCCTTAGAGCAAAAAATTCAAGATAACGACAAGTATTTAGCCTCTATCAAAAAAGTACTCGTCGGTGACCTGAAACCTCAACACGATAAGGATACCGCCAGCTTTAACATCTCCGACCCTAAATACGACCCCAAAGCTTATAGGGTAACCCCTAATAAACAGGATTCTATCCTCCGTCAAGAAGTAGAACAACAAGAGCAAGAACAGGAAATAGAACCTACAAACCCTTAAAAAACAGAATTAATGACAAAATTAAGTGTAAATATCAACAAAATAGCTACCCTGCGCAATGCACGCGGTGGCAATATGCCCGATTTATTACAAGTAGCCAAAGATGTGCAACGCTTTGGCGCTGAAGGGGTAACTATCCACCCCCGCCCCGATGAACGCCACATCCGTTATCAAGATGCCTTCGATTTGCTAAAAGTAATAACTACCGAATACAATATCGAAGGAAATCCCATCCCTAAATTCATCGACTTGGTCTTGCAAGTCAAACCTACCCAAGTTACCCTCGTCCCCGATGCTGAAGACGCAATCACCTCTAATGCCGGATGGGATACCATTAAACACAAAGATTTTTTAACCGAAGTAGTAACTGAGTTCAAATGCAACGGTATTCGTACCTCACTATTCGTAGACCCTGTCGAGGCAATGGTAACTGCCGCTGCCGCTACTGGTACCGATCGTGTAGAACTCTATACCGAAGGCTATGCAAGTGCCTATGCACACGGTAACAAAGCTGCTGTTGAACCCTATGTAAAAGCTGCCTTAGAAGCTCAAAAAGTAGGCTTAGGACTCAATGCCGGTCACGACTTGAGTTTGGACAACGTAAAATATTTTAGAGAGCAAATACCTAACCTCTTAGAAGTCTCTATAGGTCACGCACTTATTTGCGAAGCTCTTTATTTAGGTTTAGAAAATGTAATCCAGCTATACCTTGGAAAATTAGCTAATTAGCAAATTTTCATAGAGCTCGCACTAAATTAAGAAACTAATACATTAACATAGCAACAAAATGAAAACACATCTTACTTTAGGGGAGTTCATCATCCAAAATCAGAAGGACTTCCAACATTCAACTGGCGAACTCTCACGTTTGCTGAGTGCAATTAAATTAGCCTCTAAGCTAGTAAACCGCGAAGTAAACAAAGCGGGATTAGTAGACGACATCTTGGGGGATATGGGCAAAGAAAATATCCAAGGCGAAGTACAGAAAAAGTTAGACGTTTTCGCTAACGACCTCTTTATCCGTGCCCTTACTCAGCGCGATGTAGTATGTGGCATTGCTTCCGAAGAAAACGAATTTTTTATTCCCATTGCCTCTTCCGAGAACAGCCCCAACAGCAAGTACGTTGTGCTCATCGACCCTCTCGATGGCTCTAGCAACGCCGATGTAAATGTAACTGTCGGTACAATCTTCTCTATTTATAGACGCGTAACTCCAGTAGGGACTCCCGTACAATTAGAAGACTTTTTGCAAGAGGGTAACAAGCAAGTAGCAGCAGGTTATGTGGTCTACGGACTCTCTACAATGCTTGTTTATACTACCGGTCACGGGGTAAATGGCTTCACCCTCGACCCCTCTATCGGTACTTACTACCTCTCTCACCCTAATATGCAGTATCCTAAAGATGGCACAATCTACTCCATCAACGAAGGGAATTACGTGCATTTTCCACAAGGAGTAAAGGACTATATCAAGTATTGCCAAGCCTTAGAAGGCGATCGCCCTTATACTTCACGTTATATAGGCTCCTTAGTCTCCGATTTTCACCGCAATATGCTCAAAGGTGGTATTTATATCTACCCTTCGGGAACACGTACTCCACGTGGTAAATTGCGCTTGCTCTACGAATGTAACCCTATGGCATTCCTCACCGAACAAGCAGGAGGTAAAGCCTCCGATGGCTATACGCGCATTATGGATATCCGCCCTACAGAACTTCACCAAAGAGTACCTTTCTTCTGCGGATCAGAGAATATGGTGAAAAAGGTAGAAGAATTTATGGCAAAATATCCTAATGACAAACTTGATTATTAGTGAGTTATAAAAAAGATGATAAAAAACTTGTAAAATATTCACAAAATATTTTGCAAGTTTCAAAAATAGTACTACTTTTGCAGCCGTAATGATAAAACAACGGGTACCTTAGCTCAGTTGGTAGAGCAAAGGACTGAAAATCCTTGTGTCCCTGGTTCGATTCCTGGAGGTACCACGAGATCTTCTTCATAGAGGAAATTTTTCATATTTTTAAGGATTAGGAATTGCAAAAGCCTCAGCATTCGCTGAGGCTTTTGTTATTTAGTACTTTGTCAAAGTCCTTAATTGCCCGTGCGGCTCGCACCTTTGATAAAGTATAAGTATGTTTGTTATTAAAAAATTCTGTACCCTACCGAAATACTGAATACTTGATTAGAAGTGCTTTCTGAGCGGCTGGGTAGTATATCAGTGAAACCTATACCGTATTGAATACCCGCTGTAAAACGCTTGATTTCTACGCCTGTAGCTAAGTTAAACCCTATATCAAACGGACGTAAATCATCTGAGGTACTGTTACCAATAATTAATGAATGACTGTTTCTCACAGTGTAGTCTATTACCTTTTTCTTCTTGTAGTGAGTCCACTCTTCACGTGAATTACCCCACAAGGCAGCAGCTACATAAGGTCCTGCTTTCCACAATAAGTTTACTTTTCGCAACTTTAAGCGATAGCCTGCATAAAAAGGCATCTCTAAATAGCCATAACTGTAATGTCTTTCACTTAGGAATCTCTCTTTGTCTTCTTTGTATTTATACTTGTAAGAATGTCCTTTGGTGGTGAGCAATAACCCCGATTCAAGATAAAATCCTGTAGGAAAATTTACACTTGCCAAAGCTCCCATGTGAAATCCTGGAGTGATTGACCTTTTACTGTCGTAAGTGTCTGAATAATAAACTCCTGCAATGTTCAAACCTGCCTTTACTTCTAATCCCATTTTCACTTGTGCGCACAGAGGACTCATCATCCCCAAAAGCAGGGCTACTGCCAAAAATAATTTTGCTCTTTTCATTGTATAATGTTTTAAAGTTTACTGATTTAAAACTACAAAGCTACAAAAATAATTGTAAACCACAAATTAAAGTTCTCAAAATCACTTTTGTGTCACTACACTTTACCAAAGTTTTAATAGCTCGTCGTGCTACGACCTTTGCCAAAGTTTCTTGCCCGTACGGCTCGTACCTTTGGAAAAGTTGATTACTCTGATTATCAACAGCTTTTGTAGTATGTTATGTAGGAAAGCCAGCGATAGCTGGATATGTGCTGCAAACGCCCTCACGGATAAAAAAATCCAGATAGTCTCTTTAAAGAATTCTTCCCCCTATCGAAAAAGCAAAACACTGCTGCTTCATATAGTTTTCATTAGGGTTAGGCAATATATCGATGAAACCTACTGAGTATTGGAAACCGATAGTAAAGCGCTTGATTTCTAAACCTGTAGCAAAGTTGAAACCCGCGTCAAAAGGCTTGAGTCCATCGTTGCTGCCATTGCCAATGCTCAATGAGTATTTACTTTTGTTGATGTGCAAAAACCTACTATCTTTATACACCGATTGTTCTTCGCGTACATTGGCAGCCAAAGCCGTCGCGATATAAGGTCCTGCTTTCCACACAAAAGTAATATGTCGCGCTCTAAGGCGAAAACCTACATAGACCGGAATTTCCAAATAGTGATGATTAAAAACTTGCCTACGCATATAGTTACCATCAGATTTGTAATAGCCTCCACCATAACTGTACTCGTGTTTAAAATTTTTGGAGGCATATACCAATCCCGATTCTATCGCAATGCCATTGTCAAACTGAGCACTCAACAATCCGCCTATTTGCAAACCCGAAGCGCTTTCCATTACCCACTCAGGTGATGAAACTCCGTAAAGACCGCCTGCGGTAATCCCTGCTTTGGCTTCTACACCCCATTTTATCTGTGCTTGTGCAACGATTCCCCAGAGGAATATCATTGCTGATAATTTCATCCGATTCATAAATTTAGGTATTAAAATGAATTTCAGAGGCAAAGGTAATAAATAATTAGCTAATTTACTAATTTGCTAATTTGCTAATTATCCTTATCTTTGCCCCAATATATTAATTTTCCTTTTATGAAAAGACGTTTTTTCACGCTATTAACAACCCTAACCACTATATTTGCTACCGCTCAAGAGGCTGATACTTTGGCAATAGAAAAGCCAACTCCTCCTCCCGCTCTTCCAGCTTTCGCCAAAAAACTAAACATCGATTTGTTTTTCAGAGGGGGAGGCGTGAGTGATAACTATAACGATGCCTCCAAAAATAGCACTCATTTTGTGATTGACAATGCGCGCATCAATCTGCAAGGTGATTTCAACGACGATCTCTTCTACCGCGTGCGATTCCGTCCTAATCGTCCCTTTACCGAAACTTCTCAGGACGGCGGTACCACTGCCTTAGACTACGCTTTTATCACCTATCGTTTTGGCGCAACACGTCAGTGGGACGTAACGGTGGGCAAACAGCTCGCTGCTTTTGGGGCTTTTGAAAAAGAAATCAACCCTATTTACGAATATATTTTCACCGATTACCTAAATGGGGTCTACAACAATGTCTTCCTTTCAGGGCTCGCTTTGGGCTATAAACTCAACGATCGCTATAAAATAGGCGTACAGTTGCACAACACGGTGAATGCTAAATTCGCTACTCATTTAAAAAACAACGGCTTTGTAGCGGGCGATTTTAAGGCTTCCAAAGCACCTATCGGGATGTACCTCTATTGGAATGCCGATTTGCTCGACGGCAAACTCAAATTGCGCTACTCCTATAACTTATCGCAATACGCCGCCAACTACCTCACTCACTCCATAGCTTTGGGAAATTGGTATAAAAGTGGCAAACATACGGTTTATCTCGACCTCAGTTATACCTATATGGGCGCCGATTACGGACTTACAGCTTCAAAACTCCTCAGCGCCTACGATGGTTTGGCTAAAGATAATTTCTTGATGCAGAAAGATGTAGTCTACAAACGTGCTGTATCGCGCTACGACTATCAACTTACCGACCGCTGGAGTCTATCGGCTAAGGCGGGGATTGAGTTAGCGGGGAGTACCCAGCGCCTTAGTGAGCAGTTGCGCACTAATTGGATATATTTCGCTGCCGCACAATACGCTCCCATACAAGGACAAGACCTCCGCTTTTACGTAGCCTACGTGGGGAATACTCTCAGCTACGACAAAGCCTTACACCTAAAAGATGAGCAACTACACCGCATCGCAATCGGTGCTTACTATACATTACCAATTTTGCGATTAGCAAATTAGCAAATTGGCAAATTGACAAATTATATGAAACAAATCAACGGTTTTTCTAAACTTACCAAAGCCGAGAAAATTCAATGGCTTTGCGACACTTATTTTCCTGAGATAGAGAACGCAGCAGCTTTCTTTGAAAAATACCATAACCCCGATGCTGAACTCCAACAACGCCACGACGAGTTCATCGAAAATACAGTAACCAACTACTATCTGCCTTTTGCAGTAGCCCCTAACTTCCTCATCAATGGGCGTACCTATACGGTGCCTATGGCGATTGAGGAAAGCTCGGTGGTGGCTGCTGCCAGCCGTGCGGCGAAGTTCTGGCAGGGTAGGGGAGGCTTTCATACTACGGTGCTCTCTACCGAAAAAACAGGACACGTACACTTCTTTTTCTACGGTGAAAAAGCGCATTTAGAAGCCTTTTTTGCTCGCGTACAGCCTTTGATGCTCGCCAATGCCAAACCAATCACCGCCAATATGGAAAAACGCGGTGGGGGGATTACTTCCCTTACTTTGGTAGATAAAACGGAAGCATTAGCGGACTACTATCAGCTGTCGGCTACTTTTGAGACCTTAGATGCGATGGGGGCTAACTTCATCAACTCGTGTTTAGAATCGTTTGCCGAGACCTTTAGAGAAGAGGCTGAAAAAAATGCGACTATCCGTGGGCAGTACGAAATTGTGATGTCTATACTCTCTAATTATGTGCCTAACTGCTTGGTGCGTGCCGAAGTGCATTGCCCTGTAGACGAATTGGAAATTGCCCACCTCAAAGGAATGGCAGCAGCCAAAAAATTCGTGCAAGCGCTCGCTATTGCCAACGCCGATGTATACCGCGCCACCACTCACAACAAAGGTATAATGAACGGCATCGACTCGGTGATTTTAGCCACAGGTAATGACTTTCGTGCTATCGAAGCAGGAGCTCACGCCTATGCAGCGCGTTCAGGCAATTACAAGAGTCTTTCCAACGCTTGGATAGAGGGCGACACTTTCCATTTTGCACTCGAATTGCCCTTAGCTTTGGGAACTGTGGGCGGACTTACCACGCTCCACCCCTTGGTGAAAACAGCCCTCGAAATCCTCGAAAAACCCAATGCTCGCGAGCTGATGCAAATCGTAGCTTGCGTAGGTTTAGCACAGAATTTTTCGGCAGTGAGTTCACTCATCAGTTTGGGAATCCAAAAAGGACATATGAAAATGCACCTCAACAATATTTTTAATCAATTAGGCGCTACCGATGAAGAAAAACAACAACTCACCGCTTATTTCAAAGATAAAACAGTGAGCCATAGTGAAGTAGCCGAGGCGTTGAACCACTTAAAATCTCAAAAATGAAAACCCCTATCTTGTTTATTTTTCTGTTGTTAGTGTCTGCTGTAAGTGCACAGAAATTGCATTTATATGGTGGAAGCAATTACGATGTTTATTTGGGATGCTTGAATTGTAGTAAAACTGATAGCAATTCTATATGGAATGACTTGGGTAAGTACGGGTCGGCTAATAGTTCGATGTCTATATGGAATGATTTTGGTACCTATGGCAACCCTATGAATAGTTTGAGTCCGTGGAATGATTTTGCCTCTAAACCTCCTATAGTAGTAGATGCTTCGGGGAAGTTTTGCGGCTATTTTACAGTCAATAAAAGTTATAATAAAAGAGCAGAGTTTGAATTAGCTCTGCTCATTTATGATAATTACCAAGCAATTCGCAAAGATGTTAGCACTTGGTATAGAAAACTCTTCTAAAAATTGTAAGTAACGGTAGCATTTACATTGCGTGGGGCACCAGGGAAGTTGCGGAGGTTATCGTAACCACTAATCCAATAGGTGCAGTTGAGCACATTGTTTACATTTACTTGGAACTGTACATCTTTCACTTTGTAGTAGAGTACAGCGTTTACTAAGGTGTATTCGGGGTAGGTGGCAGCTGTAGCACGACGCCCTACTTGCCCTAACCGCTCACTTATATAATTCACTCCTACACCTAATCCCAAACCTTCTAAAGCACCTTTTTGGATAATGTATTTCGTCCAGAAATTAGCAGCGTGACGGGGCGTGCTGGGGCGTTGCACATTCAGGTCTTTTAGGATACCATCTTCTTTTAGTTTTACAATACGGGCATCGGTATAGGCGTAGTTTGCCACTACACTCCAGTTGGGGGCGATACGTCCAGCGACATCTACTTCAAAACCATTCGATTCTTCGTCTACAGGCACGCGCCAATCGGGTTTGCCTGTTTTGGCACTTTGCTCTAACGAGTTTTCTTGCTTGATTTTGAATACCGAAAGGGTAGCATTCAACCGCTTGTTGAACCATTCGGTTTTGAGCCCTATTTCGTGTAACTCACTTTCTACATAATCAAATGGGCCTCCATAGCGTTCGGGGTCGGACTGTATGTTTGCCCCTTGAGGTTGAAATCCTTTTACCCAAGTGGAATATAGATTGATATTTTCCGATGCCTCTATCACCAATCCCACACGTGGTATAAAGGCTTTGGTTTCAGCTTGGGTCTCTTTGTCGGTGCCTTTGTTAAGAATTTCGGTAAACCACTCTTGTCGCAACCCAACGAGCACTTTCACGATGCTGATGTCCATCTGCTCTTGCACATATACGCCGTGAGAATATTCCTCATACGGATTGAGCACATTTTGGCGGTAGATATACTTGCTAATGTCTTTATAGCCATTACCTGCCGAACGATTTTCTAAATCGAACACCGGTACATTGGTAGTAGGAGTTTGTACTGAACCTGCTAACACGTTGGCGGTGGTGGTATAGGTATTCACTACTTTGGTTTTGTCCTTGCTCAAATACCCCTGAGCGGTAGTACCCGAAGAACCGTATTTCTGTTCCGATAGGAAATAGTCGTAGCCCACTAATAACTTGTGTTTTACGATGCCTGTATTGAAAGTGAAGTTGAAGTAGTTGTTAAAACTATTGTTTGCAAACGAGCGCTTACGCTGGTTGAAGAGCATCAGCACCTTGTTAGGGTCGGCATAGCGGAAAGCGTTGGCACCATTGCCTATTTGCTTGTAGTACAAGTTGGCTTGGGTGTGTTCTTGCATATCCTCACTATAAGTAGAGTTGAGGTAGATAGCATTAAACGAAATATGCTCGTTGAACTTATGAGAGAGTCCGATAGTAGTGTTGAGCGTATTTTCCTTAAGGAAGTCGTTAGCAGCGCTCATCGACATACTGATGGGGGTATCGTAGAGCGTACCATTAGCAGGAAAGGCTTGTCCGCGGTCTATTTTGCCATTGAAATTCTGATAGACAAAATCGACATTCACGCTGGTTTTGTCGTTAGGGAGATAAGAAAATGAAGGAGCGACGATATAGCTTTCAGAGCCTTGCAAATCGCGGAAAGAATCGGTTTTTTCATAGCCTAAATTGAGACGGTATAAAAGGGTTTTCTTAGGGTTGAGGGGGCCTGTGAAGTCGCCGTAGGCTTTGAGAGTATTCCACGAACCAACGCCTACCGAGATGCTGTTCTGGTTTTTTAGAAGAGGTTTTTTGGTTACCCTATTGATCACACCTCCAGGGGCAGCATTGCCAAAGAGTGCCGAAGCAGGCCCTTTGATCACTTCCACACGCTCAATATTAGCCAATGACGATTGTTTCCACAAGCTCGTTTGAGCACGCATACCGTTGAGTAGGTTGCCTGAATTGCGGTTACCTGTCGCACGAAAGCCGCGTATTGAAAAATCGTTGTAGGAAGTGTATTGGTTTACCCCACTGATGTTTTTCACTACCTCATTCACGGTAGTAGCACCTTGGTCTAAAATGAGCTCTTTGGTAACATACCCCACCGACTGAGGAACGTCTTTTAGGGCAGCAGCTGTTTTGGTACCTATAAAGGAATTGGTATTTTTATAGCTACTTTCCTTTCTGCCAACTACTTCTACTTCTTGTAGGGCGGTGAGTTCCTCGCTGAGTTGCACATCGAGGTGCGTGTGCGTACCACTGGGATTAGGACTGATATCGGCGCGTATTTTCAGCGATTGGAAGCCAACGTAACTAAATACAATAGTTTGCTTGCCAACAGGTACGTGGTGGAGGTTGTAAAACCCAGCTTCATTGGTGGTAACACCATTGTTAGTGCCTTCGAGTAGTACGGTAACTCCTACGAGCGGCTGTTTGTTTTCATCGGTTACGCGCCCTCTTACATCGGTTTGTTGGGCAAAAATATAGTGAATATTAACACCTAAAAATGTTAATAACAGAAAGATACGTTTAGACATACGTCTTTATTTAAAATTATTCTACTTTATTACGGCGTGCAAAAATAGAGAAAATTTTAAATATAGCAAGAAAAAAGGCAGTGAAATTTAATCACTACCTTATTTTTTAGCCTTTTCTTTTTCAGCCCATTCTTTTTTGAGTTCTTCAGCCCAAAGTAACTCATTTTCAGGGAGGCGTTTTAACTTTCTCCAATTACCTGTTTTATCAGTAAAAAAAGGACCTTTTATAAAATGATTAAAATACACTCCTCCTACAATCCCCTTATCTTTGATATAAGCAAAACGACTTATATTTGTATGTAAAAGATTACAAAATTGATAAAACCAATACACAATATCTCCATGTTTTTCTTCTATATTTGAAAGATAGGTATTTTCAAGAGATTCAGGTATTTTACAGAAAGAATCGGTGTTTTGTTCAAAAGGAAAATCTTGACAAAAAGAAATTTGTTTTATAAAAGTTTCTCGTATGACTTCTATAGGTGTTATAGGTTGATTAGTATTTATAACATAATCTTTTGTACTCATTGGTGCATTCAAAGGATTATTTGCGCAATAAAAGTCTTCTACCCAACAATACTTACTAACATAGTATGTGTCTTTTATTTTTTTTACCAATTTTACCTTACTAATATTGTATTTTTCTTCAATAGGAGAGCCAAACTTTTTATAGTATATTCTCCTGAAAATATATTTCATAGGAAAATGATTGTCCTTAACAATCTTAAAATCTATTTTTTCCCAATTAGTTTTGCTATCAAGCTCAGGAAGTACAGAGAATAAAATTATATAATCTTCACCTTTGTTTAATCCATAGGACTCTGAAAATACATTATATACCTCAATAGTATTTTTAACCCCATAAGGAGAAGTATCAAGTGTATAGTGTTTTACTTGATAATGAGCGGTAAGGCTATCTAAGAGTATATACTTCTGTTCTTGTGCCATTATAGCACAAGAACAGAATAATAGTAAGTAAAGTAAGTTTTTCATAAGCCTTATTTTTTAGACTTTTCTTTTTCAGCCCATTCTTTTTTGAGTTCTTCTGCCCAAAGTAACTCATTTTCAGGGAGACGTTTTAACTTAACTTTATTTTTGAGGAAAGTTACTTCCCCTTTTGGGAAAAAGTAATCTTCATAAGTGCCAGCTACAATTCCTTTGTTTTTAATATAAGCAAACTGAAAAATTCCTCTATCTAAATAATTAGCAAATTGATAGAAAAGGTATGTTGTGTCTTTACCCTTGTTTTTTATGTCGGACAAATATATTTGTTGTTGATGTTTAGGAATTCCTGTTGGGGGATATTCATCCCAATCAAGAGGAAATTTAAGATGAGGAAAACATTCTTTGTAAGTAGCTCTGAGTGTGTTTATTGAAATTGTAGGTTGTTGTGTGTTGATAATATAATTTGCTGTAGCTATTAGCATATTATTAGAAACATCAATACAATAAAAAGACTCTATCCAACAGTATTTGCTTACATAATATTTGTTTTTTATTTTTTTTACTAACTTTAGGGTTAAATGAGTTGTGTTATTATCCTCTTTTTCCATACTAAAAGTTCTTTTATCAACACTTTTAAATAAGTTTTTAGAAGGGAATAAATTGTTTTTAATTTGCTCAATTTCTGTTGATTCCCAATTAGAACTACTATTAAAGTCAGGCATTACAGGGATGAGCAGTATATACTTTCCCCAAAATACATTATACATTTCAATAGTATTTTTAACCCCATAAGGGGAAGTATCGAGCGTATACAGCTTTACTTGATAATGAGCGGTGAGGCTATCTAATAGTATATATTTCTGTTCTTGTGCCATTATGGCACAAGAACAGAATAATAGTAAGTAAAATAAGTTTTTCATAAGCCTTATTTTTTAGCCTTTTCTTTTTTGAGTTCTTCTGCCCAAAGATATTCTTTTGAGCTTAGAATATTATTAAACCAATCTCTATTTAAATTCCACCAAGGCGAAAAATGAGCATCAAAACTACCTGCTATTATCCCCTTCCCTTTGATATAAGCAAAACGACCTATTCCTCTATTATTACAAAGTTTATAGAAATAATATACTTTATATCCTTCTATATACTCAATAGATGACAAATAAATTCCTTTTAAATCGTTTGGGATATTTGGATTATATGATATTTCATAGCTTTGGTAAGGTCTTTGGTCAAGAGGAAACATATAATTAGGATAACGCTTTTTATAGATATTTCTCATTTTGTCAAAAGGGAAGATTTGCTGTTGAAAATCTAATAAAGCACATTTGTCCTCTTGCTGTTTTTCTATTTTTTTATTGGAAAATAGAAATCTTTCAACATTGCAGAATTCACTTGCGAAATACTTATTCCCTTCTTTTTTTACAGCACGAACATAACCAAAATCTATTTTAAAAAGATCTTTTGTAGAAAGAAGGTTATTTTGTATGCTTTTAAAAGAAATCTCTTGCCAAATATTCCGTTCATAATCAGGAAGTACAGAAACAAGTAATAAATAGTCTTTAAAAAATACATTATAGAGTTCTATAGTATTTTCACTGCCATAGGGTAAGGTGCTAAAAGTGTATTTTTTAGTATCATAATGAGCAGTAAGGCTATCCAAGAGTATATATTTCTGTTCTTGTGCTATTACAGCACAAGAACAAAATAATAGTAAGTAAAGTAAGTTTTTCATAAGCCTTATTTTTTAGACTTTTCCTTCTCAGCCCATTCTTTTTTGAGTTCTTCTGCCCAAAGTAACTCATTTTCAGGGAGGCGTTTTAACTTAACTTTATTTTTGAGGAAAGTTACCTCCCCTTTTGGGAAAAAGTAATCTTCATAAGTGCCAGCTACAATTCCTTTGTTTTTAATATAAGCAAACTGAAAAATTCCTCTATCTAAATAATTAGCAAATTGATAGAAAAGGTATGTTGTGTCTTTACCCTTGTTTTTTATGTCGGACAAATATATTTGCTGTTGATGCTTAGGAATTCCTGTTGGGGGATATTCATCCCAATCAAGAGGAAATTTAAGATGAGGAAAACATTCTTTGTAAGTAGCTCTGAGTGTGTTTATTGAAATTGTAGGTTGTTGTGTGTTGATAATATAATTTGCTGTAGCTATTAGCATATTATTAGAAACATCAATACAATAAAAAGACTCTATCCAACAGTATTTGCTTACATAATATTTGTTTTTTATTTTTTTTACTAACTTTAGGGTTAAATGAGTTGTGTTATTATCCTCTTTTTCCATACTAAAAGTTCTTTTATCAACACTTTTGAATAAGTTTTTAGAAGGGAATAATTTGTTTTTTATTTGCTCAAATTCTGTTGATTCCCAATTAGAACTACTATTAAAGTCAGGCATTACAGAGATGAGCAGTATATACTTTCCCCAAAAAACATTATATACCTCAATAGTATTTTTAACTCCATAAGGAGAAGTATCAAGCGTATACTGCTTTACCTTGTAGTTAGTTGTTAAACTATCAAGCAATATATATTTTTGTTCTTGTGCCATTATGGCACAAGAACAAAATAATAGTAAGTAAAATAAGTTTTTCATAATACTATGGACATTTAATACCTGTTGGGTCTGTGCCATTTCTTTGTCCTTGATTGATCAGTTTTTCTTCATCGGATAAAGAACTCCCTTCAACAATCCCGACCTTAGCCATAGCACGAGCAGTTTTTAATGAAATTTTACTATTTGGCAGAGACATAATACTTTGGGCTAAACTTTCTATATAAGGAGCGAACTTGTCATGATCTTGTTTCTGGATGAGTTTATATTTTTTAACTCTTTGTCCATTCCCTATAGGAAGTTTTACTTCTTCTACAGAAGGATATTTTTGATGAAAAACTTGTTCGCCTAACACTTGTCTTTCTACATCCAAAAAGCCATGTAAAACTTCGTGATAAATAGTCGCTAATATATATTCTTGAGTAGCGGTTTTTAGAACATTATCATTTAAATGAACATAAACATCTATATGATGTTCTCCATCTGTTATGACGTCTTTTGCTAACATAGAGTAAGCATCACTATCTACCAATGATTTATCTGTAAAAGGTTTATTATAGATTGTAATATCTATATTTTTATTCGTTCCAAAAGTTTTATTAAGAAGTGTAGCGATGTCGTTAGCAAGGGTAGGAGCCTTATCTACAAGGGCTTTGGCACACGGGTTTTTGAGTTCATTGATGATGTTATCGCCTCCGTCCATTTTCACTTTGGTAAGGTCTGCCCCTATATCAGAAGACCCTTTTTTAGAGTTCCCTCTGTAATTGCTATTGCCTCTACCTCCTATACCGAGTTCTTTATTTCGGTATCTATCTTCTCTATCATAACTTGGATAAACAGTGTAGTTAGGAATAAAATAAATAGGAGGAATATATGTATTACGATGTCCATATACAGTAACAGGTTCTAATTGTATCGGTTTTTCTCCTCCTCCGGAAGGGATATCATCCATTAGAATATCTGTTAATCTCTCTTTGAAACCTCCTCCAAGTCCCCAAGCCATACTTGTTTGCATTTTTTCAAGGTTGTATACCCAGCGGTAGGAGCCTTTCTTTTTAGGGGTTAAGTGATGACTAATAAGTCCGTTAGTCATTCTGAAAGCAGAAATAAAAACACCTTTAATATCAAATAGATAGTAATCAGCATTGATAATTTGCTTATCAGAAGCCAAGCTATCAATATCAGTTACAAAAAGGTATTGTTTGGTTGTTCCATTTTCTTTTAAGAAGAGCACTTCGGCATTTACGTCTGTACCCACAACCGTTATGGGTACAGATGCATATACATTTTCTAAAGGGGTTTTTCCTTGAGAGAAGTTTTCCCAATAGGGGTAATTCAATGAATAACTTACTGCTGCGAGCAGAAGCATTAGAAGTTTGTTTTTGCGTTTCGGCAGTTTCAAACAATGTTTTAGCTTCATTTATACTTACAGCAGAAGCAAGATCATCGATGGCATTTGTAGTAACAATTTCTTTTTTAGGAGTTGTCTCTACTTCGTCGCGTTGGCAATTGGTAAGAAATAATCCTACTAATGTCAGTACTAATAGTTTTAAACTTGCATTTCTCATTGTAAATAAGATTAAAATTCTGCGACAAAAGTAGATAGTGGTTTTTTGTAAAGCAAATAAAAGAAGAATTTTAACATTTTTACGTCCTAACAAAAAAATGCATTTTTGGAAATTTTAATGTTAAAAAAATAGCAACTTATTATCTTTTTAACAAAAGAGTTGTAAACTTGTTATTTTTCAATCTTTTAAATTATGGATATTTCAATGAAAAGGGAATGAAGGGATTAACTGTTTTTAACGTAATAATAGATTTTGTTAAATTCTAAGGACTTTAGCAAAGTGCAGCTATACAAAGGCGATAATAAAAAAACTGCCCTGAAAAGTTTTATACTTTCTTGGGGCAGTTTTCATTATGATTAAAAAACAACTATGCCATTATAGCGGTTTTACCAAACTCAAGAACCATTCTTTTACATCACCTTCTAATAGAGGAGCGAGTTTTTCTTCACAGGTTTTGTGGTAGGCATTGAGCCATTGGCGTTCTACATCGGTGAGAAGTGCCACATTAATACCTGAAGGCATAAACGGACAAAGGGTGAGGGTCTCGAAATCGTAGAAAGTGCCAAACTCGTTGCTCGCTACTTCACGCACCGTAATGAGGTTCTCGTGACGAATACCGTATTGGTTTTCGAGATATACCCCAGGTTCGTCGGAGCATACCATACCCGCTAATAGCACTTGTGGGTTGAGGTCTTTGCGGATATTTTGAGGGCCTTCGTGTACGTTCATAAAGCTACCTACCCCGTGACCTGTACCGTGCCCGTAGTCCTTGTGGTTTTTCCAGAGTGCCATACGGGCATAAGCATCGAGCTGTACGCCACGAGTACCCCTTGGGAATTGTACCATTGCGAGTTGTATCATTCCTTTGAGTACGAGGGTACTGTCGTCTATAAACTGCTGACTTACTTTGCCTAATGGAATGGTACGAGTGATATCGGTAGTGCCTTCAAGATACTGTCCGCCAGAGTCTACCAAGATACTACCCTCAGGATGTACCTCTTTACTGCCGTGCTGAGGAGCTGAATAGTGTACAATCGCACCATTACCTTGATAACCAATGATACTGCCAAAACTTTCGCCTACGAAGTTCTTGCCTTCGGCGCGGAAGTCGCGTAGCTTCTTGCCAATGCTGTATTCGGTCATTGGTTCTTTGCCTACTTGGTGGGTGAGCCAGTAGAGGAACTTCACCATTGCTACCCCATCGCGTACCATTACAGTACGGAATCCTTCGAGCTCGGTAGCATTCTTCACGGCTTTCATCAGGTTGCCAGGAGCGGGAGCTTGCACGAGTTTATTGTCCTTTTGGAGGGCTTCGAATATCGCCTGATTGGTATTCGCAGCGAGGAGTATATTTTGTCCTTTTACGGTAGCCAAATAGTTGTAGAACTCATCATAAGCACGCACGCTTACTTTGGCTGCTGCCAAATGAGCTTCTACCTCAGGGGTGAGTTTAGCTTTATCTACAAAAAGGGTCGCTTCTTTATCGGATAGAGCAATATAACCGAGGAATACAGGGTTGTAAGCCACATCGCTACCGCGGAGGTTGAGTGTCCAAGCTACATCGTCTAAGGCAGTGATAAGGTGCAAGGTAGTGCGATGGGTAGCCATTGCTTTGCGAATGGCGGTGAGTTTATCGGCTACGGTTTGTCCTGCCCATTTATCGGGGTGTACGAAAATGTGATGAAGAGGGTCTTTTTCGCGATTTGTCCAGATAAGGTCGATGAGAGGTTTATGTACCAATTTGATATTGTGAGCGGCTAAAGTAGCTTGTAGTTTTTCCCAAGCGATGTGAGAGGTTGCCAAGGCGTTAAGTGCCACAGTAGCCCCAGCGGGAAGTACTGATACGAGCCAATCGGCATAATCGGGGGTACCTTCTACACCGTCTTTGAAGAGGTCGATGCCAGAGCCTTTGAGCTCAATCGCCGATTGTACAAAGTAACGAGAGTCCGTCCACAAGCCGGCTTTATCTTTGGTAACGACCACGAAACCCGCAGAGCCTGTAAATCCAGAGAGCCAAGCGCGTTCGAGCCATTCTTTGGGTAGGTATTCACTAAGGTGAGGGTCGGCGCTGAATACCACAAAAGCGTCGATGTGGTTTTCTTGCATTTTAGAGCGCAAGAGAGATAATTTTTCGGGTGTATTCATTGTTTATAGTTTTATGTTTTTGCAGCTTTGCTGCCTTAATTTCTCGCACTGATTACACGAATCACACAAATTTTGACACGGATAATTTTCTATTGTCAGTTGTGATGTGCACGGATTAGTAGCTATTGCTACCGGATTTAATGGATTATTTCAAATATTTTAACAAAGTATGATTTTACGGCGAGCTTCTATTCTTTTAAATACTATATCAGCAGGCTCAGCAGGAGTTGGGTCGGCTTTAGATTCGTAATAGAGTTGTAAGTCTTCTAACTCTTCATATAATTCAGCAATTCTCAAAAGCTCGTTGTATTGTTCAATAGGAACAACTGCCGAGAGTGTATTGCCTTGTCTATCAGTTAGAAAAGTGGGTTCTTGTAAAATCATTATATTCATATTTTACTTGGGATAATTCAGATTTTTATCGGTGAGGTGATACAAGGTTTCCTCTAAGTATTTTTTAGCTTCGTATTTAGCAAAAGGGAGGTTGTTGTTGTAGAAATTGCCGCATTCTAAAGCCGATGCACCAGGGATATCACCTTCAAAATTAGCGATATACTCAAAGAGTTCGGTAATCAGGGGGGCGATATCTTTAGAGGTATAGTCACCAGCGAGAATAAGGTAATTACCGGTCATACAGCCCATAGGCCCCCAATAGATAATCTTGTCTTTCCACTCGGGGTTGTTGCGCAACCAAGTAGCAGCGAGGTGCTCGATAGTGTGTATTTCGGGGCTGCCGAGTACGGGCTCACGGTAGGGGAGCTTCATACGAATATCAAAAGAGGTAAGCACTTCGTTGCCTACATAGTCTTTACGCGATACATAAATGCCACGCTCCAGTTTGAGGTGGTCAATACAAAAACTTGCTATTCTTTCCATTTTATTTAGCTAAGAGTTAAGAGATAAGAGGTAAGAAATGGTACCTTTATATTTTAACTCGTTATTAATTGATATTTAGTTGAAATTCTTGAGTAAAATCGGAGTAGTCTTCTATTTTGAAAGCGCGAATATCTCTTACTGAAAGGCAAAACCATTTGATATTTTTTAAGCTTTGTATAGCACGAAAAAGGGTTCGCAAATCGCCTTCAGTAGCATACGTACTTCCTTGTATCCAATAAAAATTATTTTGCTTAAGTACTTTCCTAACTTCAGCATAAGCGTTGTGATATGGATCTTTATAATGTTTCTTTAGTTCAGAAACTATTAAGTCAAAAGCTATAGCGTGCATAATTCTTCCTCTTCTACGGGGGTAAACATATCTTCTTTTTCAAAGAATAATTCACCATTGTCCGTTTTTACTTCAATGACAATTCCTATAAAAGGATTTTGTTCTATTTCGGTAACGGTTGCTTCTACCCAATCGGGTTTTCCTGTGAGTTGAGGAGAAACCCACACACGTTGTCCTATGTTAAATTTGCTTTCCATTTTTTTAGCTAAGAGTTAAGAGATAAGAGTTAAGAAATAGTACCTTTTACATTTTAACTCGTTGTTAATTGATATTTAGTTGAAATTTTTTTATTGGGAGCTTCTGAATTCTCGGAGAAACTCAGAGAACTTCTGATAAAGCTCTAATTCCTGACACCTGACACCTAAGCCCTAAAACCTGCCTCCCTAACAAACTACACCGCAAAAGTATTGATTCTGTTGCTAAAAAGCAAATGTTTTTAAGAATTTTAATAAATAAACAAATTAGTAAGGCAGTCTTTTTTGAGCTCTACGGAAGCAGGTAGCGTTACTTGAGTTACATCAAAAGGGGTAGTGATGAGGTGCATACCTGTTTTAGAAGGAATATGAGCTACAATTTTATTTTCTTCTGCGGGAGTCGCTATCTTGATTTGTGCTTCTATTTGAGATATATCAACCTGATAAGTGTCGATGTCTATATCTATAATCCAGTACTTTTTGAGTTTTTTACTGCCTATACCCGAAGCACTTACACAGGAGGCAAACAGTTTTTCTACACGTGCATAGTGTTCTTGCTGTAGCAAATCGGGGAGGCGTTTGAGCATATCAAAAGCTACATTTTTATAACTCTTAGGATTGAGATTGATCATTGCTCTACATTGGAAAACCTCACAGAGTTTTACAATCTCGTCTTTTTTAGCCAATAACGATTTGCGGTCTTTTATCTGATACATTTTCACGATATGAGTACTTTTATGCAGTTCCTCAATATCTTTTTTGCGTTGTAACAAAAAGACGAAGAAAAACAATTGTTCTCTATCCGCTTTATTGCTTATAGCAGCAAGGCGGTTGTCGATAAGTTCACTAATGAGGTCGAAATTATTTCTCATATCCTACTGATTGTTTTCTTCTCTATATACATTATCATCTCCAGAAAGGATTTGCAGATAGCTTTTGTAGCGCGACCAAGCGATTTCGTCGCGTTCTAAGGCTTCTTTTATAGCGCATTGGGGTTCATCGGTGTGGAGACAGTTGTTGAATTTGCAATGGTGTTTGAGAGCGAAGAACTCTGGAAAATAGTCGGTTAGTGAGTTGTTATCTATTTCTACCATTCCAAAGCCTTTGATACCTGGGGTATCGATAATGCGCGCTCCAAAGGGGAGGTCGAACATTTCGGCAAAGGTAGTAGTGTGTTGTCCTTGCTGATGAAGCTGAGAAATTGCGGCAGTCCTGAGGTGCAAATGAGGGTCGATAGCGTTGATAAGGGTAGATTTGCCAGCGCCAGAATGTCCTGATACTACACAAGTTTTGCCTTCCATAGCCGCTTTTACCTTGTCGATATTCTTGCCTGTAGTAGCCGAAATGCCAATGCACTCATAACCAGCCTTGCGGTATACTGAGGCGAGGTATTTCACTTCGGCGAGTTCATCTTCATTATAAGTATCTACTTTGTTGAAAAGCAGTACAGTTTTGATACTATAGGCTTCGGCAGTAACCAAAAAACGGTCGATAAAGGTAGTGGAAGTAGGTGGATTGTTGAGTGTTACCACCAAAAAAGCGAGGTCGATATTCGATGCGATAATGTGAGTTTGTTTGGAGAGATTCACCGATTTGCGGATGATATAGTTGTCACGAGGGTTTATTTCGGTAATGATCCCTCTGTCTTCTTCCAATTCAAATACCACCCGATCGCCCACCGCTATGGGGTTCGTGTTCTTGATGCCTTTTAGGCGGAATTTTCCTTTGATGCGACAGTCGTGAAAATGACCTGTTGCCAAGTCCTTCACCATATACCAACTGCCCGTAGATTTGTATACCAATCCTTCCATTTACTTGTATAACAACGCCGTAGTTTCAGGCTTTTTCAAATCGATTAAGAAGATGTGTTTAGGCTCTTTAGGGTCGATAGTGCCATTTTGGTTACTGTCTAAACGCGCATAAACGTAGAGCGCATCGTTCATCCCATCGTAATCGGAGCCTATGACGCCGTATTCTTTAGGAATAAGGGCTTTCACCCGAGTACCGTCCAACTGATAGAGGTAAAACCGACGTAAATCGACGCGGGTGTAGTAGCCATCTTTATCGGTATCCTCGTCGTAGCAAGAAATCATATAGAAGTTGCGGTTCACGTTTTTGTTTTGCAAAGTATCGCGAGTAGCCGAAGGATAGTAAACATTTTCTATGAGTACGGGTTTTTCAAAGAACAGTTTCTGCTCTTGTTTTTCTATGTCAAAGAGGGATACGTTCACCATTTCGTCGCCATAAATGGTTTCAAAACCTGCCACGATATTGCCATTCCAGTTGTTGCCATTGTTGTGGCGTGCGTAATAACTATCGCTGTAGCTATAGCTATAATTGCTGAGTTTTTGAGATTCGCCTACAGAGCGATCGCCGTATCTGTAATTTACTTTGAAAACGGGTGTAAGTCGGTACTGAGGGTGTTGGGTAGGGAGTACACTGCGCACTTCGGTTTCAAATTGCAGTGAATCAACGGCTAAACCCTCAATAGGATTCCCGTTTTTATCGGTAGCGGGGCGGGTTGCCTGAACGCCTTTATAGACATCGGCAGCAGTTTTGCGCTCACAAGCTGTAATAGCGAGAATAGCAAGAGATAATAAAAGGATTTTTTTCATAATGTTTTATGTATTAGTATGTTGTAATTTTTCACTCTTCACTTTTCACTTCCCCTGCTTCTTTATCGGGAAATACATTGGCATACACCACTTGGCTAACGCTCTTTACGGGGTTGTAGAGCAATGAGTCGCTGAGGGCTGAAGTAGAAAGCCATTTTTCGGTTTGAAAAGTACGCTCTAAAAATACAAAGATTGAGCCTACAATCACAATAGATTTTAGCAAACCAAACAAAGCACCTCCTAATCGATTGAGAAAACCGAGTTCGGCAGCTTTGATCATTTTGGTAAGTATTTTTGCCAAAAGCATTACGCCCAATACCAATACGATGAGGGTTATCCCAAAGGCAACGACCTCTAAAGTTTGTTTTTCGGCAGGGAGTATCTTGTCTAAGAGTGAGGCAGTAAAGAACGAAAAGTGTATTGCTCCATAGATGCCCACCACAATAGCCAAAAGAGATGCCATCTCAATAATAAGTCCGCGCATAAAGCCACGTACTAAGCCAAAACCTAAAATAATCAGTAGTATAAAATCAATTTTATTCATTATCTGTTACTTGTTACCTGTTACCTTTCTGAAGTATCCGCATTCGCGAATAACATCCTTATAATATTGGGTATGAGGATATTTGCGGAGTTCTTTAAAGCCTTGCCAATCCTTAAAAGCAATTTCGTTCTCCCAAGGACTTACACCGTATATTTTACCTTCGGAATAGTACTGTTTGTTGTAAAACTCATTGCGTTCTACTTTGGCAAGCATATAGGCTATTTTAGCGCGTTGTTCATCGGTAGAAGCGTGTTGCTGAGCGATTTGGTAGTATTTTTTGGCGTGGGTCATATTGAGTAGCATATTCATATTCTGAGCATTTACAAAAAAGCCTCCTGCTTCCCCTAAAATATCGTTGTAGTAGAACGCGCGGCTGTTGCCAAAATAGGAAGCGCTGTAGAACGCATTGCCCAATAGGAGTGCGTTGTTGTACATATCTTCACCTTTTGCAAGTTTTTCCTCCATTTCTTTCACTTTTTGCAAGAAAGAGATTTTGGTGTAAGGGGTGCGCTTTTTGGCGTGTTCACAATCGTGACAGTCTTGGATATAACCGTTAAACGGATTAGCAGGCAGTGAGCTTTCACTCAGTTTTAGCTGTTTGGACACCATTTTTTCAGCTTGTTCATCATATACTTGTTGGCTTTCAAGAGGTATTTTTTTCATTTCGGCGATTGCCTTATCAAGGTCATCTTTATAGAAAGCATAGATAGCGCGACTTTCGTAGATTTCCCCTAAAGTAAATGCGTATTCTTTTGCCCAAAAGGCTTCCCAAGGGGTTTTGTTTGTTTTTAACAAGAATTTTTCAATAGCTGCTGAATGGTTGTTGTTTTCATAAAAACCATCTTTTGGACAAGTGATTTCACTCATTACCAAGTTCTTTTGCACATTGTAAAGCGCTGAAAGGTAGTTGCGTACCAAATCAAAAGCATAGCGAGAGCGCAAAGCCGATTTGTATTCACTTTCTTTAAGGAGCGCAGATTGCCACATCCATTCTACTTTTTTAGTGAGGCGTTCTTCGTCGGCAGCAGTGATTTGTTGTAGCGCAGTAACATCATTCATCACATCGATGATGCGCACTTGTACTTTTTGTTTTTCGTTTTTGGCAACGGCATCAGCTTTTTTGAGAAACTCTTTGGCAGTGGTAGCCTCATTGCGGAACATCGAAACATAGCCTGCTGCTACATTCCACAAATAAGGATTTCCCACTTTTCCTTCACGAGCGGTTTGCAGTAGCCAATCAGTTTTGAAATCTTGGGTTGCCACCTTGTGAGTGTATTGGTGATAAGCATTAGTGTTTGTAAGAGGCTGGTTTTGATAGAGATCACCAAACTTATTTACCACACCCTCTATGCGGTTGATATAGCGGGTGAGGAGAAAATCGATGTGGGGTGATTTAGGGTCGATGTGCAGTATTTTCTGGATAGCTACTTCTTCCTTGCTGTAATAGCCTTGCATTGCCCAGAGAGCACATTGTTCGGCTTTAGAAAGGGGAGCGGCTATTTTTTCGGTCTCACTATCGGTGAGGGCGCGGTACTCAAAAGTAACAGTTTTTCGCAATTTAGGCACTTCGTTGAAGAGTGTTGCCAAGAGCGCATTAGCTTTGGCGTAGTTTTTCTGTGATTTGTAAGCCCCTGCTACATAGTGCAACGCGCGGTAATAGACACTGTTTTTCGGCTGGGCAGCTTTGGTTTGCTCAAAATAAGCAATTACAGTACTGCGGTTAGTGGAGTAGAATTTGAGGCGCATCACCTGTAGCCACATACGGTTGGCGAAGAAAGTATCTTTATTAGCAACTGCTTTTTGATATAGTTTTTCAGCTTTTTCTATTTGGCTGTTTTGGGTATATTGTACGTTGCGTTTTTCGTAATCCCAAGCGTTTTCGGTGTTGTTAGTGATAGATTCGTTGTTACGAGCGATATTTAAAAGAGCAAAGAAGTTGGTAAGGCGTGCGCTTTGGGTTTTAGGAGTGTGCTGAGAAAGTCGCACACTACTTTTGTCGGGTGCATCGTTGTACTTGCGAATATCGGCAAGGGCATTGTTGTTGTACATAAAATATTGAATACCTTCTGCCCAAAAATCTTTGCCGAGGTATTGCTTCCAATTATCGAGGTCGGACGAAGATAAATTTCCTTGGGAATCAGTGTCGTAATCGCCGTAGAAAAGATTTTCTTCTTCTAAGTAGAGAGGGGTATAAGAAGTTTTATTTACAGTAACTTCGGGGGAGAATACTGAGTTGTAGAGGTAGTACCAACCTCCATCGGCACAAGCGTAGAGGTAAGTGCCAATGCCTACTATTGTAGCGGTACTAAGGCTAATGATGAGTTTTAGGTGTTTTTTCATTCGATTCTTAACTGATTCCATTTTTTTTTTTTTTTCTGTAAGCTTCCATTCGTTTAAACACAACGTCAATAGGTTCAGCTGGCGATGGGTCAGCTTTAGCTTCACGTACGGAACGTATGTCTTCTAATTCTTCATACATTTCGACTAAAGCTAATAATTCGCGATATTCGTCAGCAGGGATTAGAGCTAAAGAATTTCCATTAGAATCGGTTAAAAACTGTGGGGTTTGTAAATTTATGGTATACATATTTTAACGATTTAATAATTGATATTTTTTAATAAACGTGTTTAAACTTTTTTGAGGAATTTGCAGATAAACCCTAATAGGAGCATTCCAATCCAAGTTATATCAAGATACTCATATCTCATTATCAAACCTTTATATCCATCAATCCAACTATTTGCTTGTTTAATCTTAAAGCTATTTTTGTACAACACTTCATCAAAATAAACATCTGATTGCGCTTGATTATTGAAGCTAATTCCTCTTTTCTACAATAATCCAATTATTTATTGTATCTTTGCCTAAAGTTCCTGAATTTTGGTGTTTTCTTTCTCAAACACAAAATTACTAATTTTCGGGAACTTTTACTTTATTATAGGAAAAGTTTAAACAGCTTCAATATTAAACGCTTACTATATTTATTTTACTCTTTCGTAATGGTACATAAGTTTATCCATTTTTGGGTCATAAAAATCTTTTATGTTTTCTGAAACAGGCATATAGAATTCAAAAACATTTTCATTTATAGAAGCTATTTCAAGACCTCCAATGCCATTGAACTTTAGATAGTTTTCTCCTCCATCTAAATTGAAGAGTATGAGAGTGTTGTTCTCTACTTTCCACTCTATAGTTCTCTTTGTCCAATTGTTGCCATCTTGGCAAATAGCATCTTCATCAAGTAACCAGTTTCCTTTGCCATCGGCAAAAAACTCAAATGAGTAACATTTTTTTACCTCAGAAGTGATTTCTTTGCCTTGTGCGTCCAATTGAATTATCTTAGCTTCTTTCCATTTGCCTACTAATTTTTGTTCAGTAGCATTGAGTTGTCGCACGCTATTAGAATCGTCTTTCTTTCCGCAAGCATTGTTCGTTAAAGTAGCTACTGCTACTATTAGTAAAATAAATATTCTTTTCATTTGTTGAGTTTTTTTATTGTTATATATTGTGAATTTTTCTTTTTATCATATTGATTAACAGTTGATAATTGCTGATTAATATCGCAAAAGTAATACTTTTTCTTCATACAGCCAAATACGGCTTACAAGCATAGTGCTTATTTCTAATCATTTAATCATTATACAAGTATACAACATCTGCAAACCAACCGCATTCCTTAATGGCTTCTTTATAATACTGAGTGTTAGGGTATTTGGCGAGTATGTGGAAACCTTCCCATTGATCTACCCATTTTCGTTTTTTCTCAGGGATGTCGTAATGATTCAACTGAGCGAAGTACTCGTTGCGTTCGGCTTTTCCAAGCAAGAAGGCAGCTTCAGCGCGCTGTTCATCAGTGCTTGCCATTGTAAGAGCAATCCGAAAATACTTTTTAGCAGCGGTCATATCCAAAAGAGGGGCGTAGTTCTCTTTGTTTTCAAGTCCTAAAGCACTCCATTCGCCTATGATTTCGTTGTGGTAAAACTGACGAGAAACGCCGTAAAACGAGGTGTTACAAAAAGCGTTACCTAATTGTATGGCGCTGTGATATACATCTTTACCTTGCGCTATACGGTCTTTTAGTTGCTTGGCTTTGCGCAAGAAGGAAATCTTAGTGTATTCCACACGAGGAGGGGTGATATAATCGTAGTAATACATATCATACACTCCTCCTTTAAACGGACTGACGGCTAAGGTTTGCTCACTCAAGCAGCGCTTTTTATTCACTAATATGTCTTTTCCCCAATCATATTCTGCACCGCGAGTTTCCCAAGGTATTTTCTCAAACAATGCCAGCGCCTCGTCTATGCGGTCTTGGCGGAATAGATAAATTCCACGACACTCGTATATATCGCCTTTGGTATAAGGGTAATAGTTGAGCCAAAGTGCCTGCCAGTCGGTTTTGTGAGGGTCGTGAGTTAGCTCGTCAAAAGCCTTATAGTTAGCTTCACTGATGAAAAAACCGCGTTTGGGGTGAGTGAGTTCAGCCATTAGGGCATTGCCTTGTGCCTGATAGAGCACTCGGAGGTATTTACGCATAAAGGTAAAGGCATAATCATAGCGCAAATCGTTAGTAAATTTGCGGTAATTGAGGTATTCGGCTTTGTACTTGTCATACACTAAAGAACCATCGTAACAAAAATCGTCGTCGCGGTAGAAATAGAGGTTGTTCCACACGCGCTGCATAGGTAGAGTCAGCTGTTTTTCGGTAGCAGCATCAATGTGTTGCAAACTCGATACTTCGTTCATCGCTTGTAAGAGGTACAACTGACTTTTTTGCTCGTTACCCTCAACGTATTTTTCGGCTTCTTGCAAAAGCTGACGTGCCAAAGAAAATTCACCTCTAAACATTGCTACATATCCCCCTGCTACTTTCCATAAAAAGGGATTGGAAAGTCGGTCGCCTTCACGGGCTAAGAGCAATAGCCAGTCGGTAGGGAAAACTTGGGTGCTCACTTTGCGAGCGTGCTGATGATAGGCTTTGATAGATTTTAAATCATCGCCATATCGGTCGAATATATTGAGTTTGTACTCCATTTTGTTTATAAAGCGGGTGAGCAAGAACTCAACGTGAGGTGATTGGCGGTCGATAGTGAGGATTTTTAGCAAACAATTAGCCTCGTTGTTCGTGTAGAAACCTTGCATTGCCCATAAGGCACATTGTACACCAGGAGAGAGTTTTTGGGCGATTTGTGCAATTTCTCTATCGGGTAACGGACGATAATCATACCCTACTGTCGTTCTTAATTCGGGAGTGGTATCAAATATTTCGGCTAAGAGTACATTAGCCTGAGGGTAGTGTTTTTCGGCTATATAAGCTCCTGCTACATAGTGCATAGCGCGGTAGTAGAGCGAGTTTTTAGGTTGGGAAGCTGCTGTTTCTTCAAAGAAAGGAATTACGGAACTTCTGTTTTCTGAATAGAATTTCAAACGCACGGCTTGAAACCATATACGATTAGCAAAAAAAGCATCAGAGGTTAGGCTGCGGTAGAGTGCTTCTACACGCTGAGGTTCAGTATTTTGCAATCGTTGGTAGTTTCTGTTCTCGTAATCCCAAGGGTCGTAATAGCTACTGCCTGTAATCACCTCATTGCCACGAGTAATTTCTAAAAAAGTAAGGAAGTTCTGCACCCGTTTATCGGTGATTTTTTTAGAATGTTTTAGTTGTAAAACTTCGTCAATCACTTCTTTGTCATACATCAAATGGCGAATTTGCTCACGAGGCATCGCCTTGCCTACATAAGCACACCAGTCGGCTAAATCATCTTCAGTATAACGGTCGGAATCAAATCCTACATAGCCGTTGAAACTGTGTTCTACGCTGTAAAACAGACTGTTGTATACTCCCTTAGGTACAGTAACCTCAGGTGAGAATGCCGAGTTAGTGACATACCAATCAGGCGGAAACCATCCGCAAGCGTACAAATACACTCCTATTCCTGCTATCGAAGTAAGGAGGCAAAAAGCTAATTTGATAATTCGTTTTTGTGTCATTTTTGTAGGTTGTTTTTTACCTAAACCAAATCAGTTCTTTGGGTGTTGTTTTCATATTTTTTAGCAAATCGTCCTGCATTTCTTGGCGCTCAGCATCGGTTACTTCCTCTATTTTGATGCGGTCGCCAGCTTGCCAAAGGCGTCCCTTGTAGTAGGTTTGTGTTTTTACTTCATAAACGTTAGGAATATCGGTAGCGACTACGTCTTTAAGAGTTTTGATTTCAGCAGAAGTAAGTCCGCTAACCAAATTCACCACCTCACCGCGTACTGAATGTACCCCCCAAGAGAACATTGGTAGGGCGATATTCAGCTGTAAAGGGTAACTTTTTAGTGAACCGATATAGCGTTTGGCAGTTGCGCGATTGTAGATAGAGTTAGCTCCCGTGGCGGTGATTTTATCCATATTGTAGTACATCAGCACCCCGTAATCTACGGGGGGTACGCCCGTGTCATCTTTGTATTTTACTTGATGCAAGCGTATGGTTGCTGAGAGTTGTAAATCAGGATTTTTTTCTTTGAAATGCTTGAGAAAGTTGAAGTAATACTCCTTAGTGTTGAGCGTCCAATCGCAATCAAACTGCACCTCATTTACAGTGAGATGATAATAGTTGTTGATTTGCTCAATATACTTAGTCACATTTTCGCTGAGCGTTTCTGTTCCCCAAAAACGTTGCGGAGCATATTGTGCTGTTGCTATATCATCAAACACCTCATTTTTGATGTAGATTACAGGTACAATTGCCAATCCGCGCGTGCTAAGGGTATCGATTTCTATGGGGGCGATGGGCACGGCTTGTTCATCTCTAAGCCCTACGTCACAATAGCGCACATAGATTTTTTTTATAGCGTGTTCTTTTAAGAACGCTTTATCGCTTTCGGTAAACGAAAGGTTCGTTTTCCAAAAGTACATAGCCTCAGGAATTGCTTGCTTTTTGTTGCAAGCTATAAGGCAGAGAACGAATGCAAATAGAAATATTTTTTTCATCAGGGCACAAAGGTAGTAAAATAATTGATGTTTAGCGATAAGTGATTGATATTTTTTTCTTTCTCTCTAATGATAAAAATTTGGTAATTGATAAAATATTCTTACTTTTGTCGCTGTTTTTGTAAATAACAGAAAATATGAAGTTTGAAACTAAAGCGATTCACGGAGTGAGAACCCCTGAAAAAGGCATTGAAAACTGGGGAAGTACCCTAAATATGGCGACTACTTTTCCCATTAAAACCTATAGCGAGTGGCAAGAATTTGAGTACTCTCGCGTGTCTAACCCCACCCGCAAAGATTTCGAAACGATGATTGCTCTTTTAGAAAATGGCAAACACGGATTTGGATTTTCTTCAGGGATGGCAGCGACTTCTTCGGTGTTTACAATGTTTGAGGCAGGTGATCACTTTGTGCTTAGTTTAGATATTTACGGAGGTACTTACCGCATTATCAACGATATATTTCGCAAGTTTGGCTTCGAGGCAACCTTTGTAGATACTACCGATTTACAACAGATAGAAGCCGCTGTGCGTCCTAATACCAAAGCTATTTTTATAGAAACTCCTTCCAATCCCCTTTTAGAAGTTACCGATATACGCGGCGTGGTAGCTATCGCTAAACGCCACAACCTGCTTTCAATGGTTGATAATACTTTTATGTCGCCCGTATTACAACGCCCTTTAGAGTTAGGGGTAGATGTCGTTCTACACAGTGCAACCAAGTTTCTCGGGGGGCACAACGATATTATCGCAGGGGCTGTGGTGGTGAATCGCGATGATCTTGCCGAGAAAATAAGTTTTGCCCAAGTAGCTATAGGGGCAATTCTCTCACCTTTCGATAGTTGGTTGCTACTTCGCAGTATGAAAACCCTCAAACTAAGAGTTGAAAAAGCCCAAGCAAATACCCTTAAACTTCTTGATTTCTTGCGCTCTCACCCCGAAGTAGAGAAAGTGTATTACCCTACTGAGGCGCATAACAAAGGCAAAGCTGTGCACGAAAGTCAGGCTTCGGGAGGTGGGTCGGTATTTTCGTTCACTGTAAAGAGTGAAGCTAAAGCCAAAGCTTTTTTCGAGAGTTTGAAAGTAGCTCTTTTTGCAGTGAGTTTAGGCGGTGTAGAAACCTTAGTAACTCACCCCAGTACCCTCACTCACACTGAATTTCCAGAAGAAGAAAAAGTGGCACGTGGTGTTACGCGCACCCTTATCCGCGTAGCTGTGGGGATTGAAGATGCCGAGGATTTGATTCAAGATTTCAAACAAGCATTGGAGAAATAGGGATTGGCAATAGCAATGCAGATAAGTTTTGATTTAGACGGGACACTTATTCCTTACAATAATGAATTTCCTACTGAAAAAAGATCGTGGTGGGCGAAGTTATTGGGAATAGAGCTTATCCGCAAAGGGACGAAAACTCTTATCAAAACACTGCAATCTCAAGGTAATGAGGTGCATATCTACACTACTTCGCTGAGAAGTAAATCCTATATAAGACGAATGTTTCGATATTATGGCATCAAAATAGGGAAAATAATCACCCAAAAAGAAAATGAGCACACTTTACAGTCTTTGAAAATTAGCGCTTCCAAATATCCTAAAGCTTTTGGTTTCGACCTTCATATAGATGATGCTCAAGGTGTGCAAAGTGAAGCAGAACAATATGGTTTTAAAGTGATTATTATTTCTCCTAATGATAACTTTTGGATAGAAAGAATATTGAAATTACTTTGATTATCAAAGCAATCTTTATACATTGCTTTTCTGTGAAAAACACAAAATTCGTAGAATACTAAAAAAAACTAAATACTAAAATATATGAGAGTAGCTGTAGTAGGCGTTACCGGAATGGTAGGTAATGTAATGTTAGAAGTACTTGCAGAACACAATTTTCCTGTAACCGAATTAATTCCTGTAGCCTCAGAAAAATCAGTAGGCAAAAAAATCGTCTTTAAAGGCACTGAATATACTGTGATTGGCTTGCAACAAGCCGTGTCACTCAAACCCGATGTAGCCCTCTTTTCAGCAGGTGCTTCTGTTTCTAAAGAATGGGCGCCTAAGTTTGCTCAAGTAGGTACTACTGTGGTAGATAACTCTTCGGCTTGGCGTATGGATCCTACCAAAAAATTGGTAATCCCCGAAATCAACGCCGATGTCCTTACCAAAGACGACAAAATTATCGCTAACCCCAATTGTTCTACTATCCAAATGCTCGTTGCTTTAGCTCCTTTGCAACGCAAATACGGCATCAAGCGCGTGGTAGTCTCTACTTACCAGTCGATTACGGGTACAGGGGTGAAAGCGGTACGTCAGTTAGAGAACGAGTACAAAGGCGAAAAAGGTGAAATGGCTTATCACTACCAAATTCACCGCAATGCTATTCCGCACTGCGATGTGTTTGAGGAGAATGGCTATACTAAAGAAGAAATGAAACTCGTGCGTGAAACCAAAAAAATATTGCGCGACGATAGTATTGCCGTTACAGCCACAGCCGTACGTATACCGGTAGTAGGTGGTCACAGCGAAGCAGTGAATGTAGAACTCAAAACCGATTTTGATATAAATGAAGTACGCACTCTCTTAGCGCAATCAGCAGGTATCAAAGTGCAAGATAATACCGAAACCAATACTTACCCTATGCCTTTGTACGCTCACGGCAAAGACGATGTGTTTGTAGGGCGTATCCGTCGCGATGAGTCACAACCTAATACACTCAATCTTTGGGTCGTTGCCGATAACCTCCGCAAAGGTGCTGCCACAAATACTATACAAATCGCCGAATATTTGATTAAAAATAAATTGTTATAGTATCCTAATAACTATCAATAAATTAGCCAATGAATCAATACCATTATTGACTCATTGGCTATTTTTATAAAAGAATGAAACATCTCAAACTCTTATCTCTTATCTCTTACCTCTTACTTTTTACCCTTACTTCCTGCGGTATTTTCTACAAGAAAATCACACCGCCTGAGGTAGCCTATCCGTACCAGAAACCTCAAATTACCGCAATAAATGACTCGCTGCGGTATTTTGGTGATAACTATATTGCTAAAAACCAACAAGGTTTGTGGGAACTCTACCTTTCGGGAAATCCCTATCAATTAGGACTCAATTCAGGGGCTCTTACGCTACCTCTGTACCACCGTCAAGACAGTTTGCTCTTCACCAAGCTGAACCACTTTGTACCTTCTGAACGCAAACAGCGTTTTTTGCGCAAGTTCATCAAATGGTTCAACCGTGATATCAATAATTGTATAATTCCGTCTTTTAAGCAGGAATTATGGGGGCAAGCCCAATACTCCGATACGATTTTCAACTACTTAGCCCCTGCTTATCAGCGTACGCTCTACTTGCATTCAGCCCACGATTTGGGGCACGCTTTGCAAGATTTGATGCTTGTAGGTTGTTCATCATTAGCAGTTTGGGGTGATAAAACTGAAGACGGTCAGCTGCTCATTGGTCGCAATTTCGATTTTTACCTCTCCGATGATTTTGCTACCGAAAAGATTGTCCGCTTTGTGCGTCCTGAGGAAGGTATTCCCTTTATGAGTTACGCTTGGGGCGGAATGATAGGCGTGCTTTCGGGTATGAATCTCAAAGGACTTACAGTTACTATCAATGCTGGGAAATCGTCTATTCCTCTTAAAGCTCGTACCCCCATTTCACTCCTCTGTCGTGAGATTTTGCAATATGCTAAAAATATAGACGAGGCGATTGCTATTGCCAAAAAGCGCAAAGTCTTTGTGTCCGAGGCTATAATGGTAGGTAGTGCCGCCGATGGCAAAGCGGTGATTATTGAAGTCTCTCCCAAAAAGTTTGGAGTATACGAAGCTCCTAATGCTGTGGTCTGTGCCAACCATTTCCAAAGTGAACCTTATAAAACCGACAAAAAGAATCTCAAACAAATAAATACCTCACACTCAGCCTATCGCTATGCCAAAATGCAGGAGTTTCTAACACAAGAACCTAAACTAACTCCTTCAAAAATGGCTGCTCTTTTGCGTAGTACTGAAGGGCTACACGGCGATTCTATAGGTTATGGCAATGAAAAAGCTCTCAACCAACTCTTAGCACATCACGCGGTTATTTTCAAACCACAAGAGCGCTTGGTATGGGTATCGACAGCCCCTTATCAGTTAGGTACTTTTGTAGCCTACGATTTGAAACAGATATTCTCTGGTAGCAGCTACTCCTCTCACACGCCCTACCCTCAAAACTCCTCTTTAAACATTCCTGCCGACCCCTTTCTCTATAGCCAAGCCTTCAAAGATTACGAAGCCTACCGAGGGTTAGAACAACAAATAGAAAACCATTTGCGCGAGCATACCCCTATAGTCATAGACAAAGTAAAACACATCACTGCTCTTAATCCTCATTATTGGAAAGCCTATTACCTCTTAGGAAAAGTCTACCAAGCTCAAGGTGACACCTTCACAGCTCACCAACTCTTTCAAAAAGCCCTACAATGCGAAATTCCTTATAGCGAAGAACGAGAGAAAATAGAGAAATTAGCAAATTGAGAAGTTTGGAAATTAGCAAATTATGTGTAATTTTGCACCGATAATTTATATTATTTAATCAAATCAATAAATCTTATTTTTCGGTTGCTTTTACCTGTGTCAGGGTCTTTGCTACCCCAATCTTTTATAAGGCAGTAAATACCATTGTGTTCTTTGAATATTTCTTTTTGACAACCATTACAAGTAATTCTTCTTTTTTCTTGTTGTCCATATATATCAAATCCTATTTCTGTAATGTTATGCTTACAGCTACAAGGTATAACTCCTTTAAGTCCATCCATTTGCCATAAATTCCAAGAAATAATGTAAGCAATGTATTTAATAGATTTTTCTAAAGGGCGCTTACCAAACTTAGCTTCGTAATACTCTATGAATGAAACTAATAATGCTTCCCGAGCTAATAGTAAGTTATCACCTTGCCATTCAAATCCGTAAATATTTTTATAAGCCTCTTGTGCCATTTCAAGCCATTCGCCTGAAGAGGTTGTATTTTCTGAAATTATCCTGAGTTTGCGATCGAGCATTCCTATACGTTGTTCAAGAGGAACATATACACCTGTAGTCGTGTCATAACGGCTTACCAAGTAGGGGGCTTCTCCACAACTTAACTCTATTCGGGTAGCACGTACATAATCCTTCCACGTTTTTCCTTCAGGGAAAGTGATAGGAGCTTTTACTGCTTTCCAAGTGTGTTTTTCAGTATTTTCAATATTAAAAACCTCTTTACGACCAAACCACACTTCATCTACTAAATTATTTTGAGCGTTGCACACCCACGATGGGGTAAATACTTCTGCCATTCCTTTAGTGCGTTCAGTTTGTTCTTCTTTTGATTTGATAGCTCTGGGGCGTATCACATTGCCATTTTCACCCGTAATATGTTCTGTAGTAATGGTATCAAAATAGGTGTACCCTTCTCCTTTAGCGGCATAACTATCTGTAGCCCAAAAGATATTCTTTTGGGTAGTGTGATCTTTTAGTAAAAGCGTAAAAACATCTTCAGATTGTTTAAAGAGTTCGTTTTCACTTATATCAATTTCGTTTGCCATTAGTAGTTCCTATAATATAAATTATACCTAA